>JAZKZG010000144.1:0-34086 GCA_045612565.1 Eubacteriales bacterium
ATGGTAATTTGATCTTAACATTAAAATCCCCACAATTTGTGGGGATTTTTTACTGTTGACAATTTCTTATATTAATGATAGTATACTGTATTAAGGAGAGATAGAAATGAAGAGAATAAAACTTATTGCATTTATTTTGGTAATGGTTATGACTGTGTCTGCACTGCCTGTTTTTGCAAATGCTGCAGCACTTTCGGATGCTACTGTTGCAGAACTTGAAAAACGCCTTAATACTGCTGCGCAAAATCTCACTAATTGTGAAGTTAGTGATCTTAATATTGTAAACAATCAGCAAAATGCAAATATAATTTATGATTTGCTTATAAATAATGCCGAGAACTTTCATATCCAGGGTCTTTCAACTTTGTCAACAAGTGAAAAAATTATCGAAATACACCTTGAGTATTCTATGAATAAGGCTCAGTATAGCAAACTTCTCGGTGAGTTGCGCAATACTGCAAACAAAATGGTTGCAGGTCTTAATGACGGCAGATATGATGATGTGGAGAAAGCACTCATTCTTCACGATGCTATTGCGGATATTTGCACATACAAAATAGATGATGTCGTTTTTTCGGGCTCGGCGTGGACCGCTTATGGTGCGCTTGTAGGCAAAAAAGCGGTGTGCGAGGGATATTCAAAAGCATATAAATATCTTTTGAAAAAAGTCGGTATAAAAAGCACAATTACTGCATCAAAAAAATTAAACCACGCGTGGAATATTGTTTATTTAAATAATACTCCATATCATGTTGATGTGACATACGATGATCCGCTCAGCAATGTTGAACTTGTAAAACACACATATTTTTTGTGTTCAACACAAAAAATGTTGTCGAATGATGAGCATAAAGCAAACGATTTTGATATGTCACCCAAAGCCACAACGTATGATAATCTGGATTTTAGCGATATTATCACTCCGGTTATGCACTCGGCAGGTAAAATCTATTACAGTGCCGACAACAAATTAAAGGTATATGACGGCGGTAAGGTTGCTGATATACTTGCTCTTAATAATCTGGAGGTTTTACTCTCGGTTAGTACATACAGAGTTATTGCGCCCTCAACCGTTATTTACGGTGACGGTATTTTTTATAACGATACCAAAAATATCTACTGTTATAATACAGAACTTGAAGATATTACAAAGGTATATACTTCACCGTTTGATTACATTACCGAAATCTATGTTGAAAACAGCACTCTCGTTTGCAGAGAGGGTAACAGTTTTAACGCTACTTCGCTAAAGCAGTTAAATGCGAATACACTTGTAAAAGTTGATACATCAAAAATGTTTAATGACGTCAAGGCAAAGGCGTGGTATAAACAGTATGTCGACTATGCCGTTGAACAGGGTATTTTTACAGGTACCGGCAAGGATACATTTTCTCCAAACAGCAACATCACACGTGCGCAGTTTGTACAGGTACTTGCAAACCTCGTTGGTGTTGATACCTCAAACAGAAATGTAACAACATCATTTAAAGACGTTCCCGCTAAAAAGTGGTACACTGCCGCTGTTAAGTGGGCAAGTGACAACAAGATTGTAAACGGCGTCGGCGAGGGTAAGTTTGACCCCGGTGCAAACGTAACCCGCGAACAGATGTGTGTTATGCTTGTTAACTTTGCTGCTTTTAAAAAAATTACGTTAAAATCAGTAGAGGGAAGAGAAAACTTCTCTGATGACGGCAAAATAAGCAAGTGGGCAAAAGCGGCGGTCTATACTTGCCAGCAAGCTGATATTGTAAACGGTAAAGGGGCGGGTAAATTTGACCCCAAGGGGACAGGCACACGTGCCGAAGCCTCGGTAATGTTTACAAAATTCCATAAAGATTATATGAAATAAAAAAATGGGTTGATTTGAAATCAACCCATTTTTATTATAATGATTTTGCAAGTTCTAAAACTGCATCTGCAAGAGTCTGACCTGCGTCTTTGGTGTGGCAACTGTGTCCGCAGAGCGAGATTTCATAAAGGTCGCTCTTTTCGGCAAAAGCCTTTTCTGTGGGGATATATCCTAAGTACTCGTTGCAGTTTTCTACAACCATATTCTTTGTAAATCCCGAATTTTGTTTTATGTATTTTCCGAATGCGTTGTAAATTTCGCCAGGCATAATCGAAATGAGCACGTCACCCACCTTGATTACCTGAACGGGCATCGTATCTTCCGTTACACCGCCGTTTGTTTTTTCATAGTGGATCAGGTTGCGCGAACGCATAAAGCTGAATTTGGGGTTTGACAGCCACTTTGTAACCTGTTTTGCAACGCTTTCTTTGTCAATAGGGCGTCTTTTGAGAGTGACAGTTGACATAAGTGCTTTTACGTTGCCTTCAACTGCAACCGCGCTGTCCATTGATGCAATAACCGAATCTGCAAGAACCTTTCCCATGTGCTGATAGTGGTCATCAGGAATAGGTACGTTTTTATCGGGGTTAACGTGGTTTATGTCACCGCAGGTGCCAAGCAAGAAAAGACTTACAAAATCGTTGCCGTATTTTTCTTTGAGATGCTTTGAAAGATACGATGAAAAATCACCGCTATAGCCAGATTCTCCATAGTTGTGTAAACAGCACTGGTGACACGCAAAGTTTATGATTGCACCAATCGGTTTGCCTTCGCTTTCAAAGAAAAGCACAGGAACATCGGGGTCAATGCCGTCAAGGGTACCAACAATATCCGTTCTGCCTCTGCCGTGGGTTTTATAACTTCCGTCTTCAATAATAAAGTTTCTGTTAAACGAGATGCTGTCTACTTGCGAAATTGCATATTTAATGTCAGCGTTTTCGAGTTTGCGGTATGCTAGGATTATTGCGTCTGCACAAAGGCGTAAAAATACATCAAGATATGCCTCATCTGCTTTTGCACCAACCGAATCGTCACCGCAAATAGGTGCGCCCGAGTGCGAGTGGTTTGAAGAAATGCAAACTTTGTCGGCAGGGATTGGTGTAAACTCTGCCACTCTGTCTGCTACAATCTTGTGAATTCCCTTTGGAAGTGAGCAGGTGTCAACTGCCACGATTGCGGCATACTCTCCGCCATCTTCCATAACAACCGCTTTTGCAAAAAGACGGTCTTTTACACCTTGTGAATAGACAGGTGCATAGTGTCCCCACATAAATCCGCCAATCGGCGGGGTTATATCACATTCATAAAAAGCAGCTCTCATAATTTTTCTCCTAATCCAAACATTTCTTTAGCGTTTTTGTTTGTGATTTCAATAATTTCCTCGGTTGTCATACCGCGGATTTCGGCAATTTTCTGCGCTGTGTAGATTGTATAATCGGGGCGGTTGAGTTTGCCTCTGAATGGCTCGGGTGTGAGGTATGGACAGTCTGTTTCAAGCATCAGTCTGTCAAGCGGCACAGCCTCGATACATTCAACTGCGCGACGTGCGTTTTTAAAGGTGACAACACCGCCCATTGATATTGAAAGACCAAACCTTACAATCTCCTTGAGCGTTTCTTTCGAACCCGAAAAACAGTGTAAAACGCCCTTTTTGGGTGTGTGTTCTTTTAAAATATCAATTAAATCTTGTGTTGCATCGCGAGCGTGGATAACAACAGGCAGGTCTATCTCATTTGCATAGTCAAGCTGACGGATAAACCACTTTTTTTGTATATCGCGCGGAACGTTGTCCCAATAATAGTCAAGACCGATTTCGCCAACTGCAACAACTCGCGGGTCGGCAATCATCTTTTTCATTTGTTCCCAGTCCTCGTCGGTGATTTCGCCAACGTCGCACGGGTGAAAGCCGACTTCGGCAAAAATGAATGGATACTTGTGCGCAATTTCGAGTGTGCGTTTTGATGTCGCAATTTCGCAGCCTACACAAATTACCGCTTCAACGCCGTTATTCTGCAACTCTTGGGCAAAATTGTCAAAGTCTTTTTCGTAGTCAGGCTCATAAAGATGTGCATGTGTGTCAATAAGTCCTGCCATTATCTTATCTTTGCTCCTGCAGGAATGCTGTCATCAAGGAAAATAACCTTAGGACCGTTATCGGTATCGGCAGCAAGTAACATACCCTCCGACATCTCACCGCGGAGTTTTGCGGGAGCGAGGTTGTCTACAAGCGCGATTGTTTTGCCAATAAGGTCTTGGGGTTTGTAGTGCTGTGCAATACCTGAAAGTACCTGTTTTACCTCAAAGCCGTTGTCAACCTTGAGAACAAGAAGTTTATCGCTCTTTTTAAGCGGTTCGCACTCAATGACTTTTGCTGCACGGAACGAGATTTTTGCAAAATCGTCAATCGAGATAATCGGTTCTTCCGGTTTTTTGGGTCTTGCGGGTTGCTTTTTAGCATTTTCTTCTGCGATTTCTGCAAGTTTTTTCTCAGCATCAATTCTTGCAAAAAGAATTGAGTTGTCGCCGAGGGTGTGACCGTTTTCAAACTTGCCAAATGTAGTAAGTGATTCAAGACCTGTGTTTTCGATATTTAACTGTGCATGGATAGCCTTTGCAGTGTCGGGCATAAAGGGTTCTAGCATAACTGCGGCAAAACGGATTGCTTCAACGAGGTTGTAAAGCACTTCTGCAAGTCTTTCTTTATCGCCGCCCTCGCGTCCGAGTACCCACGGTTCTGTTTCGTCAATGTACTTGTTGGCGCGTTTTAAAAGTGCAAACACGTCGTCAATTGCATCGGCAATATGCATAGAATCCATATGTTTTTCAACGAGCGCGGGGGTTGCAAGAGCAAGGTCGATAAGTTCTTTGTCGAGTGCATCGGCTTTGCCGTGATTTACTATACCGTCAAAGTATTTTTTGCTCATTGTGATAGTGCGGTTTACAAGGTTGCCGAGAATGTTTGCAAGTTCGGCATTGATGCGCTCGATAATAAGCTCGTACGATAAAACACCGTCGTTTGCAAAGGGGATTTCGTGTAATAAGAAGTAACGTACCGCGTCAACACCAAAGAGGTTTACGAGGTCATCGGCATAAATAACGTTGCCCTTTGACTTACTCATTTTTCCGTCGCTCATAATAAGCCACGGATGACCGAATACCTGCTTGGGAAGCGGCTCACCGAGTGCCATAAGAAGAATAGGCCAATAAATTGTGTGGAAACGCACGATGTCTTTACCGATAAGGTGCATATCGCAAGGCCAACGCTTTTTGTACTCGTCAGAGTGGTTGCCGTCAGGGTCGTAACCGATGTTTGTGATGTAGTTTGAAAGCGCGTCAATCCATACATAAACAACGTGCTTGGGGTCGAAAGTAACAGGGATTCCCCAACTGAATGATGAACGTGTAACACAAAGGTCGGAAAGACCCGGTTTTATAAAGTTGTTTATCATCTCGTTTTTACGAGCGGGTGGCCAGATGAACTCGGGATGCGACTCGATGTGCTCTTCTAACTGTTTAGCGTATTTTGAAAGTTTGAAGAAGTAAGCGTCTTCTTTTGCCTTTTTAACGTCGCGTCCGCAATCGGGACATTTGCCGTCAACAAGCTGACTCTCTGTAAAAAACGATTCGCAGGGTGTGCAGTACATACCCTCGTATGCGCCTTTATAGATATCGCCCTGATCGTAGAGTTTTTTAAATATTTTTTGTATTTTTTGTTCGTGTTCTTTATCGGTTGTGCGAACAAATTTGTCGTAGGTTGTGTTCATAATGTCCCAGATAGACTTAACCTGACCTGCAACGTTATCAACGTATTCTTGCGGAGTTACACCTGCCGCCTCTGCTTTTTGCTGAATTTTTTCGCCGTGTTCATCGGTGCCTGTCTGGAAATAAACATCGTAGCCCTGCATTCGTTTAAATCTGGCAACGCTGTCTGCCAAAACGATTTCGTAGGTATTGCCAATGTGCGGCTTACCGGATGTATATGCTATTGCAGTAGAGATATAATAACTTTTTTTGTCCACTGTAACACTACCCCTTTCTAAATTTATCTTTAAAACATAGTATATAATATATAACAAAATAAATCAAGAAAAAAAGAGGCATTTGCCTCTTTTTATAATGTAATTTTGAATGATGATACCTTGGGTGTGACAGGTCTGTGCATTTTGTCATACTTGGACCCTGCAGCCTCAGCCGTAACTCCCATAAAGAAATCGCTCTCCGTACCCTCACAGGTAATGGTTGTTCCTTCAATTGTAATTATTGCATAAAGCGGGTCGTTCCAATAAACACAGTGCGGGGCACTGGCGTATTTTTCGGTAATTTCCTTGGGGTAACAGTCGTGTGTTTTTGGCAACCAATAGTTGTTTACACAGTTGAAGTCAAAGTACAAAACACCGTCTAAAATTGACACATAGTCGACGTGATGATGACCATTTAGTGCCATAAGAACAGAGTTTTTACGCTTTTTGTTTGCGTCGTTGATTACTTTTTGAACGTCTTCTCTATTGTTCAAACCGCTGACTGTTCGCTCATAACTTGTGTGCGAAATGATTATGCACGGATGCGGTGCGCTTTCAATTGTTTCTTTGAGCCACTCGATTTGTTCGGGCGGCATCCAGTCGCGTTCCTCGGGGGTTTTAAAATAGTTACCCATATCAAAGTGGATGTATTCACCGTCCACCTTTGAGTAGTTGGGGTCGGTCACGATAATGCGGTAACCGCCCTCGTCAAAATAGTAGTGACCATCAGGCATTTTGTAATGCTTAAGTACCTCGGCATACGGCGTGGCGTCGGTATCGTGATTGCCAAGACAATGATATGTCGGAATATGAAAATCGTTGTATTTTGCCACAAATTCGGGCGCTCTTCCCGGAGATGTAAAGTCACCGCCGTGGATTATAAAATCAACGTTATTTTTCTCGGCGGCATCAAGGATTGCTTCCAATTGATCCATTTCGCCAAACGGACTTCTTCCCGACGAACTGTGGTGAAAATCAGCAAAAAACAAAAATTTCATAATTATCTCTCCTTTAACTGCTCAATACACTTTTTACATACAATTTTGCCCATGTGGGTTACGGTGTCATCACCCTCTCCGCAAAAAATACAGCAGGGACGGTAGGGTTTTAGCACAATGCTGTCACCGTCTACAAAAATTTCGAGCGGGTCCTTGATATCGATATTAAGGTTGCGGCGAAGTTCAATCGGAAGTACAACGCGTCCGAGTTCGTCAACCTTACGTACAATTCCTGTGGCTTTCATAAAAATAAACCTACCTTTTAAAATTTAATTAAATGATACCTTCCAAAAATAAAAAAGTCAACCGAGAGTTACCAAAATATCGACTGTTTTTTGAAATAATTGTTGAAAAAAAGTAAACGTAGTAGTACAATAATATGGTAAATATTATTTTAAGGAGAATTACTATGGAAAAGAAAATTCTTGTTGAAATGTCAGCCCGTCACGTTCACGTAACACAGGCAGACCTCGAAACACTTTTTGGCGCAGGTGCAACACTCACACCCAAGCGTGAGCTTTCACAGCCCGGTCAGTATCTTTCAGAGGAAAGAATCGACCTTATCGGACCTAAAAAAACAATCGCTAACGTATCTATCCTCGGTCCCACAAGACCCGAGACACAGGTTGAAGTATCACTTACAGATGCAAGAACACTCGGCGTAAACGCTCCTGTAAAAATGAGCGGTGACATCGCAGGTTCAGGCTCAATCACACTCAAAGGACCCGCAGGTGAGGTTACAATCGAAGAGGGCGTTATTGCTGCACAGCGTCATATTCATATGACACCCGAAGATGCAGAGGCTATGGGTCTTAAAGATGGCCAGATGGTATCTGTAAAGGTTGATACAGAGCGCGGCGTTGTATTTAACGAAACAGTTCTTCGTGTATCACCCAAATTTGCAACAGCAATGCATATCGATACTGACGAGGCAAACGCAGTTATGCTCCCCCGCGAAGCATACGGCATCATCCTTGACTAATTACTACATAACAAAAACTATGGCTATGCGCCATGGTTTTTGTTTTTCGGGAGAAAAATTATGGAGATTTTAAAAAACTCACCAAGGTTTTCTTTTAAACTTGATGGCAAATCTGCCTTTGACACACCGCATACAAAAACAGTTACTCAAAACGGTAACGTACTCACAACAGAATATATGTTTGAATGCGGTCTAAAGGTTACAAACGTTGCAAAAAAGAGCGAAAAATACGGTGTTTACGAGTGGGTAAACTATTTTGAAAACCTTTCAAAAACCGACAGTCCGCTCATAACAAATCTGTGGGACTGCGACTGCACACTTCCATGTCACTATCAGGGTCCGCGCGAGGCTACAAAGCCGATTTTGCCCAATTCTTTGGAGCATATCAGAATATTTAATCCTCGCGGTTGCAGTGATGACGAGCACGATTTTGAAATGATTGTAAACGACACCCCCGGTGTGTATGGGGACATTCTTTTTGGCGACAAAACCATCGAGTATAAAAATGAGGGCGGACGCTCGTCAGCAGGTCGTGCTCCGTTTTTTAATCTAAATCAAGAGCATTGTGAGGCGGGCTTTATATACGCACTTGGATGGAGCGGTCAGTGGAATGCAAAGTTCACTTGCAACAGAGATAGCGTGACAATACAAGGCAAAATCGAGGACACCGAGTTTGTGCTGTATCCAAACGAAAAAATCCGTACTGCAAGTACATATATAATGCCATATAATACCACTTTTGAAAAGTCGCAGAACATTTGGAGAAGATTTATCCGCGACGAGATAAGCAACATTCCCAAAAGAGTAGATGCTGCGCCGTTTTCGGCAGCGATGTGGGGCGGTATGACCTCGGAAAAAATAATCGAAAACATTGATAAACTTTGTGAAAATGACATTTCGTTTTCACATGTGTGGATTGATGCGGGTTGGTACGGCAAAACCAACGACCCGACTCCGAACGAGTTCGAGGGACTGTGGGGACATCACTTGGGCGACTGGACTATAAGCCCCAGAATTCACCCGAACGGTTTTGAGGACGTTGCAAAAGTCGTAAAACAAAACGGCAAAAAGTTCATCTTATGGTTTGAACCAGAACGTGCAAGAAAAGAAGCCGATATTGAAATGGACAAATCGGGTCTTTTGGAAAGCCCCGAAAAGCCAAAATATTACCTTGTAAACCTTGGTGATAAAGGCACTTTTGACTATATTTATGATATGCTTTCAAAGTATATCGAAAAACTTGATATCGACTGTTTGCGACAGGACTTTAATATGCATCCGCTTAGTTTCTGGCGCGAAAATGACACAAAAAACCGACGTGGAATTACCGAGATCAAGTATATTATGGGTCTTTATGAGTTGTGGGACAGATTGCTTGAAAAATTTCCCAACCTCATAATTGACAACTGTTCAAGCGGTGGCAGACGTATTGATATTGAAATGATAAAACGCTCAATTCCGCTTTGGCGCTCCGATGCACAAACGGTTGGCAATCCGCGTGCCGTTCACGCACAACTTCACAATATGAATCTGTCGATGTGGACTCCGTTTTCAGGAACAGGTTGCGGTAGAGAGTGTGACGCCTACCGTGTTCGCAGTTCATATAGTTATGCTATGCAGTTCTCCTTCACGTTTTCTATGAATGAACATTTCGGCGACAATGCTGATGACGTAGAGTTTTTGCGTAAGTATTCGTATGAATACATCGGCTTACGTGACTATTTCCTCGGCGATATGTATAATCTCACAAAACCGACTCGCGACGATACTGCGTGGCGTATAACCCAGTGGTCGCGGCCCGAAAAACATGACGGTATGATACAGATTTTTAAAGACAAAAAGAGCCCCTATACACAGGCGGCATTGTCACTTTATGATATTGAAAAAGATGCCGATTACGAAATAACCGACCTCGACGGCGGCAGTTTCACCGTGTCGGGAAAAACACTTTGTGACGAAGGTTTTGTTGTAAACATAACAGGCTTCAGAGTTGCAAAAATCTATCTTTATAAAAAAATTGACAGGTCATAAGACCTGTCAATTTTTTCTTATTCGGTTACTATCATTATATCTGTGTTTGCGTATGTTATATCGGGAAGTGGAACACCGATTGCGCGGAGTGTATAAAGCCCTTTGAAGTCTGAAAGCGATGTTGCATCGGTAATTTTACAGTTTGAAATATCCAGATAATCAAGATTTGGTATATTTGCAAGCAGTGCTATACTTGTAACATCTGTATTTGCAATATCAAGGGTTGTAAGCGATGTAATTTTGCCAATATCACTTAGTGTACTTATGCTTGTGTTGTTTGCGTTGAATACCACAAGCGGAAGGCTTGAGAGTGAAGCGGTGCTTACCATTGACGTACCCGATACATCAAGCGAACAAAGCGCTGTCAAAGATGATAAAAAGTCAAAATTGGTTATGCTGTTGTTTGTGAGCACAAGTGTTTCGAGTTTTGTGAGTTTGCCGATGTTTTTTGCATTTGTAATGGAATTGTTCGATACATCGAGTGTCACGAGATTTGATGCAGTGTGAATTGATGAAAGATCCGAGAGATTGTTTTTTGAAAGATACAGTGCCTCGAGCGATTGCATACCCGAAAAGTCGGGAAGTTCTGATATTCCGTTTTGCGAAAGATCTAAAACAAGCAGTTTTGACAGTGAGGCAAGGGGAGAAATATCCTCGATATTATTATGCGTAAGGAACACATATTGCAACTCGGGAAGATTTGAGATAACGCTTATTGATGTGATGTTGTTATCGGACAAATCAACCGACTGGAGTTTGGTCAGCGACCCGAGTGCGTTTATATCACTGCTGTCGAGTTCACAGCCGACAAGCGAAACCGAAACGAGTTCAGTTCTGCCCGAAAGTTGTGACATTGAAATGAGTTTTGTTTCGTTTTCAATATGAAATTCTTTGAGGTTGGGCATAAGTTCAAGGTCGGAAAGTGTGCGAAGGTGGCCGTCGATTCCGTTGTTAGAAAGTGCGGTTACGTTTTCAAGTTCTTTGACACGTATTATACCTGTTTGCTTTTCGAGCGATGCACGAACCATCTTTTCCATTTTCGGATCGTCAAAAACAACCTCTTCATAATCGTTTGTAACAGTAAATTCTGCGCTGAGTACAGGAGATACAAGACCTTCGGCATTGACCGACACAGCGGTTATGCGTGTGACACCGTTTGCGATTGTAATCGGCTCAACGTAAATGTTAGAAAAACTTGTTGGATAACTGCCGTCGGTGGTGTAATAAACGGTCTCGCCCTCACGCACGGCGATTGTCATTTTTTGTGTGCGGTCATAACTACCCTGACGGGGTGTGTAACTAAGATCGGCGGGGCGTTTTGCTTCGATTTTTTTGCGTATATACTGGTCATCAAGAGAGTTTATATAATTTGCTGCATCCGACAGTCTGCCCGAAGATGTGTAAACCTTTATACGCATAATATAGAGTTCTTCAAGACCGCTTTCTTTAGTGGTGATTTTTTTGTCAATCGCCTCGTCAATAATTTTTCCTGCCGAGTCAAAATCTTCTGATTTTGCATATGTGTCTGCAAGTAAAAGATAAATTTCCTGTTTTTTGCTTTTCCACTTACGTGCGCTGTTAAAATGGTCGATTGCCTGTGTGTATTGCTGGTTTTTGATGCTGGAATTTCCCTTCGATTTATAGATGTTATAAAATAACCCTCTGAACACAACCAAAAGCAAAAAAACAGTCACCACTGCCGCGATTGCAAACGATATTAAAAAGTATTTTATAAATTTCTTTTTGTTAACCATAATGTCACCTCAATTTACTTGATTATATCATACAAAATCTCCTTTTTCAATATGATTAAAAAAGGGTATATTTGTCAATTAATTGTTAAAAGGAGTAATGCTTATGAAAAATACACAAACAATTGCACCTGCAAAAGAACTTCTGATTTTAAAAAAACAGATTGAAATAACCGAGAAAAAACTTGATTTTACAAGCGATCCAAAACTCATTTCAGCACTCGCTTATGAGATCTTGGGGCTAAAGGCACGGCTTGGTTACCTCATCGACAGTCAAAAGACTTATAAGTAACTATTAATAAAATATATAAAAAATTTTTATGCATATTTACTAATTTTGATATTTGTCTTGAAAATGCGATATTGGTATGTTACAATGGTATCACGATTATAAGTATAACTATCGATAATCATAAGCAGTTTCAATTGGGAGGTAATTGCGCATGAAGCTTAAAAAGCTTAAAAATATCATTGCAATTGTTATGATTTGCCTTATGTTACTGGCTTTTACAGGCTGTAACATCGTTAAAAGACCTGACGGCGCAAAAAATAACAGCACTGACAACAGCAACCGTTTGCAACAGTTGCTTGTAAAGGACACATTTGTGCCTGATGAAGAACCCGAGGACGAACCCGAAGATGAACCTGAGGACGAACCTGAGGATGAGCCCGAAGACGAACCCGAGCCCGAACCTGAACCCGAGCCCGAACCCGAGCCCGAACCGGAACCTGAACCCGAACCGGAACCCGAGCCCGAACCGGAACCCGAAGTTTCAGACACACCCTTTAATGCTCCGGGTGACGTTATCAGCAAAATTACAGAAATACTTGGTCAGCTTTCGCAAGAGAGTGTTGATGCAACAAGTGCAACAGGTGTTAAAGACGAGCTTATGACAAGCCGCACCGTTACCGTTATGGCTCCTTATGAAATATTCAAGGGTCAGGACGACGCAATTGCAACAATTGCATCAAACCTTAATATGAATATCGATTTTCAAGTAATTCCAAACGACTATACATCAAAAATCCGCCAGATGGTACTTTCGGGTACAAAGGCAGACCTTATGTATGTTGATCAGGAAACTTGGGGTGTTACACATCACTTTACACAAGAGATTACAAAGTATGTAAACTTCAGTATTGCTGATAAACTCGATACATTCTCGACAAAACTTTCAGCAAAATTCGGTTACGGTAACCCCGCTGACCAAAGATACTATGTTGCATCAGGTATCTCATCTCCCTATATGCTTGTGTATAATAAAGATAATGTAACAGTTCCCACCAAAACAATTACCGGTGATATCTATACCGACTTTTCAAAACTCGCAGAAGACGAAAAGGCTCCCGATGTTGAGTATAAAGATGTTGTTGTAAAAGACCCTGCTACAATGTACACAGAAGGTACATGGGGTATCAGCGCATTTACCGAAATACTCAAAGCAAACACCGTTTCGGGCAAAGTTGGTATGCTTTCATTCTTAAACGATGACCAGAACCTTGATGTTTGGTTTGGTATGGAAGACAATGCAGGTTTTGCAGTTGACTCAACAATGCGTTCAACAACTGTTGATTCTTCAATGTTTGCAGACGAGGCACTCGATACTGTAGGTGACCATATGGATGCTCTCCAGAAACTCTATTGGGAAACAACAGGCGCTGACCAGTCAAACTACGTTGCAAACTTTGTTGATGCAGGTCACGGCACCGATAGTTTTGACGATGTTGAATATAAAAACACATTCGACAAAATGCTCGGCTTATACAAAGGCACCGATATTGTATCGTCAACATCATTTGTTACAGTAAGTTTTGACGATTACACTGACGTTGCTGCTTATGCAAAAGAAAACAAAGTTGAAATCGACTTCGTTCCTGCTCCCTATGGCTACACAGTAGAAAAGGCTGTAAGAAGTTCTGAACCCGACGAAAACGGTAAGTATTCTAACGAGGACGGTCACGAAACAGCAAAATATGCTGCTTCAAAAATCGGTGGTTTCTCAGTTGTTAAAACTTGTCAGAATCCTGCGGTTGCACTCCGTGTTGCCGAAGAGATAACAAAAGCATGGAAAACAAACTACGAAGCAACAATTGTTTCGGGTATGACAGAGGCACAGCAAGCACGCTATGCACAGATGAAAAAAGACCCCGGCATTTCGTTCTTCCGTTCAATCTATGCAAACACCGCTTCATCATATCACACAACAAACGCAAGTGAAATTCTTAACAGACTTGATGACGGTACACGTAATACATACCAGGGCTTCCAGATGTACAACGCAACTCCCGAAGTACTCACACAGCCGATGTATGCAAAGAACACCACTGTTGGTCCTTACGAGGCAAACACATTTAAGACCTGGAGTGAGTTCTTCTACGGTAAAGTATCAGATATTGATGGCAGCGTACTTTCAAGCAGTATCCTCCCGTCACTTTCATCAGCATACTTACCCGCAACAATGCTCTTTAACGATTAATATAAAAAGTAGGTTCCTTTGCGGAACCTACTTTTTTACAGCATTATATATAAGTAGGTTTTGTTTTAAAACCTACTTTTTTCGTGTAATTAATGAACAAAAATTGCATACATTATATATATGAATTTTAAACGCTCCGACAATGTTAATACCGCAATAATAAAAGGTATAACCACCGCACTCGTAGCGGGAATTTTATTAGTGGTGGTAATTCTCGCGCTTTTCGCGTTCTTTTATGAAGGTGAGTTTGTGTCTGCATTGTCACAAAGGGTAAAACTGACACCGCGGTTTGTCATTACGACGCTTGTAGTGCTGTTTTTTTCTTCTGTGATATATACACCGTTTTCTTATGGTATATCGATGTACTTTTTAAAATCAAAAACTCAAAGAACAAGTTTTTTGCAAATCTTTTACCTTTTTAAAAAAATTCCGCTGCTGTTAAAAGCGGTTTTAGTCGATACAGTCCGCAGGATAATCACAATAATATTGCGATTATTTGTTCTGGTGATTGCGGTGGTCTTTGAACTTTTAATACTCGGTCTTTTTGACGGTGTCACACGCACAACGTTTGCCGTGGTAACCGTTTTTATGTGGTGTGTGGTGATATTGGTGTTTTTTGTAATAAAACTCAAGTTTATATTGTGTAAATATGTACTGATTGCAAAACCCGACAGCAAATTTACCGACTGTATAAAAATCGGTTGCCGCGCGATTAATAAAAAAATACTTGTTACACTTAAATTCTATTTGAAATATCTTGCTATTTATATATTTTTATTTTTTACCCTTGGTATTTCACGTGCGCGTAAGATAAATAAGTCACGGGATAGCTTTTGCACATATGCAGTTGACCTTGTACAAAAATATTAAATTTTATCAGTCTATTGAAAAAAATTACTGTTGTGTTATAATTTAATATGAATAAGAATTTTTTATTTGGAGTGTACAATGTTTAAAAAATTTCTTGCAAAACTGATAACATATATAGAGGCGAGACAAAAACGCCGTAAAGAAAAAAAGGAACAGCCTAAGTCACCAAGGGCAAAGCGCTTTCGACGTGCGCTGTGGGCTGTGTGTCTCACAGGTATACTAACCTGCTTTTTTACAGGTATGACATTCTTGTGGTACGTGTTTATTTACGTTGACGGTGAGTTTGACCTGTCATCGCTTGACCATTCGCTCAATTATACAACTGTAATATATGCTCAAAGCGGCGGCGAGATGGTTGAAGTTGAACAACTCCACGGCAGTGAAAATCGTATCTGGTCAAATATCGATGATATCTCACCATATCTCCAGAATGCTTTTGTAGCAATCGAGGACCAGCGTTTTTATAAGCATAACGGTGTTGATATAAAGCGTACACTGCACTCGGTATTGAACTTTTTCAATCCCACATCAACCGCAAGTTTTGGTGGCTCGACCATAACCCAACAGCTTGTTAAAAACCTGACCGAAGACGATGACCACACTATCACCCGTAAAATTCAGGAAATGCGACGTGCGTGGTATCTTGAAAGCCAGTACAGAAAACCGCAGATTTTAGAGGTTTATTTAAACACAATCTATCTTTCACAAGGCTGTTACGGTGTTCAGACTGCCACCGAAAAGTACTTCGGCAAATCAGTTACCGACCTTACCATTGCTGAGGCGGCGTGTATTGCATCAATTACCAAGGCACCTACCTACTATGACCCGCTTATTAATTTTGAAAACAACAAGCGCCGTGCGACTGACGTTATTAACAAGATGCTTGAACTCGAAATGATAACAGCCGAGGAGGCTGAGGCTGCAAAGGCAGAACAGCTTGTTTTCTCAGACGGCAGCGCAAAAGCCGATACACAAAACGTAAAGAGTTATTTTGTTGATGCTGTAACTGATGCGGTAATAAGCGACCTTATTAACAAAAAAGGTTATAGCAAACTGTATGCCGAGTCGCTTTTGTATTCGGGCGGTCTTCAGATTTATTCAACAATGGACGTAAGAGTACAAAATGCGGTTGACAGCGTGTATAAAGACAAAAATAACTTTCCGCGTATTACCGCTTATGACCAAAAACTCGATAAAGTATTGCCGATTGAAAGCGCAATATCGATAATAGATAACTCGACAGGTGCGTGTGTTGCACTTTATGGTGGAATCGGTCCAAAAGAGACTGCACGCGGACTTAACCGTGCGACGCAGAGTTTACAGCAACCCGGTTCGAGTATAAAACCAATTGCAACCTATGCTCCCGCAATCGAGTATGGTGTGTGCGTTGATGGTAACAATGCACTTTCTCCCTCATCTATGATTCTTGACTGGTATATTGACGAAGAAAAGCAGTATCCCGTTAACGAATCGCGTATACAGTCAAACAAAAAAGTTACTCTCACCGCCGGTCTTGCACAGTCAATGAACACTGTTGCCGCGCGTGTTAATGTTGCACTCGGATTTATCCGTTCATACAACTTCTTAAAAGATAATCTGGGTATAACCACGCTTGTGCCCAGTGACCAGAATGTAGGTGCGCTCGGCCTCGGCGGTCTGACAAAGGGTGTTACCGTTTACGAGATGGCGGCGGCATACTCCGCTTTTGCAAACGAGGGTACTTATACAAAGCCGTATCTTTACACAAAGGTTGTTGACCAGAACGGCAGAATAATCCTTGAAAATCAGGTTGAATCGCACACAGCAATGTCTGCTCAGACTGCGCGTGTTATGAATCAATTGCTGTCATATGCTGTATCTTCGGGTACCGGCACACCTGCAAATTTGCATAGTCACGAAACAGCAGGTAAAACAGGTACCACATCGGGCGACTATGACAGATGGTTTGTCGGTTATACTTCACAGTATTCGGCTGCGGTGTGGTTTGGTTATGACTATGACCACACAGTATATTTAAGCGGTGCAAACCCGTCATCGCTTACTTTTAAAAAGGTAATGCAAAAGGTGCATCAGGGTGTTGCCCCAAAAGCACTTGCAAAGCCCACAAATCTCGTTTCGAGTGAGTATTGTTTTGAAAGCGGAATGTTGCTTTCTGATAAGTGTACCCAAAGGGCAAACGGTCAGTTTTTACCCGAGGGTGTTCCGACAAAAACGTGTGATATGCATACAGAAGAGGAGCAGACTCCAATTCCCGAGACTCCCGCACCCGCTCCTGAGCAAACACCCAAGCCTCCTGTGACGGAAACTGAACCCGAAACATCACAACCGGAACAAACACCGCAAACTCCTGCGCCTGAGACTCCCGCGCCCGAGCCACCGGTGCCCGAAACACCTATTCCCGAAACCCCTGCTCCCGAGCAAACCCCAATTCCCGAAACCCCTGCTCCCGAGCAACCTGTTGAACAACAATAAAAATAAATACACAGCCCAAAACTTTTTTGTTTTGGGCTGTAGTTTTAAAGGTAAATTATGCAAAAATTAAACTTCAAACTAAAACTGTGGCAGACGCTTTTGACGATATTTGTAATCGCGGTTATTACAACTCTTTTTTCTGTTGCAATTCAACCGGGTGCGTTTACCAAATCTCTTTTTGATATAATCAGCCGTCCGCTTCTTATAGTGCTTAACGGATTTCCCGTGCTGGTACTTGTGATCATCGGCTATTTTGCTTTTGGCAACGTGTTTTTTGGAGCGAGTGCGGCGTCACTGCTGTCACTTTTATTGTCGTATGTAAACCTACTCAAAATTGAGGGCAGAGACGATGCATTTGTGCCGTCGGATATCGGTCTTTTCCGTGAGGGCGTGTCGTCTATGGCAAGTTACGGACTTGAATTGCACATACCTCTGCTCATTTTAATAATAGTTTTCAGTGTTGCGTTGTTTACACTCGGATTTTTTATAAAGAGTGCAAAGCCTAAGGTGCTTTACCGTACCTTGTCGGCAGTTGTGACAGTAGTTGTATTTTCGCTGTCGGTAAAATTTGTATATACAAACACTGCGCTTTATAACAGTTTTCCTGTGCCGCAGATGTACAATATCCCGTCGGTTTTCAATACCCTCGGTTTTAACTATTGTTTTTTAAGAAACTTTAACCTCTATCCCGTTGATAAACCTGACGGCTACAAGCCGAGTGAGGTGCAAAAATGGGAGATAGAGTACCTTTTGCAAAAAGAGCAAAACGTTACACCCAACGTCATTATGGTGATGGGAGAAGCATTTTCCGACATATCAAACGACGAGGTTTTTGATTTTGAAAGCGATGAGCAAAACCCTTGCTATAAATATAACCTACTCACGTCGAGCGAACGCGCAATTTCGGGTCATATCGCGGTATCAAATATTGCGGCAGGAACTGCCAATACAGAATTTGACATACTCACAGGTATGCCGACCAATATGATAAGCGATGCTACCACTTCGTCTTTCCGCGTTATTAACAAAAAGACCCCGACAGTTGCGTCAATCCTAAAGGATAACGGTTATGCAACCTCGTTTTTGCACCCGGGTGACAGTTGGTTTTATAACCGTTCAAGCGTGTATAAGCACTTCGGTATTGATGATCAGGTGTTTAATGAAAGTTTTGACTTAAAAAACGATACAACGGCAGACGGACTTGTTACTGACAAGGCGTTTTTGCGTGAACTTACTGAAAAGATTGAGTCAAACCCAAATCCGCAGTTTATCTATAGCGTTACAATTCAAAACCATCAGGCATATAACTATACAAAATATCCCGATGCAACCCCCGACGTGCCGATAAAAACCGATATTTCTGATGTTTCAATGCAAAATCTGTCGGTCTACCTACGCGGTGTGCGTGACACGGCAGATATGGTGTATGAACTTGCGGAATATATCGACAAAATGCAACAGCCGACAATACTTGTGTTCTTTGGCGACCACCTTGCAAACCTCGGTGAAGACTGCCTTGCTTATCGTGAACTCGGTATGAATATCGGCAAGACCGACACACCTCAAAACACCCTTGAGGCATATAAAACTCCGTTTTTGATTTACGGTAATACCGCATACTGTGAACAGGTTGATTTTGCAAAGGCAAAACAAGACCTTGAACTCGCACCCGTTATAAACAGTAATTATCTCGGTGCCGCTGTACTTGAACTGATAGGTTTTGTCGGTAACGATGCATACTTTGACTTTTTGAACACTGCACGGCGCAAATTACCCGTTTTCCGCCTTAAAGAGAACGTTTACTGCGATAACGAAGGTAACTATTCAAACAGCGTGACTGACGAAGTAAATCTTGATATTATAGATAAAATCGACAAGTGGGAATACCATCGTCTCAGAGGAAAATAAAAAACCGAATGGTTTTTTATTTTCGTTTAGCAACGCTGTCGCGCATAACAAGTCTTGCTGGGACTATAACATTTTTATCCTTGTAGTATTTGTTCTTTATCTTTTTTGACATAAGTTCCCATGCACAGAGGCATATATCCTCGGTATTGTAGTCAATTGACGTCAGAGGTGTTTCTGTAAACTGTGAAAAGCTTATGTTGTCAATGCCTATAACCGAGATGTCGTCAGGCACCGATATACCCTGCGATTTAAGATGGTGTATTGCACCGTAAGCTATGTCGTCGTATGCGCATATTATCGCGGTGTACTTCGTCTTTTTTAAAAGCAATTGCTTTGCACCGTCCTGACCTGCCATTTGAAATCTCAACTCGCTTTCGATTACGTTATCGCAGTCATACGGTAGATGACAGACATCACAAAACATATCCGCCTTTGACTTTGTCAGTTTTTCTCCCAAAAATGCGATATCGGTGTGTCCGTTTTCAGTCAAAAGGTTTACGGCGTCTGCCATTGCACGACGCATATCAGTGTTTATTGAGTCAGTGCTTTCAATATAAGACATGAGCGACACGATGGGGGTATCATACCCGCTTTTAAGCTTTGCTTTAAGCGAAATTATAAAAATACCGTCGACGTTTAAAAACGACGTGTAATAATCAATAAGCTCGGCTTGTTTGTTTGCGTCAAAGTTGTCGGTTGACATAAGTACGATACCGCCGTTTTGCTCAATTATTTGCTTAAGCCGTCTTGCATAGCCAATATAATACGTGCTTTCGAGTTCAGGAAAAATAACGGCAAAAATTTTTTTGTGGAACTTGGATTTAATAAACTTACCGTAACATCCGTGTTCTTTTGCTATTTTGAATATTTTTTCTTTTGTGTCAATACCTACGTCGTCGGCATCCTTAAACGCTTTTGATACTGTCGATACCGAAACCCCCGCAAGTTTTGCAAGTTGCGCCATTGTCATTTTAATCACCTATATTAATTATATCGGTGACAGATAAAAATTCAAGGTTTACGAAAAAGTTTCGTAAGTCAAACGCTTGAAAAGATAAGATTTGTTTGCTAGTATGAGTTTATGAAAAAATATAATCTCTCACAAAAAATGTATATTGCGGAGGCAACCTCCGAGTATCTCATAAGTCTTGTTGTTTCGGGCGCGTTTTTGGCAACGCTTACAAAACACCTCGGTATCTCGGACAGCATCACGGGTATTTTATCATCGGTTATCACTCTTGGATGCCTGTTCCAGCTGATTTCGCTGTTTTTTCAGCCGAGGCGGAAAAAGACGTTTGTTATTGCGCTCAGTATCGCAAACCAACTGCTTTTTACGTCGCTGTATTTTATCCCGATTTTAAATATAAGAACGAGTGTAAAAACGGTGCTGTTTGTTGCGATAATTATTTTTGCGTATTTTCTTTATAACATCGCGCACCCCAAAAAAATCGCATGGCTTATGTCGCTTGTCGACAACAGCCACAGGGGTAGTTTTACTGCCGATAAAGAGATGACATCGCTTTGGATAGGAATGATTTTTTCATTCTCAATGGGTGCTTTGAGTGACAGGTTTGTCGAAAACGGACGGTATACGGTTGCATTTATATGTTTTGCGGCGGTTATTCTTGTCCTTACGGTATTCCATACTGCGTCAATGGTGATAGCAGACGAAAAGGATGCGTCAACTGCTAAAAAACTGAACATTCTCTCGGCACTTAAATCGGTGCTTTCAAACAAAAAGATGTGTGCTGTTATGCTTGCGTTTGTGCTGTATCAGATTGCAACACACACCGCATCTCCGTTTTATGGAACCTATCTTATAAATGAACTCGGATTTTCTCTAAAAACCGTTACCGCGATGAGCATTGTGGGCAGTATTGCGCGTATTGTCGTGTCGCGGTTTTGGGGGAAATATGCCGATAAGCACTCGTTTGCAAAGATGTTCGGACGTGCATCGGGGCTTTTGGCACTTGCGTTTTTGATGGTTGTATTCACAACGCCCAAAACCGCACCGGTGCTGTTGGTTCTTTATTATATTTTGCACGGTATGGCGATGGGCGGCACAAACAGCGGACTTATAAACCTCGTGTTTGACTATGCGCCCGAGGAGTCGCGTGCCGATTCACTTGCAATATGTCAGGCAGTGTCGGGCGTTATGGGATTTTTGTCAACTCTGGCCCTCAGCCCCGTTGTTAGCATAATTCAAAAGAACGGCAACACTGTTTTTGGACTACATATATATGCACAACAGCTTTTGTCGGTTGTTGCGGTACTGTTCAGTATACTCATAACCTTATGGGTAAATAAAACATTAAAAAAAGAGTCATAAGACTCTTTTTTTTACTTTTCAAGGTGATTTAGCGCAAATTCAATGCATTGGTTGATAAATTCGTTTCGGCTGATGTCTGCCTTGGCACTTTCTTTGTCTACTTTTTGTAAAAGGCTTGACGGCAAACGGATTGAAATGACCTCTTTATCCTGCTTTTTTGGTAAAAATGTTTCCATAAATTTATCAACTCCTCTTGCTTTTATTGTATTCGATATGTTATGATTTGTATGTATTTAATTTATGATATTATATTTTGAATACAAATATACATTGGGAGAAAATTTATGAAAAAACGAATTTTAAGTTTTGTCATTATTCTGGTAATGGCAATAGGCTTTTTGCCAACCATTTCGGTTGCAAATGCCGCAACATACGGTGACTTTACCTATGAAATTTCAAACGGTGAGGTTACAATTACCGAATATGTTGGAGATGACACAGAAGTTGAAATTCCTTCAACAATCGAGGGTTATCCTGTAACCTCAATCGGTTATGGTGCATTTTATGAAAATGGCCTGACATCAATCACAATCCCCGATAGCGTAACATCAATCGGTGAGGAGGCATTTTATGGTTGCGAAAGCCTTACATCAGTGACAATCCCCGATAGTGTAACATCAATTGGTTATAGTGCATTTGAAGGTTGCTCCAACCTTGAATCAATCACAATCCCCGATAGTGTAACATCAATCGGTTGGGGTGCATTTTATGGTACTGCATATTATAATGATGAACAAAACTGGCAAGAGGAAGTTTTGTATATAGGTAATCATCTGATAGCAGCAACAGAATATATATCAAGTGATTATTTTATGAAACTGAATACACTTACAATAGCAGACGAAGCATTTTGTGGTTGCGACAGCCTAACATCAATAACAATCCCCGATAGTGTAACCTCAATTGGTGAATATGCATTTATGAATTGTTCTAATATACAAAGAGTATACATAACCGACATTTCAACTTGGTGTAAAATTGATTTTGAATATGATTCAATTTATGAAAATTACAATTCAAATCCGTTATCTGAAGGAGCAGACCTTTATCTGAATGGTAATATCGTTGAAAACTTAGTGATCCCAACTGATATATCATCAATCAATAATCGTGCATTTTACGGTTGTGAAAGTCTCACATCGGTTACAATCCCCGATAGCGTAACCTCAATCGGTGATCGAGCATTTTATGGTTGTAACAGCCTTACATCTGTCAAGTTAGGAGATAGTGTAACCTCTATTGGTGATTATGCATTTAGCAATTGTTCTAATATAGAAAAAGTATACATAACCGACGTTTCTGCTTGGTGTAAAATTGATTTTAAAACCAGTGGTTCAAACCCGCTTTGTAATGGTTCTGATTTGTATCTTAATGGAAACAAGGTAAAAAAGCTTACTATTACAAATGATATAACATCAATTGATGATTATGTATTTTATAATTGCGACAGTCTTGAATCAGTTACAATAGGAGATGGTGTAACATCAATCGGTAATAGTGCATTTTCTTATTGTTACAGTCTTGAATCAATCACAATCCCCGACAGTGTAACATCAATCGGTAATAGTGCATTTTATGAATGCACAAGCCTCACATCAATCACAATCCCCGATAGCGTAACATCAATCGGTTCTTGTGCATTTTATGAATGCACAAGCCTCACATCAATCACAATCCCCGATAGCGTAACATCAATCGGTAGTGATGCATTTTCTTATTGTTACAGTCTTGAATCAATCACAATCCCCGATAGCGTAACATTGATTGATGATTATGCTTTTATGTCTTGTTACAGTCTCGAATCGATTACAATCGGAAAAGGTGTAGAAACAATAGGCTATGAGGCTTTTGATGAATGCACTGCACTTAAAAACGTGTATATTTCAGATATCAAGGCTTGGTGTAGTATTGAGTTTTGTGTGAACTACTGGGATCAACAGTATACATGTAATCCACTTTATTTAGGCGCGGATTTATATTTAAACGGTATTAAAGTTGTTGATCTTGTTATTCCGCATGGTGTAACAACCATTACAGACTATGCATTTTATAACTATCAGCAGTTAAAAACTCTCACTCTCCCCAAAAGCATATCATATATTGGATATTGTGCATTTTATGAATGTCCGCTTACCGATATTTATTATGCGGGAACTGAATATGCCTATGAAGTAATAGCAAATGATTCGTATGCCCCGTATGTTGATAATATGCACTATAAGTATATCTACAATCCGCCTGTGACAAACAGCACAACAGGTGAAACATATGCATCGCTTACCGAGGCGCTGAACACCGCAAAATCGGGCGAAACAATAAAACTCAATGGCAATGTAACAGAAAATACAGTTACAATCGCCCCCGGTGTTGCGGTTGACCTTGGTGGTTTTGAACTTACAGCAAACTTTGTGCTCGGTCTTAATGAAAGCAACATATACGACAGCAACACTTCAAGCAAAGGCAAAATATATGTTGCCAAAAATAACGTCACATTCAGTAAAGATAACACTCAACTTCCTGTTTATGATGCCCAAAACGGATGTTATCAATTTTTAAAAATCAACCTTGCAAGAGCAAATAAATTTGTATATTCAAACGGCGCGTATACAGCAGAGCCTGTATTTGGCGATTCGGCTACAATTGCAAAAGGTATTGCAAAGACACTCTTTAGTCAGGGTGCTGCCAAGAGCGGCGTAAATGTACGCATACGCGTTTCTTGGGTTGACAAAAACGATACATACACCGCAACACAGGATTATACATTCAAAGACAGCGAAGTAAATAAAGTTGTAAGTAGTTTTACAGGTTCAAAGTATACCACAATCTTTGGCGCAACATTCAGTGAAGCAGTGCTCACACAGGGCGATTCGATTGAAATTTCAACAATTGTAGATTCTGACACAGGAGTTGAACTCTCGAGCGGAAAAATCAAAATCATCACAGCACAATTTTAAATAATAAAAGGGTCGATTACATCGACCCTTTTTTATCTTTAAGTTGTATAAAAATTCCGATTACGATAACGCAAAGTCCAAAGACCGAGGTTATTTTTATCTGTTCTTTCAGAATAAGTCCTGTCCACACAAGCGACAAAAACGGCGTTATGTACGCGAGGTTGGATATCTTTGCGGTATTGCCGAGTGACAGCGCCATCGCCCAAACTGTTGTTGCAATTGCCATCGTTGTGATTCCGTTCCACAAAAATCCGAGGTATTGAACTCCCGAAAACGCAAATGAACTCCCTTTTGCAATCGTTATAATAAGTGTCAGCACAAATGTTGCAAAAAACGAGAGCATTACAGACAGGCTCTTGTTGTATTCATACTTTTTATTAAGCGCTGTAAACAGACCGTATGATACCGCGCCGAGCATACACAAAACGGCACCGCGTATAACACCTGTATCAAACTTTAACAAGTCTCCGCCTGTAACAATTATAACACCTATGAACGAAAGCGCAATTGCAACTGCTTTGCGCACTGTCATTTTTTCTTTAAGAATTATACACGCAAACACCACGCTCATTATCGGCCATAGATAGTTTACAATAAACGCCTGTGACGCGGGCATACTGTTTGCACCCAGATAGTAAAATACGTAGTAGAAGAATGTGCCCGGCAGTCCTATTAAAATAATTGTGAAGATATCCTTTGCGTTGTATTTTTTTAAAAGTCTTATGTCTCCTGTAATGCAGTTTGTTACAAGCAGAAACAACGACGCAAAAATCGAACTTAAACAAAGAACGGTAAAGCTGTCGAGACTATTAAGCAATAATTTTGACACCGTCGCCATCGATGACCACAAAAATATTGCAGTAGCTGCAAAAAAATATGCTTTTTTCATAAATTTACTCCAATAATTAAAATCCAATTTTTATTATATTTAATTACACTCTAAAGTCAATATTTAAAAATATTTTGCATAAAGTTTCACCCGATTTTTAAAAAACACAAGACCAAATCATACCCTTTCGACAAAGTTTGCTATTTATACAACCTTTATGCGCATAAAATACAATCTGTAGTAAAAATTGTATTGACACCACAATATATTGTGTGTTATTATACTTGTGCACAATACATATTAAGGGAGAAATAACATTGAAGATTATCAAAAGAAGCGGGGCTGAAGTGCCCTTTGACAGACAAAAAATTGAAATTGCAATAACTAAGGCAAACGAGAGCGTAATACCCTCGGAGAGAATGAGCGAAATACAGATAAAGCGTATTGCCGAGGATGTTGAGATGGCGGCAAATAATATGAACCGTTCGCTCAGCGTTGAAGAAATTCAGGATATGGTCGAGGACCAGATAATGAACCAACGTGCCTTTTCGGTTGCACGCAGATATATCACATACCGCTACACACGTGAACTCGTAAGAAAATCAAATACTACCGACGAGCAGATTTTGTCGCTTATCGAGTGCAATAACGAAGAAGTAAAGCAGGAAAACTCAAATAAAAATCCAACCGTCAACAGCGTTCAGCGCGATTATATGGCGGGTGAAGTGAGCAAGGATATCACACGCAGAATTCTTTTACCGCAGGATATTGTAAAGGCGCATGACGAGGGTCTTATTCACTTCCACGATGCCGACTATTTTGCACAGCATATGCACAACTGCGACCTTGTAAACCTTGAGGATATGCTCCAGAACGGCACGGTTATAAGCGGTACACTCATCGAAAAACCGCACTCGTTTTCAACCGCCTGTAATATTGCAACGCAAATTATTGCACAGGTGGCATCTAGTCAGTACGGCGGTCAGTCGATAAGCCTTACACATCTTGCGCCGTTTGTTGATGTCAGCCGTAAAAAAATCACAAAAGAAGTCAAAACCGAGTTTGAGTCGGTTGGTGTAACACTTGATGACGAGAAACTCTCGGCAATTGTAGAGAGCAGACTGCGCGAGGAAATTCGTCGCGGTGTTCAGACAATTCAGTATCAGGTTGTAACACTTATGACAACAAACGGACAGGCTCCGTTTGTGACGGTGTTTATGTATCTCGGCGAGGCGCAAAACGAGCGTGAGAGAGGCGACCTTGCGCTTATTATCGAAGAAACACTTAACCAACGCTATCAAGGTGTGAAAAATCAGGATGGCGTGTGGATCACCCCTGCTTTTCCAAAACTTATTTATGTTCTTGAAGAAGATAATATCCACAAAGACAGCAAGTATTATTACCTTACTCAACTTGCAGCAAAATGTACTGCAAAACGTATGGTGCCCGATTATATCTCTGAAAAAATAATGCTTAAAAACAAAATCGACAAAAACGGTGACGGTCATTGCTATACCTGTATGGGTTGCAGAAGTTTTCTCACTCCTTATGTTGATGAAAACGGAAAACCAAAGTATTATGGCAGATTTAATCAGGGCGTTGTTACTGTTAACCTTGTTGATATTGCGCTTACAGCCAAGGGCGATATGGACGCGTTCTATAAAATATTTGACGAGAGAATGGAACTGTGCCACAGAGCGTTGCAGTACCGCCACGAAAGACTTACAGGCACACTCTCGGATGCCGCGCCTATACTCTGGCAGCATGGTGCACTTCTGCGTTTAAAAAGCGGTGAAACCATTGATAAATACCTTCACGGCGGTTATTCAACACTGTCTCTCGGCTATGCGGGTCTTTGGGAGTGCGTATACGCGATGACAGGCAAAAAACTCACCGAAAAAGACGGCGAGGAGTTCGGCCTCGAAATAATGAGAAAACTTAACGAGTACACTGCCAAGTGGAAGGCTGACGAAAACATCGACTACAGTCTTTACGGCACACCGCTTGAAAGCACGACCTACAAGTTTGCAAAGTGTCTTCAAAAGCGTTTTGGCATCGTTAAGGGCGTGACCGACAGAACATACATCACCAACAGTTATCACATTCATGTGACCGAAAATATTGACGCGTTTGACAAACTCGCGCTTGAAGCCAAGTTCCAGGCGCTTTCGCCAGGTGGCGCTATATCGTACGTTGAAGTACCAAATATGAACGATAATCTTGATGCCGTAATGTCGGTTATGAAGTTTATTTATGACAATATTATGTATGCCGAACTCAATACCAAGAGTGACTATTGCCAGGTGTGTGGTTTTGACGGAGAGATACAGGTTGTTGAAGAAGACGGCAAACTTGTTTGGGAGTGTCCGCACTGTAAAAACCGTGACCAGAGCAAAATGAACGTTGCCCGTCGTACATGCGGTTATATCGGTACACAGTATTGGAATCAGGGCAGAACGCAGGAAATCCGTGAAAGAGTTTTACACCTATAATGAATTACGCTGAAATTAAAAAAACAGATATTGCTAACGGTGCGGGAGTGCGTGTTTCACTCTTTGTGTCGGGATGCCGACACCATTGTCCCGACTGCTTTAACGCGTGTACGTGGGACTTTGGCTACGGAAAATCGTACACCGACGAGACCGAGGAGATGATTATGTCATATCTTGCGCCCGAGTATATTTCGGGACTGACGCTAATCGGCGGTGAGCCGTTTGAGCCCGAAAATCAAAAGACGCTTTTATCGCTTTGTGAGCGGGTGAAAAAGGAATTGCCCAATAAAGATATCTGGTGTTATTCCGGCTTTACCATTGAGGAAATTTTAGAGGGGAGCCGAGCCAAAACCGAGCATTCACATGCGCTTTTAGAACATATTGACGTGCTTGTTGACGGCAGATTTGAAAAAGATAAAAAAGATATCCGTTTAAAATTCCGCGGAAGCACAAACCAGCGTATAATCGACGTAAAACAAACACTTTTGCAAAATAAAATAATTCTTTGGGAATAAAAAAAGGAACGACCTTGGTCGTTCCTTTTGCGTTTGTTGACAAAATTTATATTAGTATTATATAATGTAAAAAATACTTTTGTAAATCAAAAAAGTCGAGAGGGAATTTTAAGAATATGAAAAAACGAATTTTAAGTTTTGTTTTGGTTTTGGTAATGACACTCGGCTTAATGCCTGGCATTTCAATCGCAAATGCCGCAACATACGGTGACCTTACCTACGAAATTTTCGATGGCTAGGTTACAATCACAGATTGTAACACAAGTGTTACAACAGTTGATATTCCCACCACGATCGAGGGTTATCCTGTAACCTCAATTGGTGAGGATGCATTTGATTATTGCTACAGACTCGCATCAATCACAATCCCCGATAGCGTAACATCAATTGGCAACTATGCTTTTTATTTAAGCTCAGGTCTCACATCAATCACAATTCCTGATGGTGTTACTTCAATCGGTAAATATGCATTTTGTTATTGCGAAAGCCTTAACACCGTTAATTATGGCGGAAGTGAAAGCGATCGTGCCAATATTTTAATTGGTAATTATAACGAGCCTTTATTAAACGCAATGTGGAATTATCACGAACATAGTTTTGACAACGACTGTGACACAACCTGCGATTGTGGTTATGAACGTGAAATAACCCACGCTTTTGGTGATTATGTGTCAGATGGCAACGCAACCACCGAAGCTGACGGCACAAAAACCCGCACCTGCTCGATTTGCGGCCACAAAGAAACAGTTGTTGATGAGGGTTCGAAAATAGATGACGGCTGTTTTATGACAAATATTTCAACAGGCGAGAGATATAAGTCACTTGAAGATGCGCTCAGAACCGCCAAATCGGGCGAAACAATCAAACTTACAGCCGATGTATCGGCGGGTTATGTTCTCGTAACTCCGGGTATCAGCGTCGATATCAATGGCTATAACCTTACGGCAGATTATGTGGTTGGCTTCGAAAATACAAATGTTTTCGATAGCAAAACATCAGCCAAAGGAAAACTCACTATTTCAAAAAATAGCTTGTTTTTAAATAAAAACAACTCACAGTTACCTGTATATGATGATACAAACGGATGCTATGTATTCTTAAAGATTAATCTTTCAAGAGCAAACAAATTTGTATACTCAGACGGCAATTATACAGCAGAACCCGTATTCGGTGACTCGGCAAAAATCGCAAACGGCATTGCAAAGACACTCTTTAGCCAGGGGGCTGACAAGAGTGGTGCAAATGTACGTGTTCGTGTATCTTGGATTGACAGAAACGGAACATATACCGCAACACAGGATTATACATACACCGATGCTATGGTAAGCAATGTTGTAAACAGCTTTACAGGCTCAAAGTATACATCAATCTTTGCGGCATCGTTCAGTGATGCAGTTCTTACCCAGGGTGATTCGATTGAAATTTCAACAATTGTAGATTCGTCTACAGGCGTACAGCTTTCAAGTAATACAATTACCGTTAATATGGCACAATAGTGAAAAGGGGAAACGGTTTTCCGTTTCCTTTTTTTGATGGATTGATTAATAAAAAACGCAATTTTTTGGGTTTTTTCTGTTGCAGTGGTGATATGTATAAATGTTATATATTTTGAATAAAAATATGTATATTTTGCGCATAGAAATTTTAAATATCAGAATATATAATGATAATATGTATAATTGCACCAAAAATTAATCAGGAGGAAAACTTATGAAGCGAATTATTTCATTGGCACTGTCGGTTTTGATGCTGATAAGTATGCTGGGTTCGTTTTCGGGAATTGCTTTTGCAAGTGATACTGCAACCGAATTCGCTACTACTTATTCATCAAAATACCAGACTGAGTACCAAAAAAGTGCTGTAATCGAAAACAGCGCACTTCTTGTTGACAGCAGCATCTCCGCTGATGAAGCGGCGGCAGGTACTGTTACAAGAACATGGGACGGTATGAATTTTACCTTTGCCTATGGCACAAATGCATTTAAAACAATAGCAGAGGCGTATGCTTCGGCAAACTTTGTAAAAGACATTATTGTTTTAAATCTTAACTCTACCGAGGCTACTAATTTATCAGTAGTCAAAAATTCAAGAGTGTTCTCACCCGCGTGGGACACAGCTCCTATGAATGAGATGAACGGTGAGTTTGATGCCATTGCATCAGACGGTAAGGACTGGACTGTAAACAGTGCTTACGCAGGTAAAACATTAACCCTCAAAAACCTCTATTATGCAAATACCCTCACAGGTGTTGCAGAAGTATACGGTTTTACCGTTACAAACGTTATCGGATGGGGTGGTGCGTACGGTTCGTTCAGGACACCCAATCTCAATGCGCCCGTAACAACAGTGTTTGTGAACGGACATTTTACTTCGCCTACTGTTGCACTTTTCTATTATCAGTACGGAAATAAGCAAAATAATGATACAGTCAAACTAAAAAACGTTTATGTTGACAAAAATTCGGCTAACTTTGCCTCTTCGGGTCAGGGTAACCCCCATGTACCTGCCAACATTGAGTTTGACAGCGTTTATGCAAATCTCAAAGAAACTTCGAATAACTCATTCTTCCACGGCTATTCGAAAAATTCATCGGTTACATTCAAAAACTCGTATATTTCGGGTAGTGCAGTGGGTAGATTCTGTATCGGTCACGCAAGTACATATAACAATGCCGAAGGCACCCGTGTTGTAACACTTGACAACAACGTATTCAAGTATACAGCATCGGGCGGTATGTTTTATATGGAGCCGCATGATACAACAACACTCACTATCACAAACAACTATCTTGACAAAACCGCTGACGGCGGTGCTGCTCTTGTAAATTCAAGCGCGACAATCGGTTCGAGAATTACAAGTGGTGAGCCGATAACAGTTACTTTTGAGGGTAATAGAATAGTTGGTTACAAAACAGGATTTGCTTCGGCAATCAAAAATGTATTCACCCCTGCAAACAACTTTGTTACAACTGCCACAGGCGATGCAGCAAAGACTACAAAAGGTGTTGCTATTTCTGATAACAATGCAAACAGCGGTGCATACTGGCTTGACTATAATATGACAATGTCATCTGCTGCCTTCCCGCTTGTTGACGGTAACGTAACAATCGGTGGTGTTTTGGCGATTGTTAATAACGAGAATTCAGCAATCGACTTTGCCGAAGGTTCAGTTTCGGTGTCAAAAAATGATTTTGTAAACTACGCAGAGTATAATGCTAATATTGATGCTCAGCTTGGTGATTATAAGACAAGACTTGTTAAACCGACAGTTACAATTAAAAACGCTTCGTATGAAGAAGTTGATTTGATTGATACAACCAAACCCGGCATTTATACACTTACACTCTCTTACGGTGACTATGAAACAAAAACTTATGACGTAAGTGTAAGCGATAGTGCAGCACCCGAGACCAAGGAATACAGTTCGCTTGTAACATATGGTTCATCTGCTTATCCGAATACAATGGTTGTTAATACAAACTGGACTTCTGCACAGCTTACAGAAGGTACAGAACTTTCGTACTGGTTCAGGGGTAAGACCTATACCGAAACCTACGATGCAAACCGCCATTTTAACAGTTTTGCAACAGCACAAAGCACATTCCACTCAAAACTCAGCGGAAATGAGCTTGTAACAACTGTACCGAACTACATTCTGATTGGTACATTCTCATCTGCATTCAGCATTACATATTCGGCAAACTTATACGGTGCAAACGCCGGTATTTCACCTAATGACCCCAACTTTGTTCCCTCAGAGGCTGCTCCTGATGCACAGTGGAATGCAAACAGCGGATGGGACACCACAAATGAAACTGTACTTAAAAAATCAGTTACAAATGCATTTATCTGGACACACACAGATGCACAGCAGACTGCGATAGAGAGTGCAGGGGTAAGCCCCGTGCTTAATGTTGACGGTCTTACATACCAAAAACACGGTACGAAAATTGATGATTGCCCCAATGATGTTTTGTGGTTCCAGAACAAAGGTGCCAGCCACAAAATTTTATATACTGCCAACATCAAAAACTCTATCCTCGGTACAAGATACGGTGTTGTCGGTCTTAATACACAGGGCGCAAACTTCTATGACGTTAACTTTAATGAAGTAAGAATTACAGATTTTGATTACAATTTCTTCTGGGATTATCTGCGCAATGTTACCATGGAAAGAGCATACTTTGACGGAATATATATAGGCACAGGAACATCGTTTTTATGGAAACCCGGTAACACAAGCCTTGTTGTAAATGGCGTTCAGACATATAATGACTATTATTCAGCAGGTAACGGCGGCGACCGTAGCGTTTCATGGACATTTAAAAACTCTATGTTTGCAGATTTTACATCGAAAAATCCTGCATATCTTGCAGAGTTTATCGATAACTGCTATCACAGTGCAATCAAGTTCACTTTTGAAGGAAACTTGTTCAGAAACGCATCGACGGCAACAGACGGTCTTATCAAATTTGGTGCATATTCCAATGCATCAAACCCCACACCGCAGATTGTATTCAAAAACAACACAATCTACGATAATAAAGGTAACAAAGCATCTGTTATCGCGGCAGACAGCAACACACTTATGGCTGCTTATGACCTTGAGTTTACAGGCAACCGTGTAATTGGATATGATTCTCCGTTCCCTGCATTTACTGCAGCAATGGATGGTTTTATCTCAAATGGTAAATGGACAGTGGATGAAAACTACTTCTCAGATACCTATTCGTCAGAGAATGATACAACAGGTAAAATCGGCGAGTGGTTACCCACCACAACCGCAACTTCACTTCCTTTTGATACATATATTACTACCTGGTATTCGGATTATAAAATGACAAAGATTTTAAAACAATTAAAGCTTGGTGATCCCGCATTTTCGGGCAGTGTTCTTGGCTATGAAGTAAATCATAACAACAAAACAGCATCTGCAATAATCGAAGACGGTGTAAGTATCACAAACCTTGCATTTGGTTCAAATTACGGAACTGTTAAGGTATATTCAGATAAAGACCTCACAACCGAGGTTACTTCGGTTACAAGTTCGCAGATTGATGCTGCAAACGGCACAATGACATTCTATGCTGTAATTACCGACGAAGACCAGACAGAAACATATACGTTTACACTCGCTAAGGTAATATACGATAACGTTACAACATGGTCTGACAGCACAGGCACTATCAAATCGGGCTTTGGTGTATTGCTCCCGACCGGTGCAACTGCACAGGGTGGAAAATATGTTATTACCTGGCAGGGAGAAAACTATACGGTAGATGCAACTGATGCGTTTGCTTCGGTAGCTGACGCTGTTGCAGCGGGCAAAACTCAGCTTATTATGCCCACAGGCAACTACACAAACGTTGAAATTACAAGCGGAATTGAACTTTACGGTAATCAGTTCGGCAAAAACCCCAACGTGATTGGTGCTGACAGAGTTGACGATTGGACTCTTAACACTGCGTGGACAACAGATAAAACAACTGTATCACAGTTTACAATTGCAGGCAGTGCAAACGGTAAAACAATCGTTGTTGACGGTGTTGAACTCACTGACTATATTAACGATAAAAACCGTGCTGTAAACAACGGTACAACAAGGATTACC
>JAZKZG010000145.1:0-12450 GCA_045612565.1 Eubacteriales bacterium
CATTGGCATTTTAGATAGGAATGCAACAGTTGTTGCACGCTATACTTATGATGCTTGGGGTGATATCGTATCAATCAGAAACGGCGATAATAATGCTGATGTTTCATCAGATGCTACCCATATAGCAAATATCAACCCATTTAGATACCGTGGTTATTATTATGATGCTGAGATTGGTATGTATTATCTCCAGAGTAGATATTATAATGCGAATGTCGGTAAGTTTATTAACGCAGATGCAATTGAACTTCTTGGTGCAAGTGGTACGATTGCAAGTTACAACATTATGATTTATTGCGATAATGAACCGGTCAAAGGTGAGGATGTTCGTGGATATCTAAGTTTGGTTATTGCTATGGCAATAGGCGCTGTTTTTGGATTGTTTGTACAATACGCTGTTGATATTCTTTTAAATTTTATTATAGGAGATCGGAAATGGTATAAACGTAGAGCGACAGTGTTTGACTATGTTGCGGCTGGATTAAGTGGGGCTCTAGCGGCCACTGGCATTGGAAAAATGGCAGCAATTTTTGCAGGAACACTCATTTCTGTTACGAACACAGTAGCAAACAATATCGCAAAAGGGAAAAAAACACGTGGCTTGGATATACTATTGTCTGCTGTAGTAGGTGCAATTAGTGGGTGTATTGGCGGCGCTGGAGCAAACCTTAAGAAAGTAACAGGTGTTGTTAAGGTTTCTAAGACTGTATTAAAAACTGCTGTTTCTCCTAAAAAAATTGCCATGTATCTTGGGAAAATTAAGAATGCCGCGATTGGAACTATTAAGAGCGCTATTAGTTATGTTATGTCTGCGGTTGCTGGTGCAGTTGGTGGACAAGGGAAAAAATATATTATGGGGTTGGTATAAATGATTTTAGCAGTCAGGATATATCAAATGCTACACATATGTGCTATCTTCGGCAATATTGTATGTACTAAATTGTCTAAAAAGAATGGTTGGAATTATATGCGGATTGCGGATTGGGTATATTATCTGTGTGGCGTGTGTGCTTCCACTCTGCCTTTTGGCATAATTGGAATATTAGAAGAAAACGATATAAGTAAGGATGATTTAGGAGTTGGTATTATATTTGTTTGCGCTTGTTTCGTGGCTACAAGTATGATGATTCTTCAAAAGATTTGGAAGATCCAATACAATCATGAGATTCTAATATTTAGAAATTCATTTGGTATAGTGCGGCAGTATAAGATTGAGGAATTGTGCTTTTTTGATGGTAAAAGGCTTTGTGTGATAAAGCATCAAGGAAAAAGGGTTGTTCAATGGGATACCCTTATAATGAATACAAAAGAAGAAGTAGCTCTTTGCAAATTTCTTTTAAAATGAGAGCGTTTGAAAAGTCAAGGTGAGGTTCTTTGATTTAGAAAATAGCGTTATTGTAATAATGCTATTTCGAGATGAAAAATAAATGAATGATTATCCTGTCTTCTAATACAATTTCTATAATATGTGACAAAGGGACGGTTAGTGTGAAAACCTGAAAGCAAAAAGGTAAAAAAGGCACACAAAAACAAGCTGTTAGAATAAAGTGAAAGGTTAAGAATTGTTATGTGATAGGGGACTGTTCTCCTATTATACGACACAATCAAGTGGTTTTCCCTCTTGATAAAAACTAAAAACAGGGGCGGTTGGTGTAAAAGCCAACCGCTCTTTTATATTTCTTTAATTTATGATACATAATGCATCACGTTTGATACATCTTTTAACAGCATCTCAAATTGATATACTGTTTTTTATTTATAAAATTTTTTTAATTAGGAAACATTTTGTCCTATTTAAAGTTTATTATGTGTATGTAGCGCTATAAACACTTTGAAAGGAGATTAAAAAATGGAAGATGCACAGATAGTTTTAGAAAGACACGAGCAAAAACTAAAGTCGTTAGAACGAGATATTCTATCACTTCGAGAAGTTCAGACAGAGATTCGTTCTATGAATAAAGCTCTCATTAGTCTTGCGGCAGAGCTCAAACACACAAATGAGCATTTGGAAAGACACGAGCGAAAGCTCGATGAGCTTGATGCTCAGCCAAAAGCAAGGCTAAACCAAATTATTACAGCTACTTGAAAAAAAATTTTATACGATGTATACTTATAAAGCATAATTTTATAATATTGGATATATTTTTATTTAAAAGATCAGGAGAAAAAATGGGTTGTTATGAATATGTTGCCACTTGTCTATTTGGACTAGAAAAATTTGTGGCTGATGAAATTGAAAAACTCGGATATGAAAAGATTGAAACAATTGATGGCAGAGTAACATTCACTGCTGATGAAGATGCAATTGCTCGTTTTAATATTTTTTCAAGATATTCAGAGAGACTTTACATAAAATTAGGTTCGTTTAAAGCTACAACTTTTACTGAACTTTTCGACGGGGTTATGGATTTACCTATTGAATGCTTTGTTGGTAAGGAAGATGCATTTCCGGTAACCGGCAGTTCTATAAAATCAAAGCTTTTTTCAATTCCCGATTGCCAGAGTATAATAAAAAAGGCGATTGTTGAAAAATTAAAGAAAACATATAACGTCAACTGGTTTACTGAAACAGGAACTTTGTATAAAATTGAATTTTTTATCAATAAAGACGTTGTTACTGTTATGATAGATACAAGTGGCAGCCCTTTACATAAAAGAGGTTACCGTCCTGTTTCTAATACAGCGCCGTTAAGAGAAACGCTTGCTGCTGCAATGGTAAACATTTCAAGACCCAGAGAAGACGTCTTGCTTTGGGATCCGTTTTGTGGTTCGGGTACTATTGCAATTGAAGGCGCAATGCTTATGTCAAATATTGCTCCGGGTATTAATCGTTCATTTATTTCGGAAAAATTTGATTTTTTGGATGAAAGTATTTGGGATGAAGCTCGAGAAGAAGCTAATGATCTAATTACGAGAAATTCACGGTTTAAAGTTTATGCTACGGATATTGATGAAAATTGTCTTGAATTAACACGGCATAATGCGAAAAGAGCCGGAGTTAATAATATTAAAATTTTTAAGAAAAATGCTTTGGATATAAAAAATACAGGTGAACGTGCTACTATAGTGTGCAATCCTCCATATGGTGAACGTCTTATGGATAGAGACTCGATTGAGGATTTGTACAGAAAAATGGGAAAAACTTTTTCTCAACTTTCTCCTTGGCAAATATATATTATATCATCTGTCACTGATTTTGAAAAACTTTACGGTTTACGTGCTGATAAAACCCGAAAATTTTATAATGGTAAATTAAAATGCAATTATTATCAGTATTTTAAAAACAAAAGGATATAAATTGTGAATAATAACAGCAATATTATAATTGAATACATAAAAAAGGGATTGAACTGTGATTTTAGTTTGATTAGGCAATATTCAATTATTTTAAGTGTGCTTTTCCTTTCGTCTACATTATATATTTTTATGTCGAAAGATATTACTATAACAATAATTTCGATTATAATGCAAATCATTTCATTAATTACTATATTATTTGTTTTTAGAGTTACATCGGGACAATATACAATCAAAAAACGATTGTTATTAAATTTGTATTTCCCGTTATTGTTAAGTTTAAACTTTATATTTTTCTCAGTAGTTTTATATTTGTATGAATTTGGATATAACGGTATGCTTTTTGCTCTTTGTTTATCTCCAATATGTTGTGCTGTGCTATTTTATGTGATGAGCAATATCAGACTTAAATATTTTCTTTCTCGAAAAGTTGTTTTGAAACAAAAGAAAAGAACAATTTATAAAGTCACAAGTGGAATATGTACTTTAGGTGTATTAGGCGGATTTTTTGGTAAAAACTTTGCAAGGATATTTTTAAAAGATACCAGAATATCTTCATCACTAATAATTATAATTCCTTTTGTCATTGTTTCTTGTGTATTAACTATTTCGGTTTGTAATATTACAAAACTTAGATGCATTGAAAAACTTTTAAAAATGGGTATTGATTTAGATAATACGATAAAATCAGGTGTTCATTATTCTGATTAAACACAATCAAATTATGCTTAACAAAGCTGAATACTCCGGGAAAATTTAAAATTAAAATATGCACCACTAAAGTGATTAACTCTTAGGGTGCATATTTTTTTAAAATGACATATGCTCAATAAATGAACCTGCAGCTCTTAACGCTTTACCCGCTGTCTTTTTTAATGTTGTTGTTTTACTACATATTTTTTTGGCGGCAATTATACCGAGACCGGCACCAAGCACAGTTCCTATAATGCTGTATAAAAATATATTTGTTGTTTTTCTCATTTTAATCTCTCCTTTTATATTATTTTTTGAAATGTTTTTGCTATTATTCATTGTATAAGATTAAATATTTACTTTTTCTTTTATATATAGTATAATTAAAATATATTTCAACTTTATTTGGATGGACAATAATGTTTAATTGGATAAAAATCAAAAAAGAAATATATAAATTGCTTAGCTTTTCAGCATCGGGCATTTTTAGTGCAGGCGTTGACTGTGGTATATATTACCTGTTATTGAATTTTGCTTCAATCGATTTCAGGTTAATTCAGCCAATTTCTATGTCTGTTGGTTTTTGTTGCAGTTTTTTATTCAATAGGTTTGTTTCTTTTAAAAGTGAAAAACATTCTTTAGGTATTGAGATTGCAAAATATTTAATTGTTTGTGCGATTTGCATTTCACTTAGTCCGATGATTATTTCTTTTTATCACATATGGTTTGGCGAGTATTTAGTTAAAATTCCTGCCACTCTTACGACGGGTGTTCTTAATTATATATTAAATCGTTTCTTTGTTTATAATGATATTTCTATAATCAACATATATTATTTAATAAAAAACAAAAGGGGGGATGACGAATGAAATTTTATCAATTGGATACAAAGCAACTTCAAGATGAATTAGAGACTGATTTAGAATATGGCTTGACAAAACAGCAAGTAAAATCGCGTCTTCGCATATGCGGATATAATACTCGTTTTGTAAAGCCGAAAATCTCTGTTAAATCATTTTGTCTGCCTTTACTTGTTATTTCACTTATTATTTCGGTAGTCTACCTTCTTTTTTCTATATTTAGTAAGGACATTACTTTTACATTTTATTCTATTGCCACAATTGTTTTGGCACTTTTTTGCCAATGCATAATTCTATTTTTAAATTATTCTTTAGATAAAGGAATGTACTTTTCTTCATTTAACAAGCCATATACTTTGAATGTTTTGAGAGATGGAGTTAAATGTGCGGTTAAATATAACGAGATAGTTTATGGCGATATTGTATTTATTGAAAAAGGAGATTTTGTTCCATTTGATGGTGTGATTTTATCTTCTAATGGATTAGTTACAGATGAGAGTGTTGTCACCGGAAATGATAGAGTTTCAAAACATCCGGGTGTTATCTACAAAGATAATGTAAAACCAGATGAGCTTTCTAACACGATTTTTTGTGATAGTTATGTTGTTCATGGTAAAGCTAAAGTTGTTGTCACAGACGTCTGCTCTCGCGTTTATGTTTCTAAATCTGGTAAGTTAAAAAGTAATAAAATTAAATTCAATTCTAAAGCCATAGATATTTCTACGTTGTTTATAACCATTTTCTCTGTTTTTTGTATTATTTTTACAGTTATTTGCGGACTTATTTCTAAAGATTACGTTGGCATAATAACGTCTGTCTTACTTTTTATAGTTATTGTTTCTTCTGGTTTTATGAAGATTTCTTCAAAATTCATTTATAAAAAAGCTTTTTTGAAATTGAATAAAAACGGTGTGTTTTTGAAATCTCACATGGATATAGAAGATTTAAATAATACTGATATATTGTTGATTAATAATAATTATATTTTTGATGATAAAGTTGAAATTTCAGGTTTTATTTCGGAAAACCTTGAATATACATCGCTTAATGATGTCGCAAAAAGCAATTTCAGCGTTTTTTTGTATGCTGCATTTTCATTGTTATCAAAATCTAGTGAACAAACATCTTGTATTAAAATTCTCAAAAAAATCGGTGTTGATTTTAATGATTTCAATTCGATGTGCCCTGTTTTATCTTCTTATCACAACGAAAACAATGGAATTGATATGTGTGCAAGAGCATACGAAGGTAACAATATGATTATTGCGACAGGTGATTATTCTATAATTAAATCAATGTGTTTAAATTCAGTTGATCATTCTGAAATAACGAAATTGAATTCGTTATCTACTGAAATGATTGCTGTTGCAATAAAAAATGTTGCTGTTATTACTGATGATTTAAGTGAGCATTCAAGTGACTTTACGCTTGTTGGAATTGTAGGAGTGAACAGAATAATCGATAGCAATTCTCTGAATAAAATTAAATCACTTGATAGTTGCGGTGTTCATCCAATAATTTTGTTTTCTGGAAACAAGCAGTCGGTGTATTCTACTTTTTCCAATGACGTAAAATGTGTTTCTTTAAATGAAGTTAGTAAGCTTTCAAAATCTGATTTTGATAATGTCGACTGCATATTTGACTATGACGGCAGATTTGATTGGATTGTAGATAGATTAGAATCTGTTGGGCTTTCTTTTAGCTATATAGGGAATAATGTTGATAAAAAACATTCGGTTTGCTTTAAAAATTTTGATGAAAAACCGCTTTCAAATAAAGATGCTGATGTGATTATTTCAAATGGATTTGATTCTGTATTTAACAGTTTGATTTTAGCAAAAAAATCTGCCTACACAATTAAAAAAGTATTTGAGAATTATTCGCTGTTTTGCGCTTTTTACGTTATTTGCGGTGTTTTATTTTCACTTTTATATAAAAATGTTATGATTAACACAATTGCGATGGGACTATCTCTTTTGATTATCTTACCAATTGCATTAATTATTTTATTAACAACCGGTATATCTGACAACGAGATGTCTCGAAGTTCTAAATCAAGCGAGATTTTAGGCAATGATGTTTTGTCATATGTAATAATAACATCGATTTTATTTTTATTCTTATGTACTTGTCTTAAATTTATCTGTCCTAGCGAAATTGCTTCACCGTTTCTTTTGGTTGCTTTTGTGACATATGTTTATTTCAATTTTGATTTTATTAAAGAAAATACGATTTATTCTATAATAACACTTGTACCTTCTTTTGCCTTGATTGTTGTTCTTACGCTTCCTCTATCATTTTTGTTTGGATTTTCTTCGTTTGGAATATTTAATGGTTTTATTTCTTTGATTATTGGTGTGGGGATGAAAATTGTGGCTACATTTATATGCAGATCAGTTAAAATCTGATCTGCTTTTTTATTAAAAAGTATTTTATATTTTGTCACAATATGTTATAATATAAAAGAATTACTGTATTTTGGAGTTTTTTTATGATAAATAATAATGAATCAGGTTTTATTTTTGGTCGAAATAATGTTATTGAGGCGCTAAAATCTAATAGACAGATTGATAAAATTTTTGTTTCGGAAGGCGGCGGAGGAAGCGTTGGGAAAATTATTTCCTTAGCATCTGAAAAACGAATTCCTATTATCAGAATGTCTATGTCAAAAATTGATTCGAAGTTTCCTGATCAAAATCATCAAGGTGTGGTTGCTGCTGTTGCAGTTAGAGATTATTCGTCGATAGATGATATTTTGGATTTGGCAAAAGAAAGAAATGAGCCACCTTTTATTATTATTGCAGACGAAATAGTTGATCCACATAATCTTGGTGCAATAATAAGATCTGCTGAGTGTTTTGGCGCACATGGTGTTATTATTTCAAAGCGTAGAGCTGTTGGTCTTACCGCTTCGGTTGAAAAAACATCCGGTGGTGCTCTTAATTATTTGCCTGTGGCAAAGGTTACAAATCTTGCATCTACTATAGATGATTTGAAAAAACAGGGTTTGTGGGTTTACTGTTGTGATATGGATGGTAAGAGTACCTATTATCAACAAAACTACGATGGCGCAGTTGCTTTGGTTGTCGGAAGTGAAGGAAACGGTGTTTCACCATTAATTAAAAAGAAATGTGATTTTGTTGTCAGTATTCCGATGCGTGGTAAAGTTCCTTGTTTAAATGCCTCGGTTGCGGCATCAATTGTTATGCAAGAAATAGCGAAAAACAGAGGGTGAATTTATGGCGGGTAAATTTGATTTAGATAATATAAAAGATTTGATAAATGGTTCTGATAATTCATCTGATAATTCCGCTTTTTCAATAGATGATATTCTCAAAGATTTTTCTTCGGATAAATCTGATAAAAAGGAAGAGATAATAATTGAAGAACCGACTTTTGAAGAAAAAGTTAAAGATGATTTTGTAGAGAATTATGTATCCCAATCCAATATTATTGAGGGTGATATTGAAAAACCGCAAGGCTATTCACTGACAGGGGCTTTTGAGGCTATAAAAAATGATAAAAGCATCCATAAAACACAAACTGTGGGTGAATCGTCCGAACAACAAGTTGTTGATACACCCGAAAAAGAAGTTCAGGGCGATAAAGAAATTTTTGCAACAATTGAACATAAGCGCTATTTTAATACAGATACATTTAATTCTATTAAAAATAGATCTTCATCTTCGGTCAAGGAATCTTTCGCATCTTTTGCTAACGGTGTAGAAGAGGAGGATGATGGAGAAGAACAATTTATTCAACCTGTAGAAAAAACCGAGGAAATCGATGATTATAACACACAGGATGATAAAGATGCAGTAATTAGTGAACTAAAGAAAATAAGTTCTGTCACAGGTTTTCGTGTTCTTTTCAGTTTTATTATAACTGTAATTTCACTTTTGTTTTATTCCGCATCAAATATGTGGATTTCATTACCCGGTATTGATGCTAATGCTGATTTTAAAGTTTTTACAGTTATCTCTTTTGCTTTATGTGTCCTTGTTGCTGCAATTAACTATAATTCGATTTTCAATGGTATAAAATCAGTTTTTAATTTGAAATTTACAGCGGAATCATTTCTGTTTATTATATTTGTTTTAAATAGTGTTTTAAACATCATTTATCTTATTAAGCAAAATTCGTTTGAATCTTTGATTTCTTTTGATTTTATTTTCTGCTTATTTATTTTTATCAATATTTATTCAAAAAAACTTATAGTAAAGACTGTTTATAAAAACTTTTTGATATCTTCTGCAGACGGATGTAAAAATGTTATTAATCTGCCGAACAGCGAAGAGGCTGTTAATGACATTATGCTTGAAACGGGTTGCCAGGCTGATATTGTTTATGCGTCTAAGACAGAGTTTGTTTCAGATTTTATTGCTAAAAGTTTTAAGGATTTTGAATCAAAAAATTCTAAAATTGAGACTTTTTTATTTTTTGCTTCATTTGCGTTAACTATAGTTTATTATGTATTAAAAAAAGATTTTACTGCATCCATTATTTATTTGATTGCTTCGCTTTGTGTAGTGTGTCCGATGTTGTTTTCGTATTCATTTGCAAAACCGCTTTATTCCAATGCGAAAAAAACACGTAAATCAGGTGGGGTTATTGTAGGTAGTGAAAGTGCTGATGCATTGAAAGAAGTTCAGACACTTATAGTTGATGATTCGGATATATTCAATTCAACACTTAACGGAATTCGTTTGTATGGTAATTCGTCAATTGATGATGCTATTTTATATTTAAATTCTCTTTACAGTAAGGTTGGCGGTCCACTCTATCCTTTGTTTTCAGATATGCTTTCAGAAAACATTTTGTCACTGCCGCGTATTGATGATATTTATTATCATGATACAATGGGATATTCAGGTCTTATTCATTCAAAAGTTTTTGTTGCCGGAAATAAGAAATTGATGGATCACTTTGGCGTTGAAGTTGATGACAGTGAATATGAGATAATATATCAACAAAAATCAAAGCACGTATTATTTGTAGCGTATGACGGAAAACTTATGGGTGTGTTTTTGCTGTCTTATTCATTATCTCACGGTGTTAGCAAAGCTTTTGAAATATGTGAGAAAAATCAAATTTCTGTTTGTATCGCAGAACGTGACCCTAACATAAACAACAAAACGCTTTTTGATTTATATATGCCAAAAGAAAAACTGTTATTTAATATTATTTCGTTCAGAACTGCAAGGAAATGCTTTGATAAATTTGAATTAAAACACAGAACCTCTTCTCTTGTTATTTCTAGAATAGGAATAAAAGGTTTGGCTGTTGCGTTACATTGTTGCAAATCGTTAATGTTTGCATTAAAAACAAATAAAGTTATTTGTATTCTTTCGTCGGTTATCGCACTCCCACTTATAACATTTTTACTTTTCTTTTCTGATGCATCGACAAATCTTTCGGTACAAATCCTTGTTTATCAGTTATTATGGTCTTTACCGATACTGTTTGTATCTTTCTTTTCTAAATAAACACTTGCAAATGTATTTGATTTAATATATAATAAATATCAGTTGTGGCATGAAGTGGAATCACACTATCCGGGGTTTTAGCGGTGCCTTGTACCTGCAATCCGCTATAGCAGGGGAGAATGCTCATTAAGGGTATTTTATCGGTATGGTAAGCCACACAGCACAAATGTCGAGAAACAGGTTCGACGCAATATCAGTTTGTGAACCATGTCAGGCGGGGAACCGAGCAGCATTAAGCAAATCCTGGTATGTGACGTCGATGTGCCTGTTTTGAGTTTGTTCTGTGTTAAGCTCGTATTGATTGTATTCGAACTGAGATGTGTGATTTCACTTCATGCCACAAAATTTATGGAGGTTTATTGTGTATCAGGCATTATATAGAAAATATAGACCGCTTGTCTTTGATGATGTTGTTGGTCAGCAACATATTGTTGATACAATTAAAAATCAAATTATAAATAATAAAATCTCACATGCATATATGTTTACAGGAACACGTGGTACTGGTAAAACCACTTGTGCAAAAATTCTGGCACGTGCTGTTAACTGCCAGAATCCTGTGAATGGCGATCCTTGTAATGAGTGTTTTGCTTGTAAAGGTATTTTAAATGGCAGTCTTTTGGATGTTATTGAGATTGATGCTGCATCAAATAATGGTGTTGATAATATCCGTGAGTTAAGAGAAGATGTTATGTTTACACCTGCTTCAGCAAAATATAAGGTGTATATTATCGACGAGGTTCATATGCTGAGTATTCAGGCGTTCAATGCACTTCTCAAAACGCTTGAAGAGCCGCCTTCACACATCATTTTTGTTTTTGCCACTACAGAAATACACAAGGTTCCGCAGACAATTTTATCAAGATGTCAGCGTTTTGATTTTAAGCGCATTTCGAGCGATGATATTAAAGGACGATTAGAAATTGTAGCAAATAAAGAATGTATCGTTATAGATGATGCTGCGGCACAGTTGATTTCGAATCTTGCTGACGGTGCTATGCGTGATGCACTTTCTATTTTGGACAGATGCATTGACGGAGCAAGTGATGTTACGCTTTCGGTAGTTGAAAAAACAGTCGGTTTGTGTCCGTTTGAGCAGATAATATCTGCTTTGGATATGATTGCAAATGAAGATACTGACGGTATTTTGAGGTTTTATGAAGATTGCAGAAAAACCTCAAAAGACCCAACCTCTCTTTTTTCGGAATTATGTTCATACTTCAGAGATATGATTGTTTTAAAACTAACAAAAAATCCCGAACAGTTTTTAAAGTACGATGCCGAAAACATTTCAAAATTGCGTGATATAATGCAAAATTTCACCATTGAAAAAATTATCAGATGTGTTTCAATTTTGCAAAATGGAATTTATGATTTATCTATGTATAAAGATAAACATATAATGGCTGAAATGTCTCTCATTAAACTAACCAATCCCAAAATCGGAGGGGATTATGACGATCTTAATGCGAGAATTTCAAAACTTGAAGTACTTGGTGTATCCCCGCTTCCAACTGCTAAAAAAGAAAAAATAAAAAAAGAAATAAAGCCAGTAGAACAGCAAGAAAATGTTGAGATTTCCAAAGGTCAGGAATGTGATTTTTGGAAACAAACAATCGATATAATGTTTTCTCTTGGAGCAAATTCAGCTGCGGCAATTATGAATACAGTTTCTGCATCGGTTGATGGAACGTCATTAATTATACATTGTGAAAAGGGTGATCTTGCATATAATATGCTGTCACTACCTGAGAATATCGCGATGATAAAATCGGCAGCAGAACGTGCTTCCGGTGAGTTATATTCAATTAAATTTTCAAAAAAAACAGCAGATGTATCATTAGATAATAATGATGGTCTTGCTGAGATTTTAAATAATGCAAATGATATTTTATATAAGGAGTAAATAAAATGAAAGCAAGATTACCAGAAGGTTACAATATGAAACAAGGCGATATGATGCGCAAAGTTCAAAAAATGCAAGAAGATGTTGCTAACGCTCAAAAGGAAGTTGAAGAATCTGTTTTTGAAGCGAAATCGGGTGGAGGTATGGTTACTGTTCAGATGAACGGTAAAAAAGAACTTATCTCAGTTAAACTTGAAAAAGAAGCAGT
>JAZKZG010000146.1:0-11121 GCA_045612565.1 Eubacteriales bacterium
ATTTACAGAACGCGACAGTGCTGTATTTACAGAGCCGTTTGACGGATCAAAGGTAGAGGATCCCAGCCTTATTATCTACCCCGCAATCCGCGGGTTTGAAAACAAACTCATCGTTACAAACGGCGACCAGACCGACACAATCTATGAAGGTCTTAAATCGGGTAAAGGTTTTGCTTGCTCACTCAAATCACGTGAGTTTGAACCCGACGCTCCCAACCTCACACCCAGAATCAGCGGTATGATTACCTTTGAGGATAAAGACTTCACTTATAAAATGAGTATTTTAAAAAGTGCTGATGCAGAAGGTACTGCTTGTAACCGCTATACATTTGACTATCCGTCAATTGCAGGTCTCGGTCACTTTATCCATACCTACGTTTGCGACGGCAACCCCATCCCCACATTCCAGGGTGAGCCTGAGCGTGTTGCAATCCCCGACGATATTGATGCATTTACAGACAGCCTCTGGAATGCACTCGATGCAGATAACAAAATCTCGCTCTACGTTCGCTACACCGACCTTGAAAGCGGCAAGTACGAGCGCAGAATGATCAACAAAAATAAATAAGGAGAGTAAAGATGAAAGAATTTGAACTCAAGTACGGTTGTAACCCCAACCAAAAACCCTCCAGAATATATATGAGTGACGGAAGCGAACTTCCCATCGAAATCCTTTGCGGTCGCCCCGGTTACATAAACTTCCTCGACGCATTTAACAGTTGGCAGCTTGTAAAAGAGATTAAAGAGGCTCTTGGGCTTCCCGCCGTTGCATCGTTCAAGCACGTAAGCCCCACATCAGCGGCAGTTGGCATTCCGCTTTCAGACAAACTCAAAAAGGCTTGTTTTGTTGACGACATTGAAGGTCTTGACGAGTCACCTCTCGGCTGTGCTTATGCAAGAGCACGCGGCACCGACAGAATGTGTTCATTTGGTGACTGGGTTGCTCTTTCTGATGTGTGCGACGTTACAACAGCGCTTATGTTAAAGCGCGAGGTATCGGACGGCGTTATTGCTCCCGGTTATGAGCCAGAGGCTCTTGAAATCCTTAAATCAAAAAGAAAAGGCAACTACAACATCGTTAAAATCGACCCCGATTTTGTGCCGATGGAAAAAGAAACAAAACAGGTTTTCGGCATCACCTTTGAACAGGGCAGAAACAACTTTAAAATTGACAGAGATTTGCTTAAAAATCTCGTTACCGAAAACAAAGAACTTCCCGAAGAAGCAGTCCGTGACCTTATAATTGCTCTTATCACATTAAAATATACACAGTCTAACTCAGTTTGCTATGCAATCGACGGTCAGGCAATCGGTGTTGGTGCAGGTCAGCAGTCAAGAATCCACTGCACACGTCTTGCAGGTACCAAGGCTGACACATGGTTCTTGCGTCAGCACGAAAAAGTATTGAACCTTCCCTTTAAAGACACTCTCGGCAGACCCGACAGAGATAACGTTATCGACGGCTACATCAACAAAAACGAAGAAGATGTTTGTGCAGACGGCATCTGGGAAAAATACTTTACCGAAAAGCCCGAACCGCTTACAGACAAAGAAATCCGCGAGTATCTTGACACAATCGACGGCGTGTCGGTTGGTTCGGATGCGTTCTTCCCCTTCTCTGACAATATTGAACGTGCTAAAAAGAGCGGTGTAAAATATATTGCACAGCCCGGCGGTTCAATCCGCGACGACCTCGTTATCGAGTGCTGTGACAAATACGGCATGGCTATGGCATTTACAGGTATGCGCCTGTTCCACCATTAATATTGAAAGGGAAACGCAATGAAAATTATTGTTGTTGGCGGCGGCGGACGCGAGCACGCCATCATTAAAAAATTAAACGAAAATAAATCGGTAGAAAAAATCTATGCGCTCCCCGGCAACGGCGGATATATGCCCGATGCTGAGTGTGTTGACATCAAGGCTACCGACATAGATAAAATTGTAGAATTTGCAGTAACCAACAAAATCGACTACGCTGTGGTTGCTCCCGACGACCCGCTGGTGCTTGGTTGTGTTGACGCTTTGGAAAAAGAGGGCATCCCCTGCTTTGGACCAAAGGCAAATGCCGCAATCATCGAGGGCAGTAAGGTATTTTCAAAAAACCTTATGAAAAAATACGGCATCCCTACTGCAGCATACGAAGTGTTTGATGACGAGGCAGAGGCGCTCAAGTATTTAGAGACTGCACCTATCCCCACCGTTATCAAGGCAGACGGACTTGCACTCGGCAAGGGTGTTATTATTGCAACAACACGCGATGAGGCAAAAGACGCTGTAATCTCGATTATGCGCGACAAGATGTTTGGCAAAAGCGGTGACAACATCGTAATCGAGGAGTTTTTGACAGGTCCCGAGGTTTCGGTACTTGCATTCACCGACGGAAACGTTGTAAAACCGATGGTATCATCAATGGACCACAAGCGTGCAGGTGATAACGACACAGGTCTTAACACAGGCGGTATGGGCACAATCGCCCCCAACCCCTATTACACCGATACAATTGCTGACGAGTGTATGCAAAAAATCTTTTTGCCCACAATCAACGCTATGAACAAAGAAGGACGTACCTTTAAAGGCTGTCTTTACTTTGGATTAATGCTTACACCAAACGGTCCCAAGGTGATTGAATACAACTGCCGTTTCGGTGACCCCGAAACACAGGTTGTGCTCCCGCTTTTAAAAAGCGACCTTCTCACCGTTATGCAGGCTGTAACAAACGGCACACTTGCAGATACCGACGTTGAATTTTATGACAAAACCGCTTGTTGCGTTATTATGGCATCAAAGGGCTATCCGCAGTCTTATGAAAAAGGCTTTGAAATGACAATAGCAGACGATGTAAAAGACAGCGTTTATGTTGCGGGTGCAAAACTCGAGGACAACGTTTTAAAAACAAACGGCGGACGCGTTTTAGGTGTTACCGCAATTGCAGATGACCTTAAAACTGCAATCGCAGACGCTTATAAAAAGGTTGAGAAAATTCATTTTGACGGTGCCTTTTACCGCAAGGATATCGGCGCGAGAGCACTCGCGGCATTGGAGGATTAAAGATGGTTTACAGAGTATTTGTAGAAAAGAAAAAAGAACTTGCAAACGAGGCAATGTCTCTGCTTTCTGACGCACGCGGTCTTCTTGGCATCAAAACACTCACAGATGTGCGCCTTATTAACCGCTACGATGCAGAAAACATTGACGCAGCACTTTTCGAGTCGGCAAAAGCTACTGTTTTTTCAGAACCGCAGACCGACATCGTATCTGAAGAAATCAATACAGACGGTGCCGCTTGTGTGTTTGCAGTAGAATACCTTCCCGGTCAGTTTGACCAGAGAGCAGACTCGGCAGCGCAATGTATACAGATTATTTCGCAGACAGAGCGCCCCACAATCCGCACCGCAAAGGTTTATGTGCTTTACGGTGATATTACCGAGGCTGATGTTAACGAAATTAAAAAATACGTTATTAACCCTGTTGAAGCACGTGAGGCTGTACTTGAAAAGCCCGAAACGCTTAAAACAGAGTACGAAATCCCCACAACAGTAAAAACTCTTGACGGCTTTATTAAACTCGACAGAGCAGGGCTTGAGGCGTTTGTTGACGAATACGGTCTTGCTATGGACGCTGACGATATTGCGTTTTGTCAAAACTATTTTATAGGCGAAAAACGCGATCCTACCATCACCGAAATCAGAATGATCGATACTTACTGGTCAGACCACTGCCGTCACACAACCTTCCTTACTGTTATTGACGACGTTAAGTTTGAAGACGAACTTTTGCAGGGCGCATACAACGACTACGTAGCAACCCGCGAGGCACTCGGCGTTAAAAAGCCTGTTTGCCTTATGGATATTGTAACAGTTGCTGTAAAGCACCTCAAAAAAGCAGGTAAACTCGAAAAACTCGACGAGTCAGAAGAAATCAACGCTTGTACAGTAAAAATCGACGTTGAGGTTGACGGTGTGAGCGAACCGTGGTTACTTTTATTTAAAAATGAAACACACAACCACCCGACAGAAATCGAGCCGTTCGGTGGCGCGGCAACCTGCATCGGCGGTGCTATCCGTGACCCGCTCTCAGGACGTGCATACGTTTACGGCGCAATGCGTGTAACTGGTGCAGCTGACCCGTTAAAACCCGTAAGCGAGACAATCAAGGGTAAACTCCCCCAAAGAAAGATTGTTACAGGTGCGGCGGCTGGTTACTCATCATACGGCAACCAGATCGGTCTTGCAACAGGCATTGTTGACGAAATTTATCACGATGGCTACGCTGCAAAGCGTATGGAGATCGGTGCTGTTATTGCGGCAGCTCCCGAAGCAAACGTACGCCGTGAGCGCCCCTCACCCACCGATGTTGTAATCCTTCTCGGCGGCTCAACAGGTCGCGACGGTTGCGGCGGTGCTACAGGCTCTTCAAAATCACACACTTCAAAATCGCTTGAAAGCTGTGGCGCCGAAGTACAGAAAGGTAATGCTCCCGAAGAACGCAAACTTCAGAGACTTTTCAGAAATCCCGACTGTACAACTCTTATTAAAAGATGTAACGATTTTGGTGCAGGCGGTGTGTCGGTTGCTATCGGCGAACTTGCAGACGGTCTTGAAATCAACCTTAACGCTGTTCCCAAAAAATACGAGGGTCTTGACGGCACAGAACTCGCAATCAGTGAATCGCAGGAGCGTATGGCTGTTGTCGTTGAAGCAAAAGACGTTGACAAATTCTTAGCACTCGCAAGTAAAGAGAATTTACAGGCTTGTCCTGTTGCTGTTGTAACAGAAAGTCCCCGACTTGTTATGCATTGGAACGGCAACAAAATTGTTGATATCTCACGCGAATTCCTTAACTCAAACGGTGCTGACAAGCATATTTCGATTGCACCTTCAAAACCCGAATGCTACTGCAAAAAAGTTGAGGGTACTTTTGAAGACAACTACAAAGCGGTTGCGACTGACCTTAACACCTGTTCAAAACGCGGTCTTTCAGAGCGTTTTGACTCAACCATCGGTGCGGGTACTGTACTTATGCCGTTCGGCGGTAAAAATCAGTTGACACCAATTCAGTCAATGGTACAAAAAATCTCGGTTGAGAAAAAGCACACAGACGACGTTTCGTTTATGTCATTTGGATACAACCCGTTTATCGCAGAGAAGAGCCCATATCACGGTGCATATCTTGCAGTTGTTGAATCAGTTTGCAAACTCATCGCATCGGGTGCCGAGTTCAAAGACGTATATCTCACATTCCAGGAATATTTTGAGCGTCCCGGCAAAGACGCAAAACGTTGGGGCAAACCTCTTGCTGCACTCCTTGGTGCATTCAAGGCACAGATGGAACTCGGTATCGGTTCAATCGGCGGCAAGGACTCTATGAGCGGTAGCTTTGAAGACCTTGACGTACCTCCCACACTCGTTTCATTTGCTGTTACAACAGGCAAACTGAAAGACGTTATCTCACCTGAATTTAAAAAAGCAGGCAGCAAGGTAGTTCTTATCGAGTGCGACTATGACAAAAACGGTCTGCCCACCACCGCATCGCTTATGGCAAACTTTGAAAAGGTTACCAAACTTATGCGTGAAGGCAAGGTACTCTCAGCTTACACACCCGGCATGGGCGGTATTGCAGAGGCTGTTATGAAGATGTGCTTCGGTAACGGACTTGGATTTAAATACGAGAATATTTCTAATGAAAAGATTTTTGGCTACAGCTACGGCTCATTCCTTCTCGAAGTAACAGAGGATGTTGACGCTACAGTAATCGGTACGGTTACCAACGACGGCACAATTTCAATGGGCGATACAAAACTCTGTCTTTGCGAGATGCTCGAAAACTACGAGAACAAACTCGAGAGCGTTTACAGCTGTAACATCAAGCAGTCAGACAAAAAAATTGAAACATACAATTTCGACGGCAAAAATACAAAGGCTCCTGCAATCAAGGTTGCAAAGCCCAAAGTTCTTATCCCCGCTTTCCCCGGCACCAACTGCGAGTTTGACTCGGCAAAGGCTGTTCGTGACGCGGGTGCCGACCCCGAAATCATCGTTATTAATAATTTAACTGCCGACGGACTCAAAAAGTCAACAGAGCAGTTCGAAAACGCACTCAAGCAGTCACAGATCGTATTTATCCCCGGCGGTTTTTCGGGCGGTGACGAGCCTGACGGCAGCGGTAAGTTTATTACAGCATTCTTTAGAAACGAAGCAATTAAAGCGGGTGTTACCGACTTGCTTGAAAATCGCGACGGTCTTATGTGCGGTATCTGTAACGGCTTCCAGGCACTTATAAAACTCGGTCTTGTGCCGTACGGTAAAATTATTGACGCTGACGAAAACTGCCCGACGCTTACATTCAACACAATTGCGCGTCACCAGTCACGTATTGTACGCACACGTATCGCATCAAACAAATCGCCGTGGCTTAGTCTTACAAATGTTGGTGATGTTTACAATGTTCCGATTTCGCATGGTGAAGGACGTTTCCTTGCATCGGACGAACTCGTAGCCGAACTTGCTAAAAACGGACAGATTGCAACACAGTATGTTGACTTTGACGGCAATCCGACAAGCGATGTACGCTTTAACCCCAACGATTCAGTTGCCGCAATCGAAGGTATCACCTCACCCGACGGCAGAGTTTTCGGTAAAATGGGTCACAGTGAGCGTATCGGCGCAGGTCTTTACAAAAATGTACCGGGTAAATATGACATCCGTATGTTTGAATCAGCAGTAAAATATTTTAAATAAAGAGGAATAGAGAAAATGAACTTTTTTGAAAATTTGAACAAATTCGATGCAGAGGTTGCATCAGCTTGTGACAAAGAACTTACACGTCAGCGTCACAACATCGAGCTTATCGCTTCAGAAAACATCGTTTCAGAGGCAGTTTTACTTGCTGCTGGCGGTGTTCTTACAAACAAATATGCAGAAGGCTATCCGTCAAAGAGATACTACGGCGGCTGTCAGTGTGTTGATATCGTAGAAGATATCGCACGTGAGCGCGCAAAGAAGCTCTTTGGTGCCGAACACGCAAATGTTCAGCCCCATTGCGGTGCAAGTGCTAACCTTGCTGTATTCTTTGCACTCCTCAACCCCGGCGACACAGTTATGGGTATGAATCTTTCGGAAGGCGGTCACCTTTCACACGGTTCACCTGTTAATATCTCGGGTAAATACTTCAACATCGTGCCTTACGGTGTAAACAAAGATACCGAGACCATCGACTACGATGAAATGGAAAAAATCGCTCTCGAGTGCAAACCCAAACTTATGGTAGTTGGCGCAAGTGCATACTCACGCATCATCGACTTCAAGAGATGCCGTGAGATTGCCGACAAAGTAGGCGCATACCTTATGGTTGATATGGCACACATCGCAGGTCTTGTTGCTGCAGGTGCTCATCCCTCACCCGTTCCTTACGCACACGTTGTTACAACCACAACACATAAAACACTCCGTGGTCCCCGCGGCGGTATGATCCTTTGCACAGAGGACCTTGCAAAGCAGATCGACAAGGCTATCTTCCCCGGCACACAGGGCGGTCCGCTTATGCACATCATCGCTGCTAAAGCTGTTGCTCTTGGCGAGGCTATGACAGACGAGTTCAAGGCATACGGCGAACAGGTTGTTAAAAATGCTAAAGTTCTTTGCGACGAGCTTATTGCACGTGGCATCAAAATTGTATCAGGCGGTACAGACAACCACCTTATGCTCTTAAATCTTGTTGATACAGGCATCACAGGTAAAGAACTCGAGCACCGTCTTGACGAAGTTCATATCACAGCCAACAAAAACACCGTTCCCAACGAGCCGCTCAGTCCATTTATCACAAGCGGTCTTCGAATCGGTACTCCTGCTGTTACAACACGCGGCTTTAAAGAGCCCGAAATGAAACTCATCGCAGGTTGGATTGCTGACATCATCGATGACTTTGAAGGTAACAAAGAAAGAGTTTCAAAAGAAGTACAAGAACTCTGCGCAAAATTCCCCATTTATTAATCACATTAAAAGGCACTCAATCGAGTGCCTTTTTTATTTAAAGACCAAAGGGAACGGATTTACCGTTCCCTTTTTATTATTGTGCTGTGTTAATGGTGATTGTGCTGCTCGAGAGCTGAACGCCTGTACCTGAGTCTACAATTGTTGAAATTTCAATTGATTCACCCTGGGTCAGCACTGCTTCACTGAACGATGCGCCAAAGATTGTAGTATACTTTGAACCTGTAAAGCTATTTACAACTTTACTTACCATAGCATCGGTAAATGTATAATCCTGTGTTGCAGTGTATGTGCCGTTTTTATCTACCCACGAAACGCGGATACGCACATTTACACCGCTCTTTTCGGCGCCTTGTGTAAACAATGTTTTTGAAATTCCTTTAGCAATTGCTGCAGAGTCACCAAATACCGGTTCTGCGGTGTAATTGCCGTCTGAATATACAAACTTATTTGCTCTTGCAAGGTTAATCTTTAAGAATGTATAGCATCCGTTTGCATCGTCATATACAGGAAGTTGCGAGTTGTTTTGGCTGAGTGTCACTTTGTCTTTTGCAACGTATAACTTACCTTTGTTTGATGTATTGCTGTCAAAGATATTACTTCCGCTAAAGCCTATGAGATAATCAACTGTAAGTTTGTATCCGCCGAGGTCAACGCTTACTCCGGGGGCTACAAGTACAGTTTCTGCGGTTGCATCTGCTGTGAGTTTTATTGTTTCACCCGATTTTGCGTCATTTATTGCCTCGGTGATTGACGAATAAGTCTTGCCTGTTGCGGTATTTGTAACGCAAGGCGGTGCTGTTACTACCGTTACTGTGTCGCTTACCGCGTCGCAGTTATCACACTGTACATAGAATGCTCCGTCACCTGCCGGTTTGTCTGAGGGTTTGTTTGTGAATGAGTGTCCTGTTGCTGTAACAACTGTTTTGCCCTCGATATGTCCGCAAAGTGTACATACTGTGTAGGCTGTGTAGCCATCCTCGGTACAGGTTGCGTCTTTGCCGTCAACCGACTGGAAGTTATGCTCACAAGGTGTTGCAAAATGCATATATTTTGCCTTTGGTGCATTTGCGAGTGCGCTGTATGTCTGTGCATCGCCGTCATAGTAGATATCGTTAATATTGTTACAGCCATAGAATGCAAGATCACCAATTGAGGTTACAGTTGCAGGGATTGTTACACTTTCGATTGCCTCACAGGCGATAAATGCATAACTTGAAACCGATGTAACACCGTTTTCGATAACAACAGTTTTTATAGAAGATCTGATATTTGCGGGGAGCATTACGCTGTCGTTCCAAATACCCTCTCCGGTTATAACGAGTTCACTCTTTGCATCATCCCATATTGCAACAAGGCTTTCACCAAGCGTATATTCTTTGAGTGCATAGTGCATATTTGTTGCAGTAGGTGCACCGGCATATTTCTGGTACATCGACTCACTGCCGCCGTAGTAGATATCGGCGATTGAGTTACTGCCATAGAATGTTCCCGATGAAATTGTCATTACTGTTTTGGGGATTGTGAGTGTTTTGATAGAGGAACAGAACTTAAACGCATTGCCTTCGATTGTTGTTACACTATCGGGAATTACAACAGATTCGAGTGCTGTACACTCATAAAATGTAGCAATATTGATTTTGGTTAAACTTTTAGAAAGAGTAACTGATTTAAGTGCGATACAACCAGAGAATGCACTGTTTCCGATTGATGTTACGCTGTCAGGAATTGCAATTGATGTGAGCGATTTACAACCCTCAAACGCATTTTTGCCGATTGTTTGTACACCGTTACCCAATGTGATAGTTTCAAGTCCGTTACATGCTTTGAAAGCATAGTCACCGATTGTTTGTACACTGCCGGGGATGTCAACCGATTTAAGACTGATACAATAGAAGAATGCATAACTACCGATTGATGTTACGCCATTGGGGATATTAACCGATGTCATTTTATCGCAATCATAGAATGCATAACTACCGATTGATGTTACGCTGTCAGCAATCGTAACTGTTTCGACATTTCTGAAGCCATAAAATACTCTGTCACCGATTGAGGTAACACCATCCTCTACAACAACCGATTTAATTTGAGTATTAATTGAATACCAAGGCTGTTCGGATGATGTGCTGTAACTTGGCATATCACCTGTTCCTGAGATAGTCAAGGTACCTGTTGCATTTTCGAACATTGCTGTAAGAGTTGAGTTTATTGTAAACTCTTTAAATGCATAGTGCATATTTGTTGCTGTGGGAGCGTTTGCAATTTTTGCATACTGTTTAGCACTGCCGCCATAGTAGATATCGGTAATATTACACTTATCAAAAGCAAATATCTGAATTGTTGTCACACTTGCAGGGATAGTAACTGATTTTAAGTTGTTACACTCAGCAAATGCATATGCATCGATTGTTGTAACTCCCTCCGGAATTACAATTGATGTGATTGCTGACGCACAAAATGCAGCAATGCTTATAGTCTCGATGTTTTCGGGCAGTATAATTGCTGTTTCGAGAGAAGTACACATATTAAATGCACAAATACCAATAGATGTCAAACCACTTGGTATATCAACCGATTCAAGGTTATAGCAACAACCAAATGCATACTCACCGATTGATGTCACACTATCCGGAACACTGGCAGACAAAACGACTGTATGGTTATAGAATGCATAGTCACCAATAGAAGTAACACCTTCATTTATAACTACATATTGAATACGGTCTTTAATAGAAATCCAGGGAGTGTTATTTGTCGAATAGTTATCCATCTCGCCTGTGCCGCTTATAGTGAGTGTGCTTGTTCCCTCATCAAAAGCCCAGGTGAGATTATCACCGCATTTGCCGCTTGTCACTATTGCATAGTGCATATTTGTAGCGGTCGGTGCGTTTGCTATGGTTGCATACTGTTTATCACTGCCGTCATAATAAATATCGGTAAATGTACAGTATCTGAATGCGGTGTCACTGATTGTTGTAAGGCTTACAGGGAGTGTAAGTGATGTGAGTGCCACACAATTGTTAAACGCATAGTTTGATAAAGTTGTAAGACCCTTTGAAAGAACAACATTTGTGAGTTTTTTACAGTTAGAGAATGCACTTGTGCCGATTGATACAACTGTATCTGC
>JAZKZG010000147.1:0-37654 GCA_045612565.1 Eubacteriales bacterium
CCCAGTTTTTAAGCACAACGTCCGAAGTTTTTGCAACAGTGTCCGAAAAAACGTGCGGATGGCGGTAAATGAGTTTTTTGCATATTCCGTCGCATACTCCGTCAATGTCAAAGTTATCATCAATACTTGCGTGGAATACCACCTGTAAAATGAGATCTCCCAGTTCTTCTTTCATAATATCGGGGTCGTCTTTGTCAATACCCTCGATTACTTCATAAGTTTCTTCAATAAGACCTTTGCGGATTGTCTTGTGTGTCTGCTCCATATCCCACGGACAGCCGCCCGGCGCACGAAGTATTTCCACAATCTCAACAAGGTCGTCAAAATTATAGTTCTTTTTTTCTAAAAGCGTTTGTTTGCTCATTATTTAATAAGTCCTTTTCTTTCTAAAATGTTACAGATTTTTTCGCCCTTGGGCAAGAGCAGCACGTCGTCGCGCTTAATTGCCCTAAATAAGAATATAAATACAACGTAAAGCACGCCTGCAAGCGCAATTCCAATAACCGCGCACAACTTTATTGAAATGTTTTCAAACAGTACGTATTTATAAAACGCGTACGAAATCCCAACACCCATAAGTGCGCATATAATCGGCTTTACAAACACCGACAGTATGTCGGGCTTATAGCGCTCTTTTTTGTAAAGCATAATAAGATTTATCAGCAGTACCGAGCCGTAGCAAAGCAAGGTTCCGTACGGTGCGCCGTTTATACGAAGGCTTGGCTGTGATACAAGCGTGTAGTTTGTAACAAGCTTTAGTACAGCGCCGATACCCATCGCAATAAGCGGAATGTTTACATAACCGCAGCCCTGCAAAAATAGGCTTGTGGGGTATGCCATCGCAACAAGATAAATTCCGAGTGCCAGTATCTGAAACGGAGGTGTTGCAATAATAACCTCATTTGGTATGCCGCTAAACAGGAAGGATAAAATCGGGTATGCAAAAAACGAAAGCCCGATTGCACAGGGTGCCGCAATAATAGAAACGATGCGCATCGACGAGTTCATATTCTGATACGCTTCGGAATATTTTTTCTTTGTAAAAAGCTCCGATATAAAGGGAAGCACCGAAATGCCTATTGTCTGTGTGATGGTTGGCGGAAGGTTAAAGAGCGAGGTTGTACAACCAACGTACGCGCCGTAAACCGAGTTTGCGTGTGTTACAAATTCAGCCCCCGCCGCCTTAAACGCTTCGATTTGTGCCTCTGTGTACGACGGCAGACCCGAATTGATAAGCGCCTGCTTTACGCTAATCATATCAATTGTCGATGTAATGCTCATAATCGACGAGCTGAGCGTTACAGGTACCGCAATTTTTAAAATCGCCTTAAAAAGAACGCTGTTAGAACGGTTATCAATCGGGTTTGTAACGTTTGGCTTAATCGGCTCTTTGCCAAAATAAAAGCGTAGGAACATAAACGTTGTTGATACAAGAGACCCGAAGGTTACACCAAGGATTGCGCCGCACGCAAGTATTGAGGCTTGCGTATAGCCGAGCGCAATAAGTATAATTACTGCCACAAGACCAAGTAGTTTTGCCGCCGCCTCAAGTATCTGGTAAATCGCGGTCGGTGTCATATCCTTGTAGCCTTGGAAAAAGCCTTTGAACGATGCGCCGAGAGAAACAAAAAATATCGCGGGCGCAATTGCAATTATCGAGATGGTCGAGCCGGGTGTTTTTGTAAATACCTCTGCAATCCATTTTGCACAAAATACAAGGGTTAACGTGCCGATAACGCCCACGACCGAAAACATTTTAAGTGACAGCGAAAGTATCTTTTTTGGCTCGTTTATTCTGCCAACAGCATTTGATTCGCTTATCATTTTTGCAATAGCAACAGGTATTCCGCCCGTCGAAATAACAAACAGCAGCGAATACACCTGATACGCGTCGTTATAGTAGCCGTAGCCGTCGCCCTCAAGCATTCGCATCAGCGGTATTTTGTATATAAAACCTATTATTTTAACAACAACGAGTGCGGCGGTAAGTATCATCGCACCGTTTAAAAAGTTCTTTTTTGACTTGTCTGACATAAAAATTTTCCTTACAGTTTATTTCCGCAACTTTTACAAAATGTATCGTTTGAACCCGCACGTTTCTGACAGTTGGGGCAGGTTTTTTTGAACTTAGCCATCTCTTTTAACAGTTCGTTTTTCTTAAAGTTGAGTGCATTGATTTTTTCTATATACTGAGTGAGTTCACACTCATCAGCCTTGTTGTAACAGAGTTTTCCGAGTTCGATAAAACATTTATCGGTTTCTGATTTAATGTTTGAAAGTTTGTATTCAAGCGCAACATAGTCTTTTGTATCAACCGCTTTATCAACAACAAACTTACCGGCTTTTCCAACCGAATCAATAATATTATCAATTATAGCCATAATAATATCTCCTTTTCATTTATAAAATATAGTATATCATATAATATTCCATTTTACAACAAAAAGTAAGACGGCACGATTTTCACCGTGCCGTCTTACTCTTTTGCATTAAAAAATAGGAGGGGGATTAAGATAAGACAAGAATCTTACCTTGGTTAAAGTATAGCACATCCCGAATTATAATTTGTTATCAAACTTTTAAATTTTTGTTAAAAGCAGGCCCTTTGCGAAGATACGCAAAAAAATCCTTTATTATTTTGGAACATTCATCTTGCAAAATGCCAAAAGTCACTTCAGGCTTGTGGTTTACAGGCAACTCCAAAACGTCAACTATGCCGCCCATAGCCCCTGCCTTTTTGTCAGGTGTTCCGATAACAACACGGTCAACGCGTGAGTTGATTATGGCTCCTGCACACATAATGCACGGCTCGAGCGTTACATAAAGTGTGCATCCCATAAGCCGCCAACTGCCCAACTTTTTACACGCTCTGTCAATTGCGATATGTTCTGCGTGAGCCGTTGCCATCTGTGAACTCTCGCGCATATTGTGTCCACGTGCAATAACTTTGCCGTCTTTGACTATAACCGCACCGACAGGCACTTCGCCGTATTTAAGGCAGACTTTTGCTTGTTTGAGTGCTTTTTTCATAAAATAAATATCATTCATAAAAATATTATATGCTAAACTTCAAAAAAGGTCAATAAGAATAGTATGGGTGATTAATTTGGTTTATGCTTTACTTTTGTGCCATATCTGGTTTTGTATAAAGACGAGGTTTGTTCAGCGCCACACTTTTCGAGGTATCCGCTATTCGCTTTTTGAAAATGAGGGCGGAACATATTCCGCTTTTGCCGCCGCTCTTGGCACAACAATAGGTCCGGGTAATATAATCGGTGTCGCCGTTGCAATCAGCATGGGCGGAGCAGGCAGTGTTTTCTGGATGTGGCTTTGCGGTATACTTTCTATGGCAACCAAATATGCCGAGAGTTTTTTGTGTCTGAAATATAAAGAAAATATCGGCGGTCCGATGGTGTTGCTAAAATCAAACGGCTATAAAAAAACTGCATATTTCTGGTCGGTACTGTGTGCCATTGCGGGACTTTTTATGGGCGCGGCTGTGCCGTCAAACTCACTTTCTTTGGCAGTTCCTTTTCCTGCGTGGATAACGGGCGGTGTTGTGGCTTTTTTAACACTCGTTACGGTGTCGTTTGGCGTAAAGGGTATCTCGAAAGTCTGTTCGTATCTTGTGCCGATAATGTCGGTGGGATTTATACTTCTTTGTTTTGTTGCAATTATAACTAATCTAAATCAACTTCCTACGGCAATATTAAAAATACTAAAAGGCGCATTTTTGCCGAGTGCTGCTCTTGGCGGTGGAGTTGGTGCGGCAATAAAAAGCGGCGTTACCCGCGGACTTTATTCAAACGAAAGCGGTCTTGGGTCGGGCGGTATACTCGCCGCCGAAGCAAACGATAAAAACACTGTGTTATCATCGCTTGGTGCTATGACAACGGCGTTTTGGGATACAGTTGTTATGTGTGCACTTTGCGGTGTTGTTTTTGTTATGGGCGGTGCAGATTTTGGATGCGATTCTATGGGTGCTGTAATATCAGCTTTTGCAAAAATACCGTTTTCGAGGCTGTTTTTGTCGGTTTCTATGACAATGTTTGTGTTTGCCACAATAATCGGATGGTACTATATCGCACGTCGAACTGTCACATTTGCAAAAATACCGTCTATGATTTACGATATTCTGTATGTTTCTTTTGTGTTTTTTGGTGCTGTAACCGCATTGCCTCTGTGGCGTATTGCCGATATTCTCAATTTTTTGATGCTTATTCCGTCAATGTTTATTTTTATAAAGTTATCTTCCAAAATAATCTTTACATATTAAATATTTAGTGGTAAAATATTTTAGATATAGTATAGGAGTGAAAGTATGTCTGAAAAATTAAATGTTGCCGTTATTTTCGGCGGTGCTTCAAGTGAATATGAGGTTTCGTGTAAATCTGCGGCAAATGTCATTTCAATTCTTGATTTAAATAAATATAATGTATATAAACTCGGTGTCACCAAAGAAGGTGAGTGGCTTCTTACCGATGCATCGATTGATGCAATCCGTGTTGATAATTGGCAGGACGGCGCAAAACCTGCCGTGATCTCACCTGACAGCAAAACCCACGGAATACTTTGTGGTGACAAAACAATCACAATCGACGTTGCGTTTCCCATAATCCACGGCAAAAATGGTGAGGACGGCGCAATTGCTGCACTCTTGCAACTTGCAACAATCCCGCAGGTGACAACCACAATGACGAGTGCTGCAAACGGTATGGATAAGGTTATCACAAAAATTCTTTGTGAGCGCGAAGGAATAAGGGTTTCTGATTTTGAATATTTCTATACCCTTGATGTAAAACGCGACCCCGATTTTGCCATAGAAAAAATTGAAAGCCGTTTTGACTATCCCGTTTTTGTAAAACCTTCAAGCGCGGGTTCAAGCGTTGGTGTTACCAAGTGTGTGGATCGCGACAGTCTTGTTATGGCACTTGCAACCGCGGGAATCCACGATTTTAAAATTCTTGTGGAAGAGGCAATTGACGGCGTTGAAGTTGAGGCGGCTGTTATTGGTAACTCAAATCCGCGCTGTGGTGTTTGCGGTCAGATTGCTGCGGCTGACGAGTTTTACAGCTATGATGCTAAATATAATAATGCCGAATCGCAGGTATTTATCCCTGCAAAGATTGACGAGAGTCTGCAAAAGCAGGTCTGTGAACAGGCAATAAAAATCTATAAGACAATGGAATGTCAGGGTATGTCGCGTGTTGACTTTTTTGTAACAAAAGACGGCGATATCATCTTTAACGAAATCAATACTACCCCAGGTTTTACCGATATCAGTATGTACCCCAAGATGATGGCGTACAACGGTCTTGAGGGCTTTGACCTTGCCGATGAGCTTATTGGTCTTGCACTTGCGGAGGACAGGATATGAACCGCAGTGCAATAGGTGTATTTGACAGCGGCCTTGGCGGTCTTACCGCGGTAAAGGAACTTATAAAAATATTGCCGGACGAAGATATTGTCTATTTTGGTGACACTTCGCGTGTGCCATATGGTACCAGAAGCCGCGAAACAATAATTTCATATGCCAAACAGGACCTTAATTTTTTATCTACATTCAATATAAAAGCGGCACTTGTTGCTTGCGGAACAATCTCTGCTGTTGCTCTTGATACTCTGAAAGACGGTTATGATTTTGACATAATCGGTGTTATCGAATCTGCCGCAAAAGCCGCAGTAACCGCCACAAGAAATAAAAAGATAGGTGTTATCGGTACGGGTGCTACAATCAAGTCGGGTGCATACGAAAAAATGTTAAAAACATTATGTCCTGATGTTAAAACTATGGCTGTTGCCTGTCCGCTTTTTGTACCGCTTGTCGAAAACGGACACATAAAAGAGGATGATCCCATAACCTGTCTTGCAGTAGAACACTATATTAAACAAATTGTCGATTTCGGCGCAGATACAATCATTCTCGGCTGTACACACTATCCGCTTATTGCCCACGCAATCGGTGAATTTGTTGGTGAGAGTGTTAAACTCATAAACCCCGGTAAAGAGGCGGCAAAAACACTAAAAGAGATACTTTCTCAGAACAAACTTTTGTCAAATGACGGCGGCACACACAACTATTACGTGAGTGACAGCATCGAAAATTTTGAGAGCCTCGGCGGTTTGTTTATGGAACAATCAATATCGGGTGAGGTGCATAAAATTGACATCGAAAAATACTAATGCAACATTAACTCTCACAACAGTATCCCGTACAGATGATGTTCAGAAAACAACTTTTACTTATCCGGCTTTTCTTTGCCGCAAAAAAGATACATATTACATAACTTTCGAGGGCGAAGAACCGAATATTATCAAAGTAAAACAAAATGAAGTACGACTGTCAAAGCCGCATTCCAATACAACTTTGTGCTTTGAACAGGGATGTGAACACATTTCGAATTATATGACTGTTGCGGGTAAAATGAACGTGAGTGTTTTTACCCACAAACTTCTGAACCTCTTTCATGAGGAACGAAGAATTTTTATAAAATACCGCCTCGAATTCAACGGGTCGGTGACAACCGAAAACGATATAACCATTAAAATACAGGAGAATAAAAAATGACAGCATTAAATCCTACCGAATTCTTTAAAAATCTTTTAAAACAAAAAGTTGTTGATGCATACAACTTGTGTGTGTCAGAAGGCGTTTTTGAAAAAGCGGATATTGTTGATTTTGACGTTGAAATCCCCAAGGACAGCGCAAACGGTGAGTTTTCGACAAACTTTGCTATGAAAAATGTCCGTATTCTTAAAAAGGCACCTGCACTTATCGGCGGTGAGATTGCATCGCATATTGACTGCGGCGAATATATCGAAAGTGCAAGTGTTGCGGGTCCCGGTTTTATTAACTTCAAAATGTCAGAGGCATATTATTCGGGTCTTGTTGACGGTGTACTGACTCAGGGTGACAATTTTGGCAAAACCGACGCCTTGAACGGACAAACTGTGCTTGTTGAGTTTGTTTCGGCAAACCCGACAGGACCTATGCATATGGGAAATGCCCGCGGAGGTATCATCGGTGATTGTCTTTCGGCAGTTCTTGCATGGGCGGGTGCTGACGTGAAAAAAGAATTTTATGTAAACGATGCAGGTAACCAGGTTATGCTGTTTGGCGAATCGCTCTATGCACGTCTTTATCAGCTTGTTAACGGCGAAGACAGTATGGAATTCTTAGAAGACGGCTACCATGGTGACGATATCAAAATTCTTGCAAAAGAATTTTGTGATCAAAATGGCGCCGACGTATTAAAACTTTCAAAAGAAGAAGTTATTGAAAAAATGGTTGCATTCGGCCTTGAAAAGAACATCGCACGTATGCAAAAAGACCTTGAAAAATATAAAATAGTATACGATAAATGGTTCCGCGAATCAACTCTTCACAAAAGCGGCTATGTAAAAGAAACAATCGACCTTTTGGAAAAAGCAGGAGCACTCTATGAGGCAGAGGGCGCAAAATGGTTCAAAGCAACCGACTACGGTTGTGAAAAAGACGAGGTTATGGTAAAAGCGAACGGCTTTTATACCTACTATGCCGTTGACCTTGCATACCACCGTAACAAGTTTGTTGAGCGTAATTTTGAACGCTGTATCAATGTCCTCGGTGCTGATCACCACGGTCATACAATCCGCTATAAAGCGGGTATGAAGGCGCTCGGCATTGACCCTGAACGTCTTGAAGTTGTTCTTATGCAACTTGTTCGTCTTATGCGCGACGGTGAGGTTGTCCGTATGTCAAAACGTACAGGTAAATCAATCACACTTTCTGACCTTCTTGACGAAATCCCTGCAGATGCTGCAAGATTTTTCTTTAATATGAACCGTTGTGAGTCTGTTATGGACTTTGACTTGTCACTTGCACTCAAGCAAGACAGCGACAACCCAATGTATTATGTTCAGTACGCTCACGCACGTATTTGCTCAATCCTTCGCAACCTTGAAGTTGATGCAGATAAAATCGGTTCGTGCGGTGGCTATAACTATGATACTGATGCTGAACGTGAACTTATCCGTGCTCTCGCATCGTTCCCGTCAGAAGTTTTGTTCGCGGCACAAAATCTCGAACCCTCACGAATTACAAAATATGTTATCGATACCGCTTCGGCATTCCATAAGTTTTATAATGCCTGTCGTATAAAGGGCGAGGCTGAAGATGTTGTATCTGCCCGTCTTGCACTCGTTATTGCAACCAAAACTGTCATCAAAAACGCACTTACACTTATGAATATTGAGGCCCCCGAAAAAATGTAACAAAAATTGCCGAGCATTTATTTTGCTCGGCAATAATCAACAATAATGAGGAAATTTTATGTCCGAATTTGTATTTGTCCCGCTTTGCTTTATAATTTTTGTTATAATTCTGCTTACGGTATATAATAATGTAGTTGTAGTAAAAAAATACAACCTCTCGTCAAAAAAACTCGGTACGTCGTTAAGGATAGTGTTGGTTTCTGACTATCATAATAAGCACTATTCAAAAGACGGACAAAAAATCATAAAAAAAATCGCAGATCAAAACCCTGACATTATTGTGGTGGCGGGTGACCTTGTTGACAGACGCCGACCGAACTTTGAAATCGCACGTACTTTTTTGTCCGCTGTGTCCAAAATTGCCGATACCTACTATGTCACCGGCAATCATGAGAGAACTTTGGGAAAAGAAAATGTAGTAAAAAAATTGGATTGCAGCGGAGTTCTCGTTGACGATGAATATAAAATTTTTGAACACTATTCGCTTTTGGGTCTTCATGACAGCGTGGGTGAGTCTGATTATTCTTTAAAAGACCTTCTTTGCATATTCGAACGGCTCGAAAACTATAAAATAGCTGTTGTTCACCGTCCGCTTCAGTTTGATGAATATCTCAGGGTGTCAGATTATGATGTTGATCTTGTTCTTTGCGGTCATACGCACGGCGGTCTTATAAGAATACCGTTTTTTGGCGCGGTTGTATCACCCGACGAAGGTTTTTTTCCAAAATACACAAAGGGTGTGTATACTAAAAATAATACGACAATGGTCGTGTCGGGAGGTTTGGGCAACACGTTTTTGCCTTTGAGAATTAACAACTTCCCTGAAATAGTAGTGATTGAAATAAATAATTAAAAAAACAGTTGCATTTTTCAAATGCTTGTGTTACTATATTATAGATTGTGAAAAAGAAATCTTTAGGCAGTCCTCTGTGTTGCTCGCATGAATGCCTGTGGATACCCTAAAAATTTAAGGAGGAACAGTTACGATGGATTTATTAAAGACAGTAACTAACGAGCAAATCAAATCAGAAAAGCCGGTACTCAACATCGGTGACACCGTTCGTGTTAGCGTAAAAGTTAAAGAAGGCAACAGAGAAAGAATTCAGGTCTTCGAAGGTACAATCATCGCAAAACACGGTGGCGGCATTTCAGAGACTTTCAAAGTAAGACGTGTTGCTTACGGCGTTGGCGTAGAGAGAACATTCCTTGTTAACTCACCCAAGGTTGAAAAAGTTGAGATTGTTCGCAGCGGTAAAGTTAGACGTGCTAAACTCTACTATCTTCGTGACAGAGTTGGTAAGGCAGCTAAAGTTAAACAGAAAATCTAACAAAACAAAACGGAATGGTTTATGCCATTCCGTTTCGTTTTTATACAAACTAAAAAGGTAGAATCAATTGATTCTACCTTTTGAAGTTATTTTCTTTTAAGTGTTACAAAATATCTCATAACGTCGGTACCGTTATGGTTGTTTAGTATCGAAAACTCGTTTGATGTCAAAATGTTTGGCTGTACATTCGCATCATCCGAAATAATTGCGTTGTAATGATTTCCCCATGGTTTGCCATCTACAAAAACGGGTTCGGGTTCACTCCAATTAATGAGGTCAGTCGAGGTCGAAATCTGCATAATCTTACGCTTTTTGTCAAGTCCCTCAAACTTGCCTTTGCCTGCCGCAACAATGGGTTTACTTGTCATAATATACATTTGTTCGGGTTCGCTGTATACAACGCGCGGATGCCATGCGTCGCTTATAATAGGCGACTCTTTACCGAGGTTGCCTGCCTCACAGAACGCACCGTTGTAGTATTTTACAAAGTCGCCCATTGCGCCGTCATCACGTTTACGGCAACGTGCAACATAGCCGTCACATCTCTGCCATGCATCGAAGAATTCTTCTTTTGTTACATCAAGTTGAATAATGTTATAAAAAACATATATGTATTCGCCGTCAGGCTCGATATACATACAAAAATCGCCGCTGCCAAGACGAATAACGTCACCTTTTTGGCCTATCATATTATTATTGTTGGGATTGTAACGTTCAGTAAACCCTACTTCTTCTGCACTAAGCACCCAACGGTCAAATACCCAGTGTTTGCCCTCGTCATCAGAGTGCATAAGACCGATGTGACGGAAGTCCGAGTCAAGACGTGGCGATTTACCGCAAAGACCGAGTGCGTCATAAGCGGTGTTTTCTGCGTTCCAGCCTGTTTCGTTGTGGAACCAGCAGAAAAATCTGTGTGTGTTGGGGCAGATATAAAGACCGAACGGCCAAATGCTTCCGCGTGCGCGTGTGCCGTCGGGATAACGTATTCCGCTGTAGGCATAATCAGCGTGACCTACGCTAAAGTTGGTGTTAATCGGCCATTTTTCAACCATATCGTCAAGGGTTGTACCTGCAAACATACCGATATGACCCATGTGCGAATGACCGCTGATTGCCCAGACGGTGCCGTCAACGTCGCGGTACATCGGAGTTGTGCCATCCTGATACACACCAATTTCATTCATAAAAGGAGAGGGACACTCCTCGCCGATTTTCAGTTCATATTTTTCAAAAAAAGACATATATTTCTCCTTTGGAATTTTTTATTTACTTTATCATATATGTTTAAAAAAATCAATAAAAAAGAAGATGCTTTTAAAAAGCACCTTCTTTAATTTAACATTCTATTAAGCTTTATTTACTGAACCAAAGAGTTCCATCTTCTCTTTAACAGTTGCTTTGATTGCTTCTACGCCGTCTGCAAGAACTTTTCTGGGGTCAAAGCCTTTGCCCTGAAGGTCTTTACCTGCTTCGAAGTATTTTCTTGTAGCTTCAGTGAAAGCGATCTGGCACTCTGTGTTAACGTTTACTTTTGAAACGCCCATTGAGATAGCCTTTTTAACCATATCAGCAGGAATACCTGTACCACCGTGTAATACGAGAGGCATACCCTTTGTAGCGTCAGAAATTTTCTGAAGAGCGTCAAAATCAAGACCTGCCCAGTTTGCAGGATATTTGCCGTGGATGTTACCGATACCTGCAGCGAGCATTGAAACGCCGAGGTCAGCGATGAGTTTGCACTCGTCAGCGTCAGCAACTTCGCCTCTGCCTACAACGCCGTCTTCTTCGCCGCCGATTGCGCCTACTTCAGCTTCAACTGAAAGACCTTTTTCGTTTGCAAGAGCAATAATCTCTTTTGTTTTTTCAATATTCTCTTCGATGCCGTAGTGTGAACCGTCGAACATAACCGATGAGAAACCGTCTCTTATAACAGTTTTTGCAGCTTCGTATGAACCGTGGTCAAGGTGAAGAGCAACAGGAACTGTGATGTTAAGCTCCTCGATCATACCTTTTACCATACCAACTACTGTTTTGTAGCCGCACATATACTTTCCGGCACCTTCCGAAACACCAAGAATAACAGGTGAATTGTTTTCTTGAGCAGTTAAAAGGATAGCTTTTGTCCATTCAAGGTTGTTAATGTTGAACTGGCCTACTGCGTAGTGTCCCTCGTATGCCTTTTGCATCATTTCTTTTGCAGAAACTAACATGTTGTACTTCCTCCGTTAATTAAAAATTTACTATATTATTATACTCTCCATTTTATTCAAAGTCAATTGTTTTTGCTTGACAATATAGTTAAAATTGTTTAAAATTATAATGTAAAATAATATTTAGAGGTAACTGATATGCCAAATATAAAAATAACAGCAGACAGCACTTGCGATTTACCCCAAGAACTTGTCGAAAAATACGATATTACTATCAAACCGCTCTATACCGTTCTCGGCGACAAATCACTTCTTGACGGTGTTGAGGTAACTCCCGATGACATCTATGATTTTGTGTCAAAAAACGGTCAGCTTCCAAAAACATCGGCAGGTTCGGTTGACGATTATCTCACACTTTTTAAAAAGTATGTTGACGAGGGCTGTGAAGTTGTGCACATCAGCCTTTCACACGCTCTTTCATCAAGTTATCAGAACGCCTGTATTGCAGCAGGTGAGGTGGGCAACGTGTACGTTGTTGACTCGCTTAATCTCTCAACAGGTTCGGGCCATCTGGTGCTTGACGCTGTAGATATGAAAGCAGAGGGTATGTCGGCATCTGATATTGCTGAGCAACTGAGAAAACGTGCATCTCTTGTACGCGCAAGTTTTGTGCTTGATAAACTTGATTATATGGCTATGGGCGGCAGATGTTCTTCTGTTGCAATGCTCGGTGCAAATCTTTTGAAAATCAAGCCGATGATTGCGGTAGGCACCGACGGTAAACTTTCTATGGTAGATAAGCCGCGCGGTCAGTATATTAAAGCACTCGAAAAATATATTGATAAAATTCTTGCTGACCCGAACATCGATACAAAGCGCGTGTTTATTACACATACAAAGTGTGACGATGGCATTGTCGATTCTGTGATTGATCTCGTTAAAAGCAAAAATATTTTTGACGAAGTTTATGAGTCGACTGCAGGTTGTGTTATAACAAGCCATTGCGGGCCAAACACTTTGGGTGTGCTTTTTGAACTCAAAAACTAATCGTTGTTTTCGACAAAATTTAAAACTCAAAAATGTTTATTTTAAACAAAAAATATTAAAACCAATAATAATTAATTAAAAAAAATAAATTTACTATTGCACTTTTGTTATTAATAGTATACTATATATAATATATAGTGTTCGAGGAGGATTTTTCATGAGCGATAACTATGAAAATACAACACCTGTCGAAGAAGAAAACGCAGTTGTTAACGAAAATGTAGATATGCCTGAAGTTGAAGTTGAACCTGAACAAGAGGTTGAACTCGACCTTATGGATATTGAAGAAGAAACAGAAAACCCTGAGCTTTCTATGACAACAGGTCAGAAAATAAAGGTTTTACTTATGAAGCCCCTGTGGTCGTCAATTGTTAAATGGGTATTTATTTTCCTTGGAATTGTCGGTGCGGTGCTTTATTTCATCGCAGGTAGTTCAAGAGCAACAGGTGAGCAGTTTGCCAAAATATTTGGCGGTGTTGCCGGCGGAATTTCATCATTTTTTAGTCTTATTCCTATCTCAATGTTCGAAATTCTCATTTGCGCAGCCGCAGTCGGTATACTTGCATACCTTGTGTACATAATTGTAAGAACAATTCAGGTTAAAGGTGCTTTCCACAAAGGCGGTCTTTGGGTTCAGTTTGGTTATACATTACTTGCTGTTGCAGGTGTGTTTGCAATTCTCAGCTCAATGTGCTACGGTGTGTTCACCTACCGTGAGCGTCTTTCAAAATCAACCGATTATTCGTCGGCAAAAGTTACTAATATGGAGTTCAGCGAAACAATGCTTTATCTCATTGACGGCTTGAACAACGCATATTATAACGGTATGGATAATATCTTCTTCACAAAGAAGAATCTTTCAAAATATCAGCAAAAGGGCAGCGCAGTCGAGGCAATCACCGAAAAAGTTTGTGAAGCTTTTGATGCAGCAGCCGAAGATATTGCTACACTCAAGGGACCGAAAGTTAAAGCAAAAGAACTCCTGTTCACTCCGCTTTACTCGGCAAACCAGATAGCAAGTATCTATTCACCCTTTACAGGTGAGATTTGTATTAACACCGAGTATCCCGAAGTTCTTGTTGCAATGCAGGTTGCAAAAACAATCGCAATGCAGCGCGGATATACCGATGACGGCGATGCTGAGTTTATCGCATTCCTCGTTTGTACACAATATTCTGACGATTACTATATAAACTACTCGGGTTACTTCAATGCATATATGCAGTTCAGCTCACAGTACTATAAGAGCAACGGCAAAGACCTCCATCTCTATATGGCGAATGCACTTCACCATAAGGTTAAAAAAGAGTTCGTTGCAGTTGTAAAAGAACTTGATGAGCTTTATGATGTACCCAGTGATATCGGCTTTGTAGCTGCACAGGATACACTCAGCAGTACAGAGTATTGCGATATTGCAAAACTTCTTCTTGTTAAATTCAGACAGCAGGTTAACGAAGGTTCACCCAGTATAGATGATACAGAGCCAGTAAGTTACGGTAATTACTGCAATTATCTCACAAACTTCTACAAAATCAACGGCGACTTCCAGGATGCAGTTGATGAGGCATACGAAGAATATCATCCCGAAGATTAATTAAAAAGACTGAAAGGAAATTCCTTTCAGTCTTTTCTTTTGCGTAGTTCTCATAAAAGTCACATTTTTTGGGGTGTGATTTTTTGATGAATGTGTATTGCATATAATTTTAAAAGGGCAGGAATTAATATCCTGCCCTTTTATTTGGTTTGTTGTTATTCGTTTGTAGATTCTGATAAAACTACGCTTATTTCAAGTTTTTTGGTGTTTCTGTAGACTGTGAGTTTAAGTGAATCACCGGGTGATTTTTTATTCTTTTCAGCGTCAAGTTCAGCCATTGAACTTATTTCAACTCCGTCAACTGCAACGATGATATCGCCGTGTTTCAAGCCTTTTTTGTAGGCATCGCTTTCGGGGTCGACATACTCAACATAAACACCTTCGGGGATTGAATAAATCTGGGCATAGTTTTTGTCAATATCACTGCCTGTGATACCAATAAACGGTCTGTTTTTGATATAGCCATGTGAAATAAGTTCTTCAATAATCTTTGTTGCACCGTTCATCGGAATTGCAAATCCAATGCCTTCATAACCGCTCTCAACAATCTTTGATGATGTGATTCCAATTACCTGACCGTAGGTGTTGACAAGCGGTCCGCCCGAGTTACCGGGGTTGATTGACGCATCAGTCTGAATAAGGGTCATATAAAAACTTTCAATTACAATCTGTCTGTTAAGCGCTGACACGATGCCCGATGTCACTGTACCTGCAAGTTCAAGACCATAAGGATTTCCGATTGCAATAACCGTTTCGCCGACAACGAGTGATTCGCTGTCACCGAACTCTGCTGGCTGAAGATTTTTTTCTTCTATCTTTATAACCGCGATATCTGTACGTGAGTCGGAGCCGATAAGTTCGGCAGAATACTCTTTATCATTAGCAAGAACAACTTTGATTGTTGTAGCACCTTCAACAACGTGTGCGTTTGTCGAGATGTAACCATCTTCACTTAGTATAATTCCTGTACCCGAACCCTGTGACACTGTTGCGTTACCTGCTTTGGTGACGATGATGCCAACAACCGAGTCCTTAACCTTTGTATAAACCTGCGGTATAGTCATAGCGTCGGTTGACGGCGGCTGTGTTTCGAGTGACGGCACGTTTACATTCTCGTTTGGTTTTTTATTGGTTTCTTTATCGGTTTGCTGTTGTGTCTGTTCGTTTTGTATTACGGGCTTTTCATTTTTTGCACTAAGTGACGCAAACAGTGAAATTACCGTAATAAGTAATATTACTGCTACGCCTCCTACAGAAATCAGCGCCCATTCCATACCGCTCAGTTTTCTTTTGGGATTCTTTGGAGACTTTGGTTCTTTTTGAGGTTTTTGATAGCCCTTGTACCCTGTGTAGCCTGAGTTTTCATTTTCCATATTGCTGTTGTATGGATTTGGGTTTTGCCAGGTGTACTCGTTATTTTCCTGCGAGTAGTTGTTTGTGTTTTCGTTCATAATGTTCTCCTAATCTGTATAAAGCGTAAGCGTGAAAGTAAATTTTGCAAATTCACTCTCTTTTGATGACAAAATTATGTCCTCGCCATGCTCTTTAATGATATTTTTAACAAGAAACAGTCCAATGCCTGTTCCTTTTTTATTAAGACCGCGGCTTTTGTCAGCTTTGTAAAATCTTTCGAATATGTGAGCGGCATCTTCTTTTGAAATGCCAAGCCCGGTGTTATAAACTGAAACATTTACTTTTTTATCGATTACCGAAATGTCAATTTCAATCTTACCATTGGTATTTGTAAACTTAATAGCATTATCGACAAGATTGTAAATTACTCTGTAAATCGCGTCATAGTCACCCACTGCAATCACCGACTCGTCGGGATAATTGAAGGTGAGATTGATTCCGCTTTGAGTGATTTTGTCTTCAAAAGCAAACAAAACCTTACCGGTTGCTTCAACGATGTCAAAAGGCTTTTTGACAAACGTAATTTGTCCCGATTGTATTTTTGCAATGTCCAGAAATGCCGAAACCATACGCGACATTCTGTGTGCTTCTTCCGATACGATTGTAAGATACTTTTCATGTTCGCTTTCGGGGATTGTGCCGTCGAGTATGCCGTCGATAAAGCCTGTTATTGTGGTCATTGGTGTGCGCAGTTCATGTGACACGTCTGCAACAAACCCTTTTCGCATATCATCAAGACTTTCAATGCCGTCAGCCATTGAGTTGAATGCTTTGGCAAGCGGAGCAAACTCGTTGCTGTCACTTACCTTTATTCTCTTTGAAAAATCACCCTTGGCATAGGCATTTGCAGCATAATACATCTGGTATATCGGTTGTGTCATTCTGCGTGATATAAAAATTATGGCAATAAACGCAATAATGAGTACCGCAACCGCGCATGTTATATATATAATGAAGCTACTTGAAAAAATAGATGTAATATTTATCTCCGAAGTTGTTAAAAAAACCGCTCCGCCGACTTTGTTGTCACCTGTCATAACGGGAACACCAACGGTATATCCCACTGTTGTACCGCGGCTGCCAAACGACCGTGCGCGTCTGTAAACGTTTCCTGATAATACGTCTTCGACAACGCCATAAGAGATAAGATTACCCATTGTTTTGTTGTTTGCATCGAGGGTTGAAAATTGAACGGTACCGTTTTTGCCAAACACAACAATATCGCTTTTGATTGTTTCTTTTATAGTCGAAATAGACGACTCAAAGATAGTACCTGCAATAATATTGTAGTTTGTCGGCATTGTTGCAACAGTGTGTGCTACTTTGTTTGCGGCGCGTTCCATACTCTCACTTTGGTTATTAAAATTACGGACACCTATTGCGGCACTTGTTGCAAATCCAAGAATCGATACAGTTAAAAAAACTACAAGTACGCAGATGCTGTAATATTTAAAAAATATCCGTTTGTGCATACTATCTTGTTTCGAACTTGTAGCCAACACCCCACACGGTTTTGATTGCCCACTTTTCAGATACGCCTTCAAGTTTTTCGCGTATACGTTTTATGTGAACATCAACAGTGCGCGAATCGCCGAAATACTTAAATCCCCAGATTTCATCGAGTAACTGGTCACGTGTATAAACGCGGTTTGGATTTTTTGCAAGATGATATAAAAGTTCAATTTCTTTCGGCGGTGCATCAACATCCTCGCCGTTTACTTTTAGTTTGTAGTTGGTGAGCGAAACATACAGATTTTCGTAATTTACCTCTTGCATATCCTCACTTGCGGGTGCGCTGTCGCTGTCTTTTGATCTGCGGATAACGCTTTTTATACGTGCCACAAGTTCTTTAGAATCAAAAGGTTTTGTAACATAGTCGTCAGCACCCAGTTCAAGCCCCAAAACTTTGTCAAATGTTTCACCTTTTGCCGATAGCATAATAATAGGTGTTTTCGAAACCTTGCGAATGTCACGACAAACTTCCCAACCATCTTTTTGGGGAAGCATAATATCAAGCAGAACAAGATCAAAACTGTCTGCAAAAAACTTGTTTACAGCACTTACACCGTCGTGGGCACATTCAACTTCATAACCTTCCTTAATTAAATATAAGGTAAGAAGGTCACAAATATTTTTCTCGTCATCAACAACAAGTATTTTACTCATATTAACATCCTTTCTGATTCATTTTTTGATTATAGTTAAATTATACCAAATAAATTAATTGAATAGGTTAAAAAAATGTGAACAAAAATCGTCGAATTATTTAAAACTGTCAAATCCTCGCGAAATTTCTTCAATTGTCACGTTACCACCAAGCATATCTGTCATCTTTTTTATAATATCATCATAGTCAGTTTGCTTTACAGTAAGCGTCATTGTCACCGCGTCTGAAAAATCGTTTCCACCATCGTTGTGTGAATAGTTTTCAAGCAGTTTCAAAATTCGGTCATATCCCGAATATGAAAACTCCGCTTTAAATGTTACACCCATATCGCGTACCGCACGTCCCGCACTTGCTATGCCGTCGGCGGCACCTTTGGCATAAGCGCGTACAAGTCCTCCCGCGCCGAGTAAAATTCCACCGAAATAACGTGTCACCACAACACAAACATCATAAATATCTTCTTTTTTAAGTACCTCGAGCATTGGCATACCTGCCGTACCCGAAGGCTCTCCGTCATCGGAAAATCTTTCGACACGTGGATTGTAAAGCCTGTATGCAATGCAGTTGTGTGTGGCATCCGAATGTTTTTTACGGATGCTCTCAATAAACTCAACTGCCTCATCTTCGGTTGTTACGTGAGCAAGGTATGTAATAAACCTGCTCTTTTTTTCAATAAACTCGCAACTTGTGTCCTGTGATGGCACAAAGTAACTTTTTTCCATATATATCACCAATAATATCATATAGGAAAAATGATATTATTTCAAGTATATATAAATATTTTGGGGGGATTAAGATAAAAATATTAAAAAAGTGTTTGACATACGCCAAAAAATATTGTATAATACATCACGATGTTTAACTATGCTTGGCAAACCGATATCACCAACGTCTGCTCAGTATAGCCGGACAAATATTAAGAAAGGTGAATAGTTACAATGATTAAAAAGGAAGTAAAGAACTCAGTAATCGAGCAGAACAGACTCCACGAGACTGATACAGGCTCACCTGAGGTACAGATTGCTATTTTAACAGCAAGAATCAACGAGCTTACCGAGCATCTTAAAAAGAACCCCAATGACCATCATTCAAGACGCGGTCTTCTTAAAATGGTTGGTAACAGACGTAACCTTCTGAACTATCTTATCAAAACCGATATTATGAGATATCGTGCGATAATCGAAAAACTCAACATCAGAAAGTAATTGTCGAGGCGGGATTTTTGTTTCAAAGTCCCGCCTTTAAGACTTTTTATCGGCGCGCAGTTTAGCAGTAAAATATATCGCACTCGTTGCGGTGTGTCTTAGTGTTAAACAGCGGCCGTAACAGTAAAAAAATTAACGGAGGTACAAAAAATGTACGAAAATCACAGAATTTTTGAAACAGAGATTGCAGGCCGCAAACTCGTTGTTGAAACAGGTAAGTTCGCACAGCTCGCAAACGGTTCGGCTCTTGTACGCTACGGCGAAACAGTAGTTTTAGCTTCGGCTACCGCATCGGCAAAGCCCCGCGACGGCATCGACTTTTTCCCGCTTTCAGTTGACTTTGAAGAAAGAATGTACGCTGTAGGCAGAATCCCCGGCAGCTTTATGCGCCGTGAGGGCAGACCCAGCGAAAAGGCTATCCTTTCTTCACGTGTTATCGACCGTTCAATTCGTCCGCTTTTCCCCAAGGATATGCGTAATGATGTTAACGTAAACATCACAGTTATGGCAGTTGATCAGGACTGCATCCCCGAAATCGTTGGTATGATCGGTGCATCAATTGCACTTTCAATCTCAGATATTCCTTTCAATGGACCTATCAGTGGCGTTTCAGTTGGTCTTGTTGATGGCGAGTTCGTTTTCAACCCCACATTTGAACAGCGCGAAAAATCACAGATGGCAGTAACCGTTGCATCAACCGCTTCAAAGGTAACAATGATCGAGGCAGGTGCAAAAGAGGTTGAGGATACCAAAATGGCTGACGGTATTATGCGCGGTCATGAGGAAAACCAGAAGGTTGTTGAATTTATCAACTCAATTGTAGCAGAAATCGGTAAAGAGAAATTTACCTTTGAGTCTTGCGACGTTGACCACGATCTTTTTGATGCAATCAAAGACTTTGCAGAGGAAGATATCAAATCAGCACTTGATTGCGGTGACAAAATCACAAGAGACGCAAATATTGCGGCTGTATATACAAAGGTACATGAAAAATTCGATGCTGAAAACGAAGAACGCATCTCAATGATTGACGAGTGCCTCTACAAACTTCAAAAATACGTTGTACGCACCTGGCTTTCAGAGGAAGGTAAGCGTGTTGACGGCCGCGGCATAAACGATATCCGTCCGCTTTACGCAGAAGTTGATCTTCTTCCCAAGGTACACGGCTGTGGTCTTTTTGCCCGCGGCAATACACAGGTTCTCACAATCGCAACACTCGGTATGGTGTCAGACGAACAGATTCTTGACGGTCTTGATGCTGACGTTGAGTCAAAAAGATATATGCACCACTACAATATGCCCGGCTTTACAACAGGTGAGGCAAAAGCTTCAAGAAGCCCCGGCAGACGTGAAATCGGTCACGGCGCACTTGCTGAACGCGCACTCGAGCCCGTTATCCCGTCAGTAGAAGAATTCCCCTACGCAATCCGTCTTGTATCAGACGTTCTTACTTCTAATGGTTCAACCTCACAGGGTTCAATCTGTGGTTCAACACTTGCTCTTATGGACGCAGGCGTTCCGATTAAGGCTCCCGTTGCAGGTATCTCTTGCGGTCTTATCACACGCGATGACGGTTCATTTATGACAATGGTTGACATTCAGGGTATCGAAGACTTCTTCGGTGATATGGACTTTAAGGTTGCAGGTACAAAAGAAGGTATCACAGCAATCCAGATGGATATCAAGGTTGACGGTCTTACAGAAGCAATCATCCGCGAAGCAATCGAAAAGACCCGTGTTGCACGTTACCACATTATCGATAACGTAATGCTCAAGGCAATCGAAAAACCGCGTGACGATGTTAAAGAGTGGGCACCTAAGGTAATCACCTTTAAAATTGATCCCGAAAAAATCCGCGAGGTTATCGGTAGCGGCGGTAAGGTTATCCAGAAGATCGTTGCTGATACAGGTGCAAAGATTGATATTGAGGACGACGGTTCAGTATTTATTTCATCTGCTGAAAAAGCTGCTTCAGATAAAGCACTCGAAATCATCAAGGGTATTGTATTTGAGCCCGAAATCGGTGCAATTTACAGAGCAAAGGTTGTAAAACTTATGCAGTTCGGTGCATTCGTTGAGTTTGCCCCCAGTAAAGAAGGCCTTGTTCACATCTCAAAACTTGATACAAAACGTGTTGAAAAGGTTGAAGACCTCCTTTCAGAAGGTGACGAAATCTACGTTAAGTTTATGGAAATAGACGAAAAGGGTAGATACAACCTTTCAAGAAAAGATGCGCTTTTGGATATGCAAAACGGCGCTTCCGTTAACTAATAACCGATTAAAGCGAGAGGCGTAACAGTCTCTCGCTTTGCGTTTTTTGGTGGGTATTATGAAAAAATTTAAAGAGAAATTGTTGACAAAAAAATGGTTTAAAGCATTTGGTTTTATCTTCATTCCGTTTTATATCGTATTTTGCTATTTTATTGCCGAATACACAAACTCGGGCAGCGTAAAACAGGTTGCAAAGATGGTGCTTCCTTCAAACTTCCCAAAGTTTTGCTTTGCACTTATCGTCCTTGCGCTTCTGTCTGCAGTGATACTGTTGCTTGTGCGACGTGTGTGGATTTATGCCACTGTTTTTGGCAGTATTACTCTCATTATGGGCATTATCAACTGTCTCAAGGTAGGTGTAAACGGCGATAACTTTGCACCGTGGGATATCACGATGGTCGGCAACGCAGGTCAACTTGCAGGTTTTGCCAAGTTTGACCTTCCGTGGCTCACATATATGTGGGTGCCTTGTGCTGTCATATTTTGCTTTTTCTTCTGGCTTACCGATGCCAAAATCCCGCTTAAATGGTACTATACGGTACCATCGACACTGGTTATAATAATTCCTGTAATGATACTTTATAATTATCCCAATACAGTCGAAAAGATTATAAACAACTACGGTATGTCTTTTTCCAACTGTGCATTACAATCATCAAACTATAAGTATAACGGCTTTGTAAATGCATTCACAATAAATTGTTTTTCACTGAAGGTTGTAGAACCGGAAGGCTACAGTGAAGAAACTATAAAATCTTATCTTTCAAAATATGATGGCGTTGATGCTACCGAATCACCCGATATAATCGCTGTTATGTCAGAAGCACTTTTTGATATCCGCACAGTAAACGGCACCGAGTTTTCTATTGACCCGCTTAAAAATTTTGATGAAATAAAATCACGAAAAAACGCCTGTAGCGGTACGCTCTATACTACAGCATACGGTGGCGGTACCGTACGTACCGAGTTCGACTTTTTAACAGGTCTTACTGTTGATACACTTGTAAACAGCACAAGCCCCTGGCTTTACGTAAACGATAATGTCGAAACTTATGTTTCTAACTATAAATCACAGGGCTACACCGCAACCGCGGTCCATACTTATATGAAAAAGTTTTATATGCGCGACGCGGCTTATCCGCTTCTTGGCTTTGATGATTATATCGGTCAGGAGGACCTGGGTGACAGTTTTGTTTTAAAATACCGCCGCGGATATATAACTGACGACGTGTTTATGGATGTTGTAATCGATACCCTTGAAAAAAATCCTGACACGCCCAACTTTATTTATGGCATCACAATGGAAAACCATGGCGGCTATGACCCGTCAAAACCCGAGGACATTGTGGTTGAGGTCAAAAATGACCTTGTTGACGCAGAGATGCTCGATCAGATGACAACCTACACTCAGGGTGTTTATTACGCTGACCTGTCTCTGAAAAAATTAATTGATTATGTCGACAGTTGCAAAAAGCCGACAGTTGTTGTCTTTTTCGGTGATCATAAACCCGCTTTTGGTATTTATGAACGCGCCTTTAATCAGACGGGCAATCTCAAGCAGGGTGACGGATACGATGTGGACGAAAACAAATTTATCTACTCCGCGCCGTATCTCGTATATGCAAACTATGATATAGATTTTAAACAACTTTCGGGCCATAATAACGAGGTTTCGGCTTATTATATGTTGTCTCTTGTTGCCGAGGCTACAGGTACAAAAATGACACCATATATGCAGATGCTTGCAGATAATTACAAAGAAATGCCTGCATATAATGTCCGACTTGGTATGACGCTTGACGAAAAAGAGCAGTCATATGTTACAGCAATGAAGCATATCACATTCGATAGAATTTCAGGCAAAAAATATTCACTTACAGGAGAATAAAAATGTATAGATTTAATAACGACTACTGTCACGGCGCTCATCCCGCCGTGTTAAAAGCACTTGTTGAAACAAACGATAACGCATACTGCGGTTACGGTCTAGATGAGGTTTGCACTGCTGCAAAAAAAGAAATTGCAAAATATCTTGGCGATGTAAATGCCGATATTCACTTTCTTGTGGGCGGTACACAAACAAACTATACAGTAATTTCTGCAGCACTCAGACCTTATCAGGGCGTTGTAAGTGCCGATACAGGACACATTCATGTACACGAAACGGGCGCGGTTGAACACGTAGGTCATAAAATCCTTGCACTTCCCGCAATCGACGGCAAAATCACAGCCGAGCAGGTTAAAAAGGTAGCACAGGACTATGCTGACAGCGATGTTCAGGAGCATATAACACAACCCAAACTCGTATATATCTCTTTTCCGACCGAATTCGGTACAATTTATACAAAGCAGGAGCTTATTGATTTGAGCAGTGTTTGTAAACAGTACGGAATGTATCTTTTTGTTGACGGCGCACGTATGTCGTACGGTCTTGCGGCTCATGGCGGTGATGTAACACTTGCTGACCTTGCAAAATATACTGATGTATTCTATATAGGCGGTACAAAGTGTGGCGCAATGTTCGGTGAAGCAGTCGTTATCACAAACGATAATTTAAAGCCCGATTTCAGAAGTTTTATCAAGCAAAACGGCGGTATGCTCGCAAAAGGCTGGACACTCGGTCTTCAGTTCTATACGCTTTTTAAAGACGGACTGTATTTTGAAATCGCAAAAAAATCAATTGACCAGGCACAGCGTATCAAAAACGCATTTTTAAATAAATCAATCAATATGCATATCGACAGCCCCACAAACCAGCAGTTTGTAGAGGTGGAACAAAGCGTTGCAGATATCCTTGCAAAAGATTTCTATTATGAAAACGAAGGCTATACCGATGACGGCAAAAAAATCATCCGTTTTTGTACAGCTTGGAGCACAAAGGACGAAGAGGTTGACTCTCTCGTAGAAAGAATTAGCAAATTATGATAAATAAAGAAACAACCAAAAAAATACTGTTCATTGCGGCAGTCATAATACTTATGCTCACTGCTGCATTCAATATTTCGGCGCTGTGGACTGGCCTTCTCGCCGTTTACTCGGTGCTTGAACCGTTAATTATCGGCTTTTGTCTCGCTTTTATTTTGAACTTATTGGTAAATTTGTTCGAAAAGCGTATATTTTTTAAACTTTCTACTCAAAAACATAGCCGTCACACGCTTATAAGACTACTCAGCATTATTTCAACGCTAATCGTGTTTGTTGTTGCGGTAGCACTTATCCTTCTTGTTATTATTCCGCAAGTTTCAAAATCGGTTTCGTCAATTGTTACAAGTCTTCCTGCGTTTGCCGACAGAGTTATTGTATGGATGCGCGACACACTTGAAAATTTTGGCTTTACAGCCGAGCGTATAACTAATATTGTCCTCGGCGGAGAAGCGTTTATGGATAAAATCACCGCCTTTGTGCAAACCAACTTAAACGGGGTGTTTAAGTCTGTCGTATCGGTAGGTGGCGCCGCAGTAGGCGTAACGTCCGACATATTCTTCGGCCTTTTTATTGCAATCTATTTTCTTTTTGATAAAGATCGCGTGTCTTCACAGTGTAAGCGTCTTTTAAAAGCGCTGTCAAAACAAAAGGTATATGACAAAATGACCCACATCGGCACAATCGCTTACAAGTCATTTTCAGGGTTTATCGGCGGTCAGTTGATAGAAGCGGTGATTTTGGCGCTTTTATGCCTTATCGGTATGCTTATATTTCGTTTTCCGTATGCGCCCGTTGTTGCCGTGCTTATTGGTGTTACGGCACTTATTCCCATTGTCGGTGCATGGCTGGGCGGTGCGCTTTCGGCACTTCTCATTTTAACAACCAACCCCGCCAAAGCACTGTGGTTTTTGCTTTTCTTTATAATACTTCAACAGCTCGAGGGCAACTTTATCTACCCCAGAGTTGTAGGTAAGCAAATTGGTCTTCCGGGCGTGTGGGTTCTTCTTGCAGTCGTACTCGGCACTGGATTTTTTGGTGCAGCAGGCGCACTTATCTCGGTGCCGCTCGCATCAGTGCTTTATACGCTTACAACCGAGTTTGTTGTAAAGAAAGAAAATAAAGATGACACTTCTATGGAATAAATTAAAAGATACTACCCGTCCGATTGTGCTTTACGGAATGGGTGACGGCGCCGATAAAATGATTTTTGAACTAAGTCGTATCGGCAAAACACCTGCTGCCGTTTTTGCAAGTGATGAATTTGTACGCGGACAAACGTTCCGTGGTATGAAGGTTTTGACCTTTACACAGGCAAAAGCACTTTATCCCGATATGATTGTTGCAATGTGCTTTGGAACCCAGCGTAAAGAGGTACTTGATAACGTAAAGCGTATAGCAAATGAGTGCGAGGTAATAACCCCTGATCTTCCTGTGATTGACGACGGGATTTTTGATATTGATTTTTGTAAAGAAAACATAAAAAATGCCGAGTTTATATACGACCGCTTTGCAGACGATGTTTCAAAACATACGTTTGAAAGCATTTTGCGGCTTAAACTCTCAGGTGATATTAATTACCTGTTCAACTGTGAAGTAGATCCGCTTGAGCCGTATCGTAACATTTTAAAGTTCAGTGATAATGAAACATATGTTGACCTCGGTGCATACCGCGGTGATACGGTTGCTGAGTTTTTGTCGCAGGTTGACGGCTTTAAAAAGATTTATGCGGTAGAGCCCGATGTGAAAAACTTTTCTAAACTTTCTGATGCTTATGCAGACAGAGTAACTTGTATAAACGCCGCCGCAAGTGATTCGGTAGGTGAGGTAACCTTTAGTATTGAGGGTGGACGCAGTTCTCATATATCTAAAAACGGAAAACCAGTTAAAACGGTAACAGTTGACAGCATCGCAGACGGAGGTGCAAGTTTTATAAAACTTGACGTTGAGGGCAATGAGAAAAATGCTCTTTACGGCGCAAAACACACGATAGAGCAATACAAACCAAAACTGTGCGTTGCGGCATATCACCGCTTTGACGATATCATTAATATACCGATGCAGGTTTTAGATATGCGACCCGATTATAAAATGTATCTCAGACATTTTCCGTACATTCCTTCGTGGGATACAAATTATTATTTTGTATAGACACAAAGCGTATTTTTATATATAATAATCTTTGAGGTGAATAGAGTGAAAAAGAAAATCATATTGGTTGTTGTTTTATTGCTTGTTGTTGCAGGCGGTATATTCGGCGGCATTAAAATAAAAAACTATCTGCCGTTTTACTTTGATAAAACGGGTAAAAATCAACCCGATATCAATTATACTCTGACCATTGAAAAAAGTGATTTTGAAAATGAAGTTGCAATCCGCCTTGAAAATGAGGGGATAATTGTATCTGCCGTACGTTTTCTTGGTTTTATTCACGAGAAATACCCCGACTTTGTGTGGTATAACGGCACTTATGATTTAACTGCCGATATGTCGTATGAACAGCTTTGTCAAAAACTTCAGAATCCCGATAAAAAAATCGAGTATGTAAAGTTCACGGTACCCGAGGGTAAAAACATAATCGGCGTTGCAAACATTGTAGAAAAATCGGGGCTTTGTACAAAAGAAGAGTTTTTGGCGGCGGCAGACAGTTATGATTATGATTATGCCTTTGTAAAAGACCTCAAGGAGCGTGACTCTAAAAAAATCGGATATAAGCTTGAGGGTTACCTTTTTCCCGCAACCTATGAATTCAGAAAAGATATAACCACTGCAAAAGATATTGTAAACAAAATGCTTTCGGCATTTACCGGTTACGTTACCGAGGATATTGTTGCAAAAGCCGACAAAATGGGGCTTACGGTCAACGAGCTTATCACGTTTGCATCGGTGATACAGGCGGAAGCATTTACCAAAGAATCTATGGCAAATATTTCGTCAGTTTTTTGGAACAGACTCAATTCATCATATACACGTCTGGAATCAGACCCCACAAAAACTTATGCAAAGAGTTTAAAAGATTTATCTCACTATTCACAGGCGATGTTTGATGCTTATGATACATACGTGTGTTCGGGACTTCCTGCAGGACCCACCAACTGTCCCGGTATGGATACAATAAATGCAGTTCTAAACCCAAATAACACACCGTATTTTTACTTTGTAACCGATGCTGACGGCAATTTCTATTATAACAAAACTTATGCAGAACACGTTGCCGATTGTTATGCTATTGGACTTTGGAAAAGATAAAAATTAAATCCCGTGGCTACCACGGGATTTTTTAAAAGGATAGTATATGAAAATAATAGTAGATGCCGATGCGTGTCCTGTAACCCGCATTGCAGAAGAAGTTGCCAAAAATTACAATATTCCCTGTACTATGGTGTGTGATACTGCACACCAATTACAAAGTAGTTACAGCACCGTTTTCACCGTATCAAAGGGTGCTGACAGTGCCGACTACAAAATTGTAAATTTAATAGAAAAAGGTGACATTGTTGTAACACAGGATTACGGTCTTGCGGCAATGTGTATTTCGCGTGGCGCGTTTGCCATAAACCAGAACGGTATGCTTTATAGTGATAACAATATCGATAGCCTTTTATTTTTTCGTGCCGCTTCTGCAAAAGCTCGTAGGGCGGGTGTGCGCATCAAAGGACCCAAAAAGCGTGATAACAGCCAGAATGACACTTTTAAAGCGGCTTTTATAAAACTAATTGAGAGTAATTGTGTCGGTTAACTGATAATTTTCATTAAAAATATCGCACAAAACCTGTTCCCCTACAATTCTCAGATTTGCCCCGAACTCGCCTTCGTTCAATATAACAGGCGAGGGGGCATTTATTTTTGAATTATTGTCGATGCTGAAAATTTTGCCGTCAAAGAATACAAATTCACTTGTGTTTTCAAGTATATTTTTTGCGGTTGCACCATCTGAAGTGAGTAGTTTAACACAGTTGTCGGCACTGTCTAAAAAATATACGCCTGTGTCGGTGGCATACATACTTTTTACCCTTGCACCCGAAAGTTTATAGCGGATATATCCGTCAAAATCACAGCAGTATATGCCATCCATTCCGCCGTAACCCGTGCCGTTATATTCGGTTACAACTTCAAAATCGGTATCAATATAAGTTGCACGGTCAACCTGATTAATAAAAATCGGGTCAGCACCGATTTTGGTGTAATAGTCTTTCAAAAGCGTTTTTGCACGTTCGTTTTCACAGTCGATATTTTGTAAAAGATGCATAAGCATACCCGCACCCAAAGGATTGTTTTCGTTTATATATTCGGTTGCAATATCACATAGTATGTCAGGCATATTTTTTGCAAACTTCAAAACATGTATAACGCTTTCTTTGTCGGCTATATCCATTTTGTTTATCGCACGTTTAAGCGAGGTCGTTTTTAAAATAACAACCCCTACAATAACCAAAACCGCAATAGCGATTATTGGTATTAAAATTTTCAATCTGTTTTTAGTTTTTTGCATAATCATCATTCCCATTATATGCTGTTTTAAAAACCCGTATTATCAAATAATACGGGTTTTATTTATGATTTATTTTTTAAGTATTCTTGAACTGTTGATTAGCACTGCAAATGCGCCGAAGTTGTGCAGAATACTTCCTGCGAGTGCACTTATAACGCCAAATGCCGAAAGTGTAATCATTGCAAGGCTTATTATAATCGAAAGTGCGAGGTTTTGATAAATTATACCTCTGGTTTTCTTTGCGAGTTCAATCACAAATGGAATATTTAACAAATTGTTGTTCATAAGAGCAATATCTGCCGATTGAATTGCAAGGTCAGATCCCATCGCACCCATCGCGATGCCAACATGCGCCTCTTTTAGCGCGAGGGCGTCATTTATTCCGTCACCGACCGCAAGAACAAAATACTCTTCTTTTAATTTCAAAAGTAAATTCAATTTATCCTGTGGTAAAAGTTCAGCTTCAAATTCTGAAATACCAATGATATCGCAAATGTTTTGAGCGGCTTCTTTTCTGTCGCCTGTCAGCATAACGGTTTTTTCAACACCGCATTTTTTAAGCATTTCAATGCCGTCTTCGGCTTCTTCACGAACAGTGTCACAAAAACAAAGTGCGCCTAAAAGAACTCCGTTTTTGGCTACAAAACTAACCGAACCCAAAAATGCCGTATCAAAGCCATCGTCAATATGCACACCGCACCCGGTAATCCAGTCTTTATTACCAAACAAAACAACAGTGTCGTCTTTTTGCCCTTCTATGCCTTTGCCCGATATCTCTTTTATAGAAAAATCTTTGCAAAAATCAATATCCTTTGTCGCGGCAATCACCGCACGTGAAACAGGATGATTTGAAGCATGTGCGACCGATGCGGCAACTGATAGTAATTCGCTCTGTTCGACACCGTTGCATACTTTTCCGCCGGTGAGCGATAACTCACCCTTTGTGACCGTACCCGTCTTGTCAAAAACAACAGCATTGATTTCTGTCAGTTCTTCAATAAACTTTGAGTTTTTAATAACAATACCGCGTCTTGTGGCGGCAGACAGTGCCGCAATCATCGGCGCCGAACTCACAAGCATCTGTCCACATGGACAGGATACAACAAGGATGGCAATTGCTTTGTTTATGTCCATTGTAACGAGAGCAATTGCTGCCGCAATCACTAAAATCAGCGGTATATAATATTGCATAAACTTGTCAATCAGACGAGTTTCGGGAATTGAAATGTTCTCTGATTCTTCAAGCAGTTTCAGTATGTTCGAAAATGAACTGTCAACAAATTCTTTTGTAACCTCAACCACGATTTTTCCGTCAAGGTTTACAGTACCTGCATAAACGGTGTCACCAACACCAACCTGTGCCGGTTGCGGTTCACCTGTAAGCGATTTCTGGTCAATAGCACTTTCGCCTGACACAACCTTACCGTCAATGGCAATACCGCTACCCGGTTTTATTACAATCCTTTGACCGATTTTTAAAGTCTTTGCATCAACTTCGCGCTCAATTTCGCCATCAAGTAAAATTGCGGTGGTCTGTTGCATCTTTTTAAGACCGTCAATAACCTCGCGGCCTCCCATAATACTGCGTTCTTCCAAAAAGTGTGCAAGGTTAAGAATAAACGGTATCAACACAGACAAAATGAGTTGTCCCGAAAAATAACAGGCAATTATCGCAATCGCAACGAGCATTTCCATCGCGTGTGACAGTTCTTTTGCAAATACGCCTTTTACTGCTGCCACAAAAACGGGTATACCCTCAACCAGAAACGCAATTGTATAAAATAAAGCAGGAACGATCTCTTTTTGCGGGAACAGAAGTGTGTAGATAAGCCCTACTGCAAGGCAGGAGAGTGCCACCGCCCCGCTTAAAATATCACGGCGGAGTTTGTTCTGTTCTTTTTGCGAGATTTTATCAGTAGACAGTGCTTTGAGACTGTTTTTTGCAATGTGGTCAATGTTTTCCATAAAATACAGCCTCCTTAATTTATGATTATACTGCTGTCGCCGTCATTTACAACCTTGATTTTGCCAATCTTGTTAATGGCCTCTGATACCTTTTGGTTATATATACGTGTGCGAACAACAGCCGAACTTGTTTTATACTCTTCCAGTACACCCCAAAATTCCGCGAGTTCCGAATTTGCCGCCGCAACCGAGGTGGAATATTCCGAGTTTGCATCAGAGATGGCTTTATTTGCATCAGCTTCTGCTTCGGGAACTTTAGTATCTCGGTATTGCTTTGCATTTTCGAGTATTGTGTTTGCCTGAACGGTTGCAGAGTTTACCTCTTCATAAGTCGCCTTAACTTCGTTTGGCATTGCAACATAGGTGAGTTCAAGTGCATTTATTTTTATACCGATGTCTGTGGCATCGATTTTTTGTTGTGAACACTTTATAACCTCAGATGTAAATTCTTCTTTGCCCGAAGTCAAAACGTCGTCAACAGGCATAAAGGCCGAGGTCTCGACCATTGCGTTGCTGACTGTTGCATTTATTATCTGTTGAATATCCTTTATTTTAAGTGCATATGCAACAGGGTCGGTGATTGTATATTTGAGTGATGCGGTAATTACCGCAATATTGTGGTCACCTGTAATAACGTAGCCGTTTTGGCGATAGTCGGTACTCATTTCACCGGGGGTGAAGTGGGTTTCTATTTTTTGCTCAATAATATTACCGGTCGGTACCATAATCACTTCGTCAATAATGTATGGAAATGCAAACAGTATGCCCGGTCCGTGTACCTGCTGTTCGGTGGTGTTGCCAACGAGTTTGCCAAAACGGAGGATAAGCGCAACGTTTCCGCTTTTAACAAACTTAACACCCGAAAAACAAATGAACAGCGTTATTAAAATGACTGCAACGATAAAGATTTTCGATACCGTTTTCAGTACATCTTCAAATATTGCGTTCTTTTTCATTATGCAACTCCTTTTTGCTCTGAAATGAGTTTATAGAGTGAATCTGTAACCGCGGTTGCATCTTCCTCGGGGAGTTGTGTGAGTATATAGTTCAGGTCTTCAATAACCATCTCGTTTGATGTTGCCGTATTTGACATATTTGCATAGTCAAGCAAAACGTTAAAAGGATATGAGTCGGCTGTTACAACAAGCACAGTACCCTCATCAACCGATGCCACAACCGTGTCAAGTTCCTGCAAAAACTTGTAAAGTTCAATATTTGCCGCCTGTGCGTTGGCATATATTTTTGCAACCTCGGTCTCGGTTTTTGCTTTTATCTGAGAAGCTTCGGTTTTGCCATCGGCAATTATCTTTGCAGCCTCGGCATCTGCGTCGGCTTTGATTTTATTTGCATCTTTTTGTGCGTTTGCAATAATGGTATCGATGTCCTTTTGTCTGTCAGCACGCATCTGTGCAAAAACACTCTCAAGGTTGGCATTGGGTAGCGAAATTCTGAGAATATTAACATCGGTTATTTCAATACCGTAGTTATTTTCACAGTTTGCTTTTACCTGTGCATAGATTTTATCCTGTATCTCATCGGTTTTGATTGTTTCTTTTTCGAGCGAAACAAGGTCAGTTAAGTTATACGCACCCATAACGCTGTTGGTTGCACTGAATATCTGGTCTTTTATGTACGAATCAACTGTACCCTGCGCACCTACACTATTGTAGTAAAGAAGAGGATTTGTTACTTTCCATACGGCGTATGACTGTAAAATAATATTGCGGTTGTCCTTGGTTGTTGTTTCGAGATAGTTTGATTCTAGGTACTGAAGTCTGTTTTCAAACTTCTCGACTGTTTCAAAAGGCCACGGAAGTTTAAAGTGCAGACCCGCCTCGGTAATTTCAGCGCGCGGTGCGCCGAATCTCAAAATAACAGCGCCTGTACCTTCACGTACTTCACAGGTGAACATAAGGTATGCAAGTATCAGAACAAGAACTGTCGCTACCGCAATTTTTATCCATCTGAGCGAAAACAGTTTTTGTTCGCCGTTTTCGGTTTGGGGATTATTTTTAAATATTTTCATATTCTGTCTCCTAAAAATTACTCTTCGGTATTTTGAGTTGCTGCGGGTGCGTTAAAACTTCCAAAATAAATTTTTGAACTGTCCACACCTTTGCCCACAAGCACAAGGTTTGCACCGCCGTAAGCCTTTTTGACTGCTTTTAAGTATTTGTAATATCTATAGGCACTCGGGTATGTTTTATATGCTTCAACACCCGCCATAAATTCGGCAACTTCGGTGTTTGCAGCCGCAATTTTGGTTGAGTGGTTTGCGTTTGCTTCTCCAACTGCGGTGTCATACTGTTGCTGTGCCTCTGCTTTTGCAGTCTCCGCATCACACTGTGCGACTATTTTTATTTCTTCCGCCTGAATTTCAGCACTGATTATCTCCTGGTAAACCGCTGCGATTTCAAGCGGGGGATGAATGCTTTCAAGAACAATGCTCACAATCTCAATGCCTGTGTTGTATGCTTCGAGTTTTTTAGTGAGTTCCTCTTTAAATGTTTTTGCAAACGCATCGCGGTCGGTCGAAAGCAGTGTTGCAAGACTGGTGCTTATTGTTCTGTCTGTTACCAGTTCATAAGCTTGTGCCTGTAAAAACTGTTCGGGTGCCGATGTGCCGGTAAGATATTTTTTAAGGTCTTTTATTTTGTATTCAACTCTCAGGTTTATCGAAACGAGTTCGTCACCGCCGCCAAGCAACAATTTGTATTCGTCTTTGCCGTGTTCGCTTGTCCAAATATTGTCGAGGTCCTGTGTTGAACTGTAACCGATTGTAGTTTTATTAACGCCTTCGGTGTTATAAATATCTACCTTGTCGATAGGGTAGGGGAGAACAAAGTGAAGACCCGGCTCCAGTATGGTATCGTTCAGACTGCCAAAGCGATAAAGTGCGCCTTTGCTGTCGGGACCGATTTGTATAATACAAGTCGAAAGCCACAAAAACGTAATGATAAGTACCGCTGTGATAGGAGCAATCTGCTTAATATATCGCAAACTCCACAGTCCGCGCACCGTTATGCCGGTGTTATTTTCCAAAAACTCAATTATTGAAAGATCATCGTTTTTGCTTTTTACAAACGGTATGGGTATTACCGCCTGCGGTCTTGTGTCGATCTCTTTTCTTATAATCGTTACAATAAGCGAAAGTGCCATAAATACCGACATATAATAGAAGAGTGCAGCAATTATGTATTTCACATATATATCAATATCCCACAACGATAGTGCCTTGAGTGCAGACGCCACGATTATAACAAATAAAGTAGCGTAAATTATGCGCATATATACTCGTATGTTTGAGAATATTTTTGAAATAAACTCACTTTGTGTTTCGGCATGTTTGCATATTTTGTCAATTATTACCGCAACAACAAGCATAAGAGCTGCAACAATCGGTTGCCATATTGCAATTTGTGGTTTTATGACAAATCCGAAAACCGATAAGAACAGTGCCTGACATTGCAAAAACAAAGCGGCAATTACCAAGGTTTTTATTATGATTCGATACTTGTTATAAAATTTGACTGCATTGATGCCGAAGTTTATAAAAAACTCACCTACGGTTTGCCAGAATGCAACAAATTTTTTCTCCGAGCGTTCTTTTGGTACAAACTCTTTGAGTGTTATATCTTTTTTAAACAGACAAAGCGCAGTTATAATTTCGGACGGTGTGAGAATTGTAATTGCACCAAGCAAAAACAATAAATACCCCGATATTGTATAAAGGATAAACAGCACGGCGCTTATAACATATAGGGCCAGTGTCCCGAAAAAAGCGGGTAGTACCCCATGCTTTAATTTTTTATTGAACATAAAACTACTCCATTATATTAGTATATTTTTATTTTAATATATTAATATAAATCCGTCAAGAAAATATATAAAGTTTACAAATATTACATAAAAAACACAGGTTTTTTATGCCCTGTGTTTTAAAATTAATATGGTTTATATACTTTTTCGATTGCAATAAGCGATTTTGAAGCCTCGTCAATGTTGCATTTCATAGGTTTATTTTGTAGTGCAAGTTCCAAAAATTCGCGATTTTCGTCACGGAACATATCGTTTCGTTCGGTTTTGAATTTTTGAATATCCCATTTGCCTTCGCTTTTTTTGTATACGCTAAGCGTTGCTTCATCCCACGATGAAAACTCAACGGTGATTACACCGTCCATACCAATAAGTTCCATCATTCTTCGTCTTGGGTTTTGGAAAAAGTCAAGATGCACCGTTGCTACGCACTTGTTTTCAAACTCCATAAGTAGTTCGACAGTATCTGGACTTTCAAATTCATAGTCACTAAACGCGCCATAAACGCCATATACGTTTTTAACATTTTGGTCAGCGTACCAAATAGCAAGGTCAATGTCGTGAACAAGTTCAAAAGCACCCGAGTATTTTGAAAGATACATTTCTTTGTATTCGGGGTGTATTGCCGGAAAATCTTCGCCAACCATCGCACGTACCGATACAAGTCTACCAATCTCACCGCGGTTTAAAATCTCTTTTGCCCTAAGAAGTACGCTGTGATAACGCATGCAAAAACCGACCATAACTTGTTTGTTACTCTTTTTCATTGAGTCTTTGAGCTCGTCAATACCCTCCGAAGAATTCGAAAGCGGCTTTTCAATAAAAACGTGAGCGTCGGCTTCAAGCGCCTGTATCGCCATAGGAATATGCATTTTTGTAGGTGTGAGAATAAAAACCGCAAATGGTTTTGCCAAAAGCCCCTGCTCATAACTGCCAACAGTTTCGACATCGGGATATTTTTGGATAATCTGATTTACCGCTTGTTCGTTTGGGTCAAAAACAATAAGTTTTCCAACTTTTAATTCTTTTAAAATGTCAACGTGACGTTTGCCTATTGCACCTAGCCCTGCGACCAAAACCGAAACATTTTTAAACTTGTTTATTTCCATATCGAAAAACCTCCGTCAACAACGATGTTTTGACCTGTGATATAGTCGCCGGCTTCACTTGCGAGCAATAGCGTTGCGCCCTTGATATCCTTGCCCATTGTGCCCATTCTCCCAAGTGGAGTTTCTTCGCTATAAAGGTCAACAAAAGCCTGTGGCTCGCCTCTGTAAAAACCACCGGGAGAAATGCTGTTTACACAAATTCCGCTTGGTGACAAAAGGCCTGCAAGGTCGCGTGTGGCGCTTATTACGCCACCCTTTGATGCGGCGTAGTCGATGGGCTGTTGCATTTTGTTTGATTTATAATACATTTGTCTGTTTCGACCCACGATGCCTGCAATCGAGCCGATGTTGATAATCTTTCCGCTTTTTTGCTCAATCATATATTTCGACACAGCCTTGCAGCAAAAAATCATACCAGTAAGGTTGGTGTCAATAAGACTCTTTATTACGTCGGGGTCACGGTCGATGATATAGCCTGTGCTTTTTCCCGAGCCACCGCCCGCGTTGTTTATAAGAATGTCAATTTTGCCTTCGTTTTCAATTATCTGATCAATACCTTTTTCAACGCTGTCATAGTCGGTTTGATCAATTGTTACCGCATACGATTTTACGCCATAAAGTTCTGTGATTTTTTTTGCAGTTTCGTCTGCACCGTCGGTATCACGTGATGTGATAACGATTGTAGCACCCGCCTCTGCAAGTGCCGCAGCCATATCAAATCCAAGACCTTGTCTTGCGCCTGTGACTACTGCAACTTTTCCGTCAAGTCTTAACATATCAAAAACGTTTTTCATAAAAATACCTCCAGTGTATTGTTATTTTTGTTTTACTTTTAAAAATAAAATAATTCTACAGCAGATGGGACAAATTACAATTTATATGTCCGATTATCAAAGTTTTTTTAAAAAATATTGCATAGCAGGACACGATTTGGTATTATAAAATTATGGAAAAAGTAGTAAAAGAAAAATATAATAACCTTGACACAAAACAAATTACAATTTGTATCGAAAACGCAAAGTTCACCTGCTTTATTGACAATACCTTTAATAGAGCGCACTATTCGCATCCGCTCGAGCAGCTCGAAAGACTGCATTTTCATTCAAACTATGAGTTGTTTTGTGTTCAAAACGGACCGTTTAGAGTAAGGTTCGAAGACGGCGAAAAAATTTTACAAAGCGGACAAACGTTGATTGTGCCGCCGGGTGTTTTGCATCGTAGTTTTATGACCGAGGACGTTAAAAGATATAACATAAATTTTGTTATGACCAAAGCCAATATCACAACTGATCTTGACTTATATTCGCTAATTAAAAAGACGTTTAGTGTTGCATCCATCGTTATAAACAGCCTTGGTATTGAAAAGGCTATGAAAAAATTGTCCGAAAGCATACATAGTAGCGACAAACTCTTGTTTTCACTTTATTTTCATCAACTTATAAACGCCGTTTTGTATGACCATCCAAAAAACGTGTTTTCGGTGCAAAGCGAAAATAAAGAAAGCAGGATTTATAAAATCCATCACATAATAAATTCGCATTATACCGATGATATAACGATAAAGGATATAGCAAAAACTTTGTATATAAGCGAGCGCCAGATTCGTAGGATAATTTATAAATATCACGGTTGTTAGTTTTCGGAACTCATTTGTAAAATGCGTATGAAATCGGCATACGAACTGCTAACCACCACCGATATGAAAATTCTTGATATTGCGTCGTTTGTCGGCTATGATTCTCTCAGTGGATTTTATGCCGCCTTTAAAAAGGAATACGGCGACCTTCCGCTCAATATCCGAAAAAAACACTTGTAGAGACAAGGGGATAAAGGGAAAGTTCTGCTGTCTCCTTTTTGTTGACATTCCTCTAATACCGGAAGCGTCCCCTTGTCTCTTTAGGAGAATAATTATGAAAAATAGG
>JAZKZG010000148.1:0-12937 GCA_045612565.1 Eubacteriales bacterium
GTTTATTTTTCTTGCGTACTGCAAAAACTCTGTTATATCCTCGCGTTCTGGTGCAATCGTCCACACTGTTGCAAGGGTTCCCGCTTCGTTTACAAACGCAGTATACTGCTCTTTTGAAATGCCTTTGCGCCACGGGTTAGCGTGGGCGTAAGCACCCTTATCAGTATTGATAAACGGACCCTCAAGGTACATTCCTTTAAGTGATTTTACCTCACCAAAGCTTTGTTTGACCGAGCGGATTGCCGACATAAACTCGTCAAAATTCATAAGATAATCGGGCGTTGCCAAAAAAGACGTGGTACCGTGTTTTAACAGATGGTTTGCAGCATTTTCCACATCAAATGATGTACTGAAGCCAACACAGCCGTGAACGTGAATATCAACAAATCCGGGACCGACATAAGCACCGTTTGCATCAATTATCTCATAACTGTCAGTTATATTAAATTCACGTGACGGACCTAAAGCGGTTATTTTTGTACTTTCAATCAAAATCGTACCGTCAAAGATAATACCTTGCGGGGTTACTATCTGCGCATTTGTTATTGCTTTTTTCATATTAATCACCTAAATTTGATTATAGCATACAAAATATTGACTTTCAACACAGTTTAAAATAAAATATTTATGAGGTAATGTATTATGGAATTTGCTAAATCACCAATGCCAATGACAAAAGCTGAGCTTGAGGCTCTGGGTCGTAGGCAACCTGATTTTATAATAGTGAGCGGTGACGCGTATGTGGACCATCCGTCGTTTGGCACGGCAATTATTGGACGTGTGCTTGAACGAGCGGGGTTTTGTGTTGCAGTAATTGCACAACCCAACTGGAAAACCACAGAAGATTTTAAAAAGCTTGGACGTCCGCGACTTGCGTTTTTAGTAAACGCGGGTAATGTAGACTCAATGGTGGCAAACTACACCGTGGCAAAACGAAAAAGAGATTATGACTACTATTCACCAAAGGGTGTTGTTGGAAAGCGGCCCGACCGCGCGGTAACAGTTTATTGTAACAGGCTACGCGAATGCTATGGCGACGTACCGATTGTTATAGGCGGAATTGAAGCATCGCTCCGGCGCTTTGCGCACTATGATTATTGGGACAACAAGATTCGAAAGAGTATTCTTATTGACAGCGGAGCGGATATACTCAGTTATGGTATGGGCGAACGATCGATTATTGAGATTGCAAAGCTTTTGGACAAGGGTGTACCCATAAGCAAAATAAAAAACGTAAAAGGGACTTGTGTATTATATAAAAAAGGCGAAGAACTCAAGAACGCACATATAAGGCTGCCGAGTTTTGAAAAGGTGGCAGCTGACAAAATAAAATATGCCGAAAGTTTTAAGATTCAATATCAGAACTGTGACGCGGTTGCAGGAAAAGCATTATGTGAGCAATACCCCGAAGGGTTGCTTGTACAAAACCCACCGCAGATGCCGCTAAGCCAAAACGAACTTGACGAACTTGCACAAATACCGTTTACAAGGGATATTCATCCGATATACAAAAAAGACGGTATACCCGCTCTCACAGAAGTACAGTTTTCGATAACACACAACCGCGGTTGTTTTGGCGGCTGTGCGTTTTGTGCGATTGCTTATCATCAGGGACGTGCTGTTACGTCCAGAAGTATTGAAAGTGTTGTAAAAGAGGCGGGACTGCTTACTCATCATCCCGATTTTAAAGGATATATACACGACATCGGCGGACCGACTGCAAACTTTAGAACAGGTCCTTGCAAAGCGGTAGCCGAAGGAAAGAAAGGTGTTTGCACGACAAGGCGCTGTCTTTCACCTGACGTTTGTAAAAATCTTATTATCGACCATTCGGAATACATCGAGATGCTTGAGCGCGTAACAAAAGTAAAGAGAGTTAAGCGCGTGTTTGTACGTTCGGGTGTGCGTCACGATTACGTGATGGCGGATAAAAAATACGGTGGGCGGTTTATTGAACAGCTTGCCAAAAAGCATGTATCGGGTCAGCTGCGTACAGCCCCCGAACACATCTGCCCCGAGGTGTTATCCGTTATGGGTAAACCGTCGTTTAAGGTTCACGAAGCGTTTTGCGAAAAGTTTGACGTGGCATCTAAAAAGGCAAAGCTACAACAATACGTTGTGCCGTACTTAATGTCCTCGCACCCAGGGTCGACAATACAGAGTGCAAAAAAGCTAAGTGAATATTTAAAGAAAAACAAATTAAAATCTGAGCAAGTACAGGATTTTTACCCGACACCGTCAACGGCATCGACTGTTATGTATTACACGGGTATTAATCCGTTTAACTCTAAAAAGGTGTACGTTGCAACGTCGCCAAAAGAAAAACAGGCACAAAGAGCGCTGCTTGGAAGCAAACCGACGTATAAAAAAGGACGAAAATAAATTTCGTCCTTTTTATTTATTCACCATAGATATCGTCGTAAGCGTATTTCATATTTACAAGACAATCCATATTGCCGTAGTGTTCTTCTTTAGTTGTAAACAGCCACGAAGCGCACATATAACCAACAATACTATCCTCGGTAAAGCGTTTACAAAAATCCATTGTCTGTTTTGCATTCAGCTCGTTGCCCCAGTTTGATGTAGTGGGAATCTGTTCATAGCCCCAATCACCGATTTTTTTGTAAAGATAGCAACGGGGAGCAACGTCCTCGGGTATATTAGGACCATAGTAGCAACGACCGTAAAACCAGTTTGAAATAAGCACATCCTTTGGAACAATTTGCTGAAATTCTTCCTCGCCGCCAAAGGTGTCGATTGTGTTGGGGTCAACCCAAATCCACGGACGAGTGCCGCATTCACGGCAAACATCAAATAGATATTTTGCATCGTGACATTTTAGTTCTTTATTGCGAATGACTGCAATCGGAAAGTTTGCCTGTGAGCCATATTCTTCCTCTTCAAGACCGAGATGGAAAAACTCGGGAGTATCAAACATTTCACAAACCTCTTTAATGAGGTCAGCACATACCTTATACCAAGTGGGTGTTCCTGCCATATAGAGATAGTCTTTAAGCCATGCGCTGTGTCCAAGAGAAAAATTAAATTTAGGGATAGGTGTGATGCCAAGAGCGCGAAGACGCTCAAGGTCTTTTTTAAATTCTTCTTTAGACCAGCTACCTTCTATCGCAAGTTCGGGATGTGAGTCGTAGCACACACCCTCCGCCATATCGATAAGAAGCATATTATAGCCAAGGTTTGCCATTTCGGTCGTAAGTGATACCCATTCGTCTTTTTGACAAACAAGCTTGGTCGCATATCCACCCCTACCCTTTGGAAAAGGATCATATTGAGAATTGGGTCTTGCCCACATATTTGAGCCAAGATGTAAAAGCGCCGCCATATATTTTTTAGCCATGAATATTGCCCTCCTCATCAAGTATTGAGTTATATGCTACGTCAAAGTTTTGTACACAGTTCATTACTGCATAGAATTTACGCTCAACTACGTTTGTAAGTGTCTGTGCAGCGTAGCCTATAACATTTTCACATTCCATTGATGTATAGAGAATAACGTTTTTGGGTGCTGACGGACTAAGTCTTCTCGTAACCGCAGGGATCTGGGTATAGCCCCAGTCGGAAAGTTTTTTAAAGTGTTCCATTTCGCTGTTCATTGTTTTTACAACTGGCTTGCCGTCGATGTCAACGATACTTATCGGGTTTTGGTCGTACTGGCTTGAAAGGATAACATCCTTTGGAATAATCCGACAGAATTCTTCGTCGCCGCCAAATGCCTCAACTGTTTTTATATCCGCCCACATCCACGGACGAACACCTCTTGAACGACAAATATCAAAAAGAGCCTTTGTATACTGAGCCAGTATAAAGGGTTTGCATACAATTGTTATGGGGTAATGCTGTGAGTCGAGATACTTGGCTTGGTAGCCCTCTGTACCAAAGCCGAGGTGGAACATATCGGGCGTATCAAACATATCAATTACATCGTTTACGATATCGACACAGATTTGCATATATTTTTCTGTACCGACCATATATGTATAGTCTTTGAGCCACGCGTTATGTGCGGGTGCAAAGTTTTCGTAAGGAATTGCACGGATGCCCATTGATTTGAGCTTTGCAATTTCCGCTTTAAGCATCTCTTTAGACCAGCTACCCTCAACTGCAAGTTCAGGGTGCGAGTCATATACAACACCCTCGCCCAGTGCGATTACGACTGTGTCAATATTATACTCGGGCAAACTGTCAACAACCTTATCCCAAGTTGCCTTATCAAAATACATTTTTTCGCGGTAAATAAAATCCTCAGGATCAACAGGAAATTCACCGCCTTTTTTTTGCCAAAAATTTGAGCCAAGATACAGTATTACTGACTTGAACGGTTTGTTTTTCATAATACACAAAACCTCCTTTTAGGCACATTGTAACTATATAAAATACAATTGTCAATAGACTATAAAAATATTTTTAGAATTTTAAATATGATAGTTTAATATACTTATAAAAAAGGAGAAAAAAGATATGGCAAACGTATATTTATCGCCGTCATCGCAGCATTTTAACACAGGATACGGTGCTTACGGCACCGAAGAGCAACGAATGAACTTACTTGCAAATGTTGTTGAATATGAACTTATGAGGAACGGCATGACAACAGAAAGAAACAACCCCGAAATGTCGCTTACAGAAATCGTTGCAGACGCCAATGCAAAATCGCCTCAGGTTTACGTGGCTATGCAATCACAAAGTGCAAGAGGTCGCCTCGGCGGTGCTGAGGTGTTTTTTTATAAGGCTGACACCAACAGTCAAAGACTTGCCTCAGATATATTTGAATATTTATCTAAAGCAATACCCTATGATTGCATCGGTCTTACAGACGGTTCACTTATGTACGGCGGACTCGGATTTTATGAACTGAGAAAAACAAAAGCACCCTCGGTTATTGTGAGCATAGGATTTCACGATAATCCGAGAGACGCAGAATTTATAATTAACAATATTTATCAGATCGGTGTGGCGGTTTCAAAGGGCATTTTGAGTTATTTCGGCACCAATTACAAACAACAAGCCGACGAAACGCAAAATACTTTAAAAAGAGAATATAACGGCGTTATTTTTTAAATGAAGTGAGCGGTTCAAAACTGTACCCTTGCGAAGTTAAATCATCGATTATATCGGGTAAAATTTGTGAGTTTGTTTTTGAGGTTGAATGTAAAAGCAACACTGCACCATTGTGAACGCGGGAATATATTTTTTGTTTTGCACTGTCAACTGAGGGCTGGTCACTCTCTACCCAATCATAATAGGCAAACGACCAGAAAACAGTGGTAAGACCCAATTCTTTGTTATATTCAAGCGCTCTTTTTGAAAATTTTCCCGAAGGGAATCTGAAATAACCGTTGGGGGTAATACCAAGTTCTTTTAAAAGATCATTCCATCCGTTTATCTGCTCACTGTATTCATCAAACGATGAATATTTTGTCATATCGGGGTGGTTTTTTGAATGGTTACAAACAAGGTGCCCCTCATTGGCCATACGTTTTACAATATCAGGGTTTGTTTTTACAAAATTTCCGTCAACAAAAAAAGCAGCTTTCACATTTTTTTGCTTAAGAGTATCTAAAATTGCAGTGTGGTAGCCGTTGTCATAACCTGCATCAAAAGTAAGGTACAGCGTTTTTTTATCTTTATTGCCAAGATAAATTACATCATAGTCGTTTAAAAAATTCACTTCAGGTATTACCTCGGGCTGACTGTTATCGTTTGTGGGTTTAAAATACCAATCGTATGCTGTATCAGTATCGGCACTGGCAAACATAAGAAAAGGGAACGCCGCAACAATTACGGGCATTAGTATTATAATAATAAAGCGTTTATAAAGTTTTTCCAAAAATATCACCTCTAAAATAGTTTTTGATTTAATTTATGATTTATTCTGTTTTTGAAATTTTTTCATACAGCGACATCACAGCAATTATACTGACTCTTTGTGTCATTTTTGTAAACGGATGGACCGATGCTCCAAATGCAATCGCAGGGTGTGTATGCTCAGGTGCATTAAAAATGAAAAAAGCGGTAGTTATTGCCGCAATTTTTAATTTTTTGGGTACGACAATAAGTTGTATTTATTTTCCACAGGTTGCAAAAAACATTTTTGACGAGGCTGGACTCGGTATTTCGGGTGCAATATGCGCATCGCTGTTATCCGTAATCATTTTGGCGGTAGGCGCGTGGGTATTCGGGATACCTACAAGCGAATCACACGCGATTATTGCATCGCTTATGGGTGCAAGTGTTGCCTGTGGCAAAAAGTTTAGTGTAAAGCTTTTATCCCTTACAGTTACTGGTCTTATACTTTCGGTCATTGGTGGATTTATCGCAGGTTTTTATATTTACAAATACATAAAAGACAAAAGAATAACAGAAAAAACATCAAAAAAACTACAGATTGCAAGTGCCTCAATTATGGCATTTATGCACGGAGCACAGGACGGTCAAAAGTTTATAAGTATTTTACTTTTAACAACAAATATTAATAATACATTTGTTGTACCTATTCCGATAGTTTTGCTTTGCTCGTGTGTGATGGCGCTCGGCACCGCTACAGGCGGTAAAAAGATAATTGACAAAGTTGGTCGTGAGATGGTTGAAATTGACAGTAAAGTCAGTATCTCATCGGATATTGCAGGAGGAATAAGTTTGTTTTTATCCAGTGTTTTGGGTATGCCTGTCAGCACTACACACGCAAAAACATCATCTGTTATGGGATGCGGTTATGCCGTAAAAGGCATAAATAAAAAAACCGCGCGACAGATGATTGCCGCGTGGTTTGTAACATTTCCGCTATGTTTTATTATGGGGTATATATTTACATTAATATTTTGCTGAGTCACAGTATGCACAACGCTTTACACCTTTTTTATCGGTGTAAATACGCGCCCACAATTCCTGTTCACAAGACGAAATACAGTTAGGGTTGGTACAACTTTTATTATCTATATCGTACTTTTTCTTTTCTTTAGGCTCTTTAGCAAGACCTAAGAGTTTTAAGATAAGTGCCATACGCATATATTTACCGCAAAGTGCCTGTTCAAAATATGCGGCACGCGGATCTTTGTCAACATCGACGCTGATTTCGTTTACGCGGGGTAGCGGATGAAGAACTATCATATCCCCTTTTGCAAGATTCATCTTATCAACTGTGAGGATGTAACTATCCTTTAAACGCTCATACTGATCTTTATCAATAAAGCGTTCACGCTGAATACGTGTCATATAGAGAACGTCAAGTTTGGGAAGTGCTTCATCAAGCGAAGATATGTTTGTAAAGGTAATACCTTCACACTCTGACACCTGTTCCTTAATATATTCGGGAAGTGCAAGTTCATTGGGCGCAATCAAAACAAAGTTTATATTACCGTAACGACTTGCCGCTTCAATAAGTGAATGAACTGTTCTACCGTTTTTGAGATCACCGCAAAGACCGATTGTAAGATTTGAAATTGTACCCTTCTTTTTATAGATGGTAAATAGGTCTGCAAGTGTCTGGGTAGGATGGCAGTGACTGCCGTCGCCTGCGTTGATAACGGGGATTGATGCGTTGATTGATGCAACCATCGGTGCGCCTTCTTTAAAGTGACGCATTGCGATAATATCGGCATAGCAACTGATTATTTTTGCAGTATCTGCAACACTCTCGCCTTTTGATGCGGACGAGCTATCGGCATCAGAAAAGCCAAGAACACTGCCGCCGAGTTCAAGCATTGCGGCTTCAAAACTGAGGCGAGTTCTTGTCGATGGTTCAAAAAAGAGGGTAGCTATTTTTTTGCCACGACATTTATCAGCATATTTATCTGGATTTTCGATAATATCTGCAGCAGTCTGCATAAGTTCGTTGATTTCTGAGACTGTTAAGTCCTCGGTTGTTATAAGACTTCTCATTTTGTAATCCAGCTTTCGTCTGAGGGGTTATTTCTGAATGCGATAAGACGTTTTACATCGTCTTCTTTGATATAGCCTTCGTCTGCGGCTACCTGTGCGATAACGTCAAAGTTTGTAAGTGATACATTTTTAACGTTTGCAGCCTCAAGCCTGTCAAGACCCTTTTGCATACCGTATGTAAAGATACTTACAATACCGAGTACGTCAGCACCTGCCTCACGAAGTACGTTTACAACTTCGATAACGCTGCCGCCTGTTGAAATAAGATCCTCAACAACTACTACTTTTTGACCTTTTTCGAGTTTGCCCTCGATTTGATTCTGTCTGCCGTGATCTTTTGCACCTGAACGAACGTAACCCATAGGAAGACCCATAAGGTGACCTGTGATTGCGGCGTGTGCAATACCTGCAGTTGAAGTACCCATAAGAACCTCGGCATCGGGATAGTTGTCTTTTATAAGCTGTGCAAGGCCGTTTTCAACGTCATCTCTTACCTTGGGGGCTGTGAGAGTTAAACGGTTATCGCAATAAACGGGGCTTTTGATTCCGCTTGCCCATGTAAAAGGCTCTTCGGGACGGAAAAATACAGCTTTGATTGAAAGCAAATCTTTAGCAATAAGTTTTTGCATTGTCTTTATCTCCTTTTTAATTAATCTACAAATTCGTTAACACAGCGTGTATATGCTGCAACGGGGTCATCGGCGGCTGTAATGGGTCTGCCTACAACGATATAGTCCGAGCCGATTTCTTTTGCCTGTGCGGGTGTCATAACACGTTTTTGATCACCCTTGTCACCATCGGCAAAACGAACACCGGGGGTTACTGTTACAAAGTTTTTGCCGCAAGTATCGTGAACCTTGCCTGCCTCAAGAGGTGAACATACAACACCGTCAAGACCTGCAAGTTTTGCATTGTTTGCATAGTGCATAACAACCTTATCGATAGGCTCTTTTATAAGTAAGTCGTTTTCCATACTCTCCTGATCGGTTGATGTGAGCTGGGTTACTGCAATAAGCATCGGTCTTGAACCATCCTCACGTGTAAGACCCTCGAGAGCCGCTTTCATCATATTGATTGTTCCGCCTGCGTGAAGGTTTGTCATATCAACATCAAGACGCGAAAGAACATTCATACTCTTTTTAACTGTGTTGGGGATATCGTGAAGTTTTAAATCGAGGAAGATTTTGTGGCCACGCTTTTTGATTTCGCGCACAATTTCGGGACCCTCGGCATAAAAAAGCTCCATTCCGATTTTTACAAAAGGTTTTCTGCCTGTAAATTTGTCAAGAAAATTAAGTGTATCTTCTTTACTTGAAAAATCACAAGCAATAATTACATCCTTACCCATTAGTTTGCTCCTCCTATTATATCACTTAAATTTTTTATATTATACTTTTCCATAACGCGCGGTAAATCATTTATTATATCGCGACAGGCATAGGGATTTACAAGGTTTGCTGCACCCACTTCTACTGCTGTGGCACCTGCAAGCATAAGTTCGATTACATCCTCGGCTGAACTAACACCGCCCATTCCAACAATAGGAATTTTAACAGCGTTTGCCACCTGATAAACCATTCTTACTGCAACAGGAAAGATTGCACTACCCGAAAAACCGCCCATTTTATTTGCAATAACCGGTTTTTTGGTTCGAAGGTCAATACGCATACCAAGAAGCGTGTTTATAAGGCTGATGCCGTCTGCACCTGCATCCTCACACGCTTTTGCAATCGAAACAATATCGGTAACATTTGGTGAAAGTTTGATGATAACAGGCTTTGTAGTTACCTTTTTAACAGCCTTTGTAACTTCTGCAGCGGCCTCAGGGGATGTGCCGAAACTCATACCGCCACCGTGAACATTGGGGCAACTTACATTAACTTCAAGCCAACCCACCTGCTCTTCTTTGTCAAGGCGCTCACAGGTATAGGCATAGTCCTCTATTGAAAAACCGCTGACGTTTGCCATAACCTTTTTGTTAAAGCATTTTTTGAGTTCAGGAAGTTCGTGCGAGATAACCTTGTCAACGCCGGGATTTTGAAGTCCAACAGCATTTATCATACCTGCAGTACACTCTGCAATACGCGGTGTGGGGTTGCCGAAACGAGCATCCTTTGTTGTACCCTTAAAAGAAAAGGTTCCGAGCATATTTATATCATAGAGTTCGGCAAATTCATAGCCGTAGCCAAAAGTTCCACTAGCGGGGATAATGGGGTTATCAAGTTTAATTCCGCAAAGGTTTACACTTAAATCTACCATAAAATCTCCTCCTTTTCGAGTACAGGACCATCTTTACAAATACGCTTATAACCAGTAACTGTTTTGCAAGAACAACCCATACAAGCGCCAAAGCCACAGCCCATACGCTCTTCAAAACTGAACTGACCCGAGGTTTTGGTGTTATTATAAAGTGCTTTTAACATCGGCTCAGGACCGCAGGTATAAAAATATGTATAGTCGATATCTTTAAGTGCATCGGTTACGAAACCTTTTATACCGTAAGAGCCGTCAACTGTCGTAACGTATACGTCGGCGCCGAGGGCTTTGAAATCGTCCTCGCAAAACACCTCGTCTTTTGTATTAAAACCGAGAATGACCTTTACTTTTTTACCGTCACGAATAAGTTTTTTTGCAAGAAGGTACATTGGCGGAACGCCGACACCGCCGCCGATAAGCACGGGAGAATCGCCCGATTTTGAAAGGTCATAGCCATTACCTAGACCTGTGAGAACATCAAGGGTCTCGCCTTGTTTCATTTTGCTCATCTGCTCTGTGCCACGGCCCACCACCTTATAAATGATGGTTACCGCGTTTTCATCACAGTCATAAACCGAGATAGGACGGCGCAGATACAGACCTTCAAGCTGAATATTCACAAACTGACCCGATGCAGTGATATCTGATGTATCACCCTCAAGGCGCATTTTGTATACATTTTGCGTAAGCGGAATATTTTGTGTTATTTTAAAAATACTTTGTTTCATATTATTTCCCTATGCGTCAATTGTTGATACTGTGAGCGTTGTTTCTTCAAGTACATCTACGACAACGCGTGCTGTATCGAGTGCCGTAAAGAGTGTTACGTTATTTTCTGTACAGAGGCGGCGTATCTGAACACCGTCTGAAGTACCGCTCTTTGAACCCTCGTCACTTGTATTGATAACATACGCGATATGACCCTGACGGAGTGCTGAAGGGATTTCAACATCGTCCTCATCAATCTTTTTAAGTGCGTGGGTGCGGATGCCGTTTGATTTAAGGAAATCGGCAGTACCGTATGTTGCAACTATATTAAAGCCGAGGTTATAGAAACGACGGATAACATCAAGTGCCTCTTCTTTATCTTTATCGGCAACAGTTGCAAAAACTGTGCCATAGTTTTGAAGGTGCATACCAGATGCCTGAAGTGCTTTATAAAGTGCGCGGTTAATTTTATCGTCGTAACCGATTGCCTCACCTGTTGATTTCATTTCAGGTGAGAGGTATGCATCAAGACCGCGGATTTTATTGAATGAGAATACTGGTACTTTTACATAGTAACGGTCTTTTTCTGTGGGATAGATATCGAAAATGCCCTGTTCTTTGAGGGTTTTGCCCATTATTACCTCGGTTGCGATATCTGCAAGGCTGTAGCCTGTTGATTTTGAAAGGAAAGGTACTGTACGTGATGAACGGGGGTTTACCTCGATTATATAAACGTTTTCGTCTTTATCAACGATAAACTGGATGTTGTAAAGACCTATAATACCAATGCCAAGGCCAAGTTTTTTTGCATACTGCAAAATGATGCCTTTTACCTTATTTGAAATGCTGAATGTGGGGTAAACACTGATTGAGTCACCGCTGTGAACACCGGTGCGTTCAACAAGTTCCATAATACCTGGAACAAATACATCGTGACCGTCACAAATAGCGTCAACCTCAACCTCTTTACCGCGGATATATTTATCAACAAGAACCGGCTTGTCCTCGTCGATTTCAACAGCGGTTTTGAGATACATACGAAGTTGGTCCTCGTTTGCAACAATCTGCATTGCACGACCACCAAGAACAAAGCTGGGACGAACAAGAACAGGGTAGCCGATTTCGGCAGCGGCAGCGATACCGTCTTCGATTTTGGTAACAGCTTTGCCCTGAGGTTGCGGGATATTGAGTGATTTTAATATTTTTTCAAAGCTGTCACGATTTTCGGCGCGTTCGATTGCCTCACAATCGGTGCCGATGATTTTTACGCCACGGCGCATAAGCGGGTCTGCAAGGTTAATTGCGGTCTGACCACCAAGAGATGCGATAACACCTTCGGGCTTTTCGAACTCAATGATGTTCATTACATCTTCAGTTGTGAGCGGTTCGAAATAGAGTTTATCTGCTGTTGTATAGTCGGTCGAAACGGTCTCGGGGTTGTTATTTATAATAATTGCCTCGTAACCCGATTTTTTGATAGTGGTTACTGCATGAACTGTTGAATAGTCAAACTCAACACCCTGACCGATACGGATAGGACCTGCACCGAGTACGATGAGTTTTTTCTTATCGGTGAGGCGCGATTTATTTTCCCCTGTATATGACGAATAAAAATATGGGATATATGCATTTGTATGACAAGTGTCAACCATTTTGTAAACGGGGAACATATTATTTTGTTTACGGAGGTTAAACACTTCAAGTTCGCTTTGATTCCAAAGCATCGAAACAAACTTGTCACCAAATCCCATCTTTTTAGCTTTTAGCAAAACTTCAGTATTGCCAACATTTTGTTTCAGCTCATTTTCCATATCTACTATATTTTTCATAGCCTCAAGGAAATATGCTGTGATTTTTGTTATATCGTGAAGTTTTTCCACACTGACACCGCGACGAATAAGTTCAGTTATTGCAAAGATGGTATCATCACGGAATTTTGTGATATAGTCGTAAAGTTCATCAGTTGTAAAGCTATCAAACTTTGCGAGGTACAAGTGACAAGCGCCGATTTCGAGTGAACGCACTGATTTTAGCATACACTCTTCAAGGTTTGAGCCGATACCCATAACCTCAC
>JAZKZG010000149.1:0-10179 GCA_045612565.1 Eubacteriales bacterium
ATCTGATTCATGGCTGCCGTAGTTTCTGCGGTTCCATATTCATAGTCCCCAAGCAGAACCGTCATCCATGCGGCAAGAGCATGGGGGTCATGGGAATAGGAAACGCCACGGTCATGAATGAGATAATCATCATACGGTTCAGAAATACGCAGAATCGTCTGCACATAAATGTTTTCCCGCTGAGTATATGCTGATTCGACAGCGAGGATTTCCTGTTCCTCTGCCAGATAACAGGTACTCATGGCAATGCCCGCACCGCCGAGCACCATGCCGCCAATGGTCAAAAATGACGGCAGTGACAGAATCAGACCGAGCGCAATACCAAGCGTGATGCCGAGCCCAGCACCTTTCCCGACAAGAAATCCGACAGGATTGGATATCAGCTTCTGAACCTCTTTTTTGATCCGGTTCTTGAAGCCCCGCCACCGCTCCTGTCGGTATTGTTTTGCATATTTCTTTTTTATCGCCTTTTTGCGGTATTTCTGCTGTGCGGCAACCGTTTCCACGGTATGACCGATGGCACTCTGCTCGGTGTTATCGTCGTTGTCATCTGACAAGGATACACCCTTTGCGGTATACTCAATCAACGAATATACCGCCGCAGATTTCTTTGCCGCTTTATATTTGCGTGTCCCTTTCATTTGGCATCACGCTCCGTCAGGCGGGTATTCATAATGGCATACATCTTTGAATCCCGCGGAAAATGGTTTTCAAATGGGACAACCGTACTGCCGAAACGAATCAAACCTTCACCCGGTGCACGGTCTGTGATATAGGACAGCTGTGCATCACTCAAACGGAGCTTGTCGCAAAGGACTTCTCTATCCCCATCACCTTGGGAAAGCATCTGAATATACTCGCTGTTGCCAAAGATGTTTTCGATTTCTCTGGATGCCAGCATATCTGTGACATTCTGTGTAATTCCCGTGGGAATACCGCCCCATTTGCGAAAGCGTTTCCAGATTTCAACGGTGTAAGATGCGGTCTGCTCGTCCTTGAGCAGAAGATGGATTTCGTCCATGTAATAGCGCGTATACTTCTTCGCTTTTCTGTTTGCCGACACTCTGTTCCACACAGCATCCTGCACGATCAGCATACCGAGCTTTTTGGACTGTTTTCCGAGGTCTTTGATATCAAACACGACCATGCGATTCTGAATATCAATGTTGGTTCTGTGATTGAACACATTCAAGGATCCGTCCCCGACATACATCTCCATGGAATCGGCAAGGAATCGCGCTTCTCCTGTTCCCTGCTTTTTCAGTTCCAGATACAGGTCTTCCAAAATCGGCATATTCTCCGGTTTTGGATCAGACAAGTATTTCGCATAAACACGGGGAATACAGCGGTCAATGACGGACTTTTCAATCGGGCGAAGACCTTCCTTGCCGCCGACAATCAGCTCGCAAAGCGATAACAGAAAGTCGGATTTCAGTTTCAGCGGTTCGTCTTCGTCGGAATCAAGGTTGATATCCATTGGGTTGATATGCTCCTCCGCGTTCTGTGCAATGCGGATTCTCTGTCCGCCAAGAGCTTGCGCCATGCCGGCATATTCAGCTTCCGGATCACAGATCATGATGTCATCGTCGGTACCAAGGTACGCATGAAAGATTTCCATCTTTGCAGCAAAGGATTTGCCCGAACCGGGTTTGCCGAAGATCAGACCGTTGGGATTGCTTCCCTGTTTGCGGTCAATGCGGATAATATTACCTGTGATCGGATCGGTACCGCAGTACAGCGCATCTGTGCCGGGGTGACAGAGCTGCTTTGACTGAAACGGAACAAACGCCGCAAGAACGGAGGTTGTGACCAGTCTACGAATCGGAACGGGATTCACACCCAAAAGGAGAGAAGCAATCAAGCCCTCCTCCTGCTGATAATCAAGTGAGGTCAGCGGCAAGTCCCGCTGTTTGGCAATGCTCTCGATTTTCTGAAGTTTTTCCGATAACTGCTTCTCATTGTCTGCGGTCAGGTAAATCAGCATCGTCATGTAGTAGGCGTGCTGACCACCGTTTCGCAGAGATTTGAGCATCCCGTCCAGACCGTCCGCATAGGCATTGAGGTCAGTTGGAAGGATGTCCATGTCATATCCCGACTGCACCGCCTTTTTCTGTGCATCAATCTTTGCCATATTGATATCCGTCTGTTTACGCTTGATCTTCCGCATGGCGGCATCCCGCGCAATAGCATCGATGTGAAATGTTATCGTCATATCCATACCCGCGCCGAGCAGCTGCATGAGGGTTCCGTCTCCGAGCGCGTTCATCTGCATTCGAAAAAAGCAGACGGTTCCGACGCGATTGCCGATCCGAAACCATCTGCTGTTTTCAATGGATAAAGAAGACGGTGCGATATAATCTGCGGCTGATAAGTCAGATGTCACATAGTCATGCCATGAAAACGGTCCTTTGACGAAAAGCATTGACTTGTACAGTTCTATCCGTTCTGCGCCATTCAGAACCATAGGCTCTGTGCCAAGTCCTGTTTCACCGAGTGCCTTCAGAATACCGGCTTCGGCAACGCCAAGTCGACTTCGCGCTTCTTTTACGGAATCGGATGATACGGAAAATGTCAGATAGCGGTTTATACACATGCCACCTTTCTGTACATTCTCCAAGTGATCTGCGTATTCTGTTGATATCTCGGATAAACCCTCCGATACAGCAAACGATTTTTCCGTTTTCACTTTTTTCGGAGAAACGGTATAGGTCAGCTGTAAATGAATCCCGTCCTCAAAGACATGGAACAACCGACCAAAGCGATCAAGTACCGCTTTGCGGTCATCTTCATCCAGCAGCGTATAACTGATATCCGAAAAACGGATGGTTTTGGAATAGATCGGTGGTGATCCTTTTGCCCGTACCAATCCATCTGTCCACACTTTCTCAAGCAGCAATGTCTGCTGTGCCGATTGCTTCGGTTCCTGTTTCTTTGGAATTCTTGCAAGGATATCTCCGAGCAGTTCTGAAATATTTATCTTCATGCACCTCAATTCTCTGTCCGATACACTCTGTTCTGCGGTTTCTTTTGTGCCTTCCATATTCTGCGGATGATGACCTCCAACGGTTCCCCATGCTGTTCGTATACTGCAAAAAAGAAAGCCGGCAGCATGATAAACATCATGAGAATACCGGCAATGCTGTCACCGAGCAGACCCTTGCATATGAAATATACCATCAGTCCAAGTCCGATGCCAATACCGAAGCAGACGATCTGCCGCAGGGTCAGACCAAATAGGAATTTGCTTTTTACGGTGTCGATATCTACGGGGACAGGGATATACAATTCGTTGTTTTTCTCCATTCTGTCCCCCTCAATGTGCTCCAAAAATAGATTTCGATATGCGGTCTGTCTTACCAACTGCAAACAGCAGCACTCCCGAATACGCAATATAAGACCACATCGCGCCGACCACATCGGTGGAATTCAATACACCTTGCATCATGGTTGTGTAGATTGACAGACACACCATAATAAAGAATCCCTGAAATCCGAGTGCAAACAACGACCGCAGATAATTTGCTCCCATGCCGCCTGTCCACTCCTTGCCGTAAAATGCGGCAAACGGAATCGGTGCGATGGAGACAGTCAGATAGATTTCTACCATGCGGACAATCAGCAGAATCAGGATGCCGACAGTAATGAAGAACAGAATTGCCCATGAAAGTACCGACTGCAAAAGAATCAACACAAGCCGTCCGAGGCTTTCGTTCTCCAGCGTGGCTACAAAGGCATCTATTGTCGTCTGCGAAAACGGTGACAATGTACCGCCGAGCAGTCCCGATGCACTTGCAGCAATGCTCTGAGAAAGATCGAATACCGCCATGGTGATCGTCCATGCGTTGGATGCAACGAAGCTCGCCAGCACCGCCTTAAAAATCCATTTCACAAGAAATACAGGCTCAATATCGACCATGTTGTTCCGTTCAACCAACATCCCGAACAACTCCAGTGATACCGCCAAGGTCAGTATGATATTGGCTGCCGGAACAATAACAGTTGAAGAAAGGGACTGCACCATGGAATAAATACCGGGATTCCATGTCTGCGGTGTCTGTCCGATCATGGCGGTAAAATCGCTGAATTTGTCCGAGGTCATGACAAACAGCTCGCCGAGCATGGAAGTAATCAGGGAGATCAGCAGCTCCTTGATCGATTCCTCGAAGTTGACCAGCCATCCCATGTTAAATCGTAATGAGCGGAATCAGCGTCTGTGCTGCCAGAATGATACCGGCACCGGAAATTGCCTGCTTGAAGCCCTGCGATTTATTTGCAGGGTTGTCAGATTGAAAGCCTTCAAATAGATTGATACATCCCATAACACCGAGCGCCACGCCGATGGCGGTGATAATGCTTTGCAATAATGCCATTGCTGATGCAAAAAATGCCATGTTGTTCCTCCTTATAATCGTGATATTTATAGTTGCTTATTTTCGTATTCGTAGACTGTACAGATATCCGTTGTAAGCGGTCTGTAGGTGCAGTCCATGTATCGGGTGATATCAAACGCATTTGCCGGATTGTCATCGGACAAAAGGTGATACCGCGGATGCTTTGTGATATCGTATTTGTCAGAGAAGAACGGACGGACACCGCTGATCTGCAAGATACACTTGCCGCGATCCATACGGGCAAGCTCGTCCTGCGTCATCAGTTCCCGCCCGATGCGCTGGTAGTTGGTTGACCGCGACCGATCTTTCCCGCGCGATTCGCCGCCGGTTTTGGTATCAATGGTTTGTTTGCCAAGCACCTCGGACAGTTCTTTCAGGGTACTACTCTCTTTACCGCCGAGGAACAGAACGCTGTCCATGTTGCCGATGATCGTATCTGCCGCATCGCTGTACATACTTTTCAGCTGTGACTGTGCCTGTAGGATGACACAGGCGGAAATCTCACGGCTTCGGATCGTGGCGATCAGCTTTTCAAAATCGGGGATTTTCCCGATCTGCGCAAATTCGTCAATCAGACAGCGCACATGGATTGGAAGTCTGCCGCCAAATTCATCGTCTGCTTTTTCGCACAGAAGATTGAACAGTTGGGTGTAGATCATGGAAAGCAGGAAGTTGAACGTCTTGTCCGTGTCCGACATGACAAGGAACAGCGCTGTTTTCGTATGTGAGTCTACTTTTGTCCCGCCGAGGGTATCCAGTTCCAGTTCGTCGTACATGGTGATTTCTCTAACTTCTGCAATATCGAATGGTGCCAGTCGGACACCGCAGGAAATCAATATACTTTTTGCTGTTTTGCCCGCAGCCATCTTAAATTTCGTATATTGCAGTACAGCAAAGCATCCCGGCTTTTTTCTGCGCAATTCCTCAAACAAAATGTCCACAGGATTGGACTGCCAATGAACCTCACCGTTTTCATCCGGAACATCATCCATAGTTTCCTCGGATGCATTCATTTCATTGAGAAGTCGAAGAAGGGATGCAAAGTTCTGATCCTCCGGTGGAAGCTCATAATGGATATACCCGATCAACGCCATATACAATAGCATCTCCGAACGTTCCCAAAAAGGATCGCCGCCGGTTTTGGCGCTGTCGTTGGTATTGGCAATGAGTGTTGTAACGAGTTTCATGATATCCTTCTCCGAATGAATATAGTGAAACGGATTAAAGTGCATACTTTTCCCGAAATTGACCGTATTGAACACCCGAACCTTATAACCGTTATTTGCGAGCATTTTCCCACATTCGACGACAAGACTTCCTTTCGGGTCCGTCACAACATACGAACTATGTAATTGCATCAGGTTAGGCTTAACAAAAAACCTTGTCTTACCGGAACCCGAACCGCCAATGACAAGGACATTTTTATTCCGCGCTGTCTTCGGGTCTTTGGGACGGTTGTTCATGGTCAGGCTCTCTGTCTGCGTAAGAATCATGTTGTTCTCAAATACCGGATCAACGAAAGGTACAATGTCTTTTTCACTACCCCAATCAGCCGAGCCGTGTTCCTCTCCATCCCGATACTTCTTTTTACGCATATCCATTTGCGCAAGATAGATATACGCATGGATGCAAAGGACACACACAAGACCGAATGCGAAATCGAACAGCTTCATGTCAAAGAAGCGGTCTGTCAAGGCGCTGCCAAAAGCATCGCTGAAGCGCAGAATCATATGCGCACCGATTCTCCCGTCGGATGCCAGGCGGAATACCTGCCCAATCTTTGAGAAGATCAGCAGGAATATACCTGAAAATATCAGTTTTTCTTTGTGTTCCATTATCTCTGTGGTGCCTTGTGCTCCTTGTTCCGGATTTTCTGTTTGTTCTGCTCCTTCATAATTTTTCGACTATGCCGAAGCCGCACCTCCAGCGGGACACGCTGATCGGTCTTGTCGTGTTCCCGTCGACGCTGATCTTTGGTATATGCACGGAATGCCGCGTGAATCTGCTCCCGCTTTTCGGAACGGAAAAAGACAAGATACTTATCTTCGTTCTGCACCTTATACGGGGTAAACTCGACCTTATACCGCCGTGCAATCTGTGCAAAGTCTCCGATGTTTTCCCCATTGACAGACACCTTCTCCAATACTGCGTCCTTGGTAATATCCCCGATCTTGCCGCGCTCGGCGGTATAGTGCTTTTCCATGATGTGCAGGACCGCATCGTCATGTTCTCGGGGATAGAGAAGCATAATGCTGTTCTGTTCACGAACTCCATGACAGGGAATCTTTGCTTCGTCAAACGCTTTTTTCACGCGCTTGAAATCGTTCATGCCGATCCCAATACCGCTGAGCACTTCATTTTCGGGCGCGGATTTGCTCCATGCTTTCCCCATCGTGTGCTGTTGGATTGCGGTAATAACCTCAACGTCACAGGGTTTATAGAAAACCATCGTGTTTCCGTTCTCTGCTGTCTCGACCGCAAAATCCACACCCATTTTATTTGCAGTGGAGATGAATTTCGATTTACTGTCGCTGGAAATCTCAAAGGATTTCACGCCTTTCCCCTGGGCAACAAGCTCCTTTACCTTCATCCTTCCGTGCGGTCGGTTTCTCTGGTTCTGCTGCCGTTCTCTCTGACGCATCCTTTGGCGCAGTCGTTCATTTTCTTCGGCGGTTCTCCTGCTTTGACGCAGTGCAGCGCGTCTGTTTTCAGGCTCGATCACAGCTTTGATGATTGCCTGCTTCAATGCCTGTGCAGTCAGACCACCTGCATTTTTTAGAATAACCACAATCTGATTGGAAATTTCCTCTTGCATTATGTTCGTCCTCCTCCCCACAAGATTCCATAACAATACTTTTGATACAGTTCTAAATATCCTTGAACGGTCAACGGAACAAAATCCCCACCATCTTCTCGCATGAAATTAACTGTCACTACGGGATACGCTTTTCTGTAATCCGCTATTTGCTCCATCCACGGTGTTTTTGCAATACCTGCTGTCTCAAACAGGATATCATGTAAGTAATTCATGGACGTTTCCGCGGGGACACATTCCGAATTCAACGGGAAATTCGCCCATATCAGATACGGGACTTCATACATCCGTGACACATCTTCAACGGAAAATTCGTCCAGTAACTTCCCGATCTGTTCCTCATAAAAGGATTTGCCGAGCATCGGCTGGTGATCTCCGACAAACAGAATCACGGTAGGTTCCTCCACCGTTTCAAAGTATGAAATCAAGTATTCCAGAGCCTTGTCCGATTCATGGAGCAAAGTCAGGTAGTTGTTCAATTCCTCCTGCACATCCCTATTCGTTGCAGCGGTAATCTTATCGCAAAGATTGCCGTCATCGTCGTACCCAGCGTGATTCTGCATCGTGACATTGAAACAGAAAAACGGCTTATCTGCCGTTTCATAACAGTCTATCAGCTTTTCATAATTGCTTCGATCTGAAATAAATCCATGAATGTATTCCGCGTCCTCAAAATCGTCCATGAATAACGATTTATCAAAACCGAGTGCATTATAAACCGCGTCCCGGTTATACCCGGTGCGATAATACGGATGGATGCCGACTGTTTCATATCCTCTTGCGTTCATCGCACTTACCAAGGTCTGCATCGGGACAGCATTGCTTTCGTAAATGATCGCACCTTTGGCAGTCAATGCCGTAGATACTCCCGACAGCAGTTCAAACTCCGTCGAGCAGGTGTTATTGCCGCGGACAGAGGAATAAGAAATACCGTGCGGATATTTCTCACAGAACTGATGGAAGAACGGAATCGAATCCATATTGCTCTCTAAACGGAAAGTCTTCTGTAAATCCGAAAATGCTTCATTCATGATAATTAAGATATTGGGCTTAAAACTTGAAACTGTATCTGTATCTTTCTGCGGCAGGTACTGTTCCACATCTTCAGGAAAATCAAGTCCCACACCGCCGCTGATGACAAAATGTGCAATCGCACCGTATTTGTGGTGTCCGTCAAAGAGCAGGACAACATCTGCAAGATCGGCGCTCACAAGCACTCCGAAGTACATAAGATTTGCTGCAAGGACAGCGGGAACCAAACGAAGCAAATACCGTTTTGCTTCGTATACTTGTTTTGCTGTCATGAGCCAAACTGCGACACAGTAACCGATCCAGAACAGAACCGCACAGGTGAGTGTCAAAACTCCACCTTTTGAGAGTGACTGCGCCGACAGCACACTGAACGCCGTTCCTGCGATCTTCAGGTCGGAAAACACAAACGGCTGACCCGTGATCGACAGCACACAAAAATTCGTGATGCCGAATATAGCGGAGATCGTTGCCGCAGTAATATTTCCGATTCTCTCACCGAGCAATCGGCGAAGAACGAAAAATACACCACACAGCAGTAAAAATCCAAACCCGTGAAACGCAAGAATGAACCAATCTGCTTCCCCGGAGAACCAATAACGAAACAGTTTCGGAAATGTCCATCCGTTGAGTAATTCTATATACAAGAGCCACAGGATCGGACTTACGAAGGACAGTATTCGCTTATCGTGCTTCATATGACATTGTCTTTTCCCGCTGCCCCATCTTGCGGACCGCCCGACAAAACAGATCGGTCAAGCCAGGATGACAGTCTCGGACATGGTATTCACGTCCTACCTCATCGGGGATGCGCACTTTCTTTGCCCAGACCTTATTCTCATTTGAGATTCTGCCATCCCAATCAATCGCGCGAATGGTGGACGCAAGGACAACCTGCGTTCTCGACAGACCGAACCGTTCCACAATCTGTTTTGCACAGGAAGTATCCAGACTGTTATCGCGGTAATTTTCATTGATCGCACTCTCAATGGCTTCACAACACGCCACATTTGCCTGATGGGATACGCCATATTGCTCCGCTTCTTCATGCTTTAACGCATACGATGGACTTTCCATGTAAACTGGAATTTCGGATATTTTCGTTTCTTCCTGTTTCAGAAGTACATTTGCAGAATTTCGGATTCGCTCCCGAATACTTTCGATATGACCGGGTTCGCGCCGATCCATGGTACGGGTGATATCTGCCAGCGGGGTCGGTGAGGACAAAAGCATCTCCATCTGCTGATCTGTCAGATACGCTGTACTCATGACCATCACAATATCATCGCGGAGATTGAGTTCGTAAGCATGATCCAGGATCTCCTGTGCCGGAAGTGTGCAAAGTTGATCTTTATATGCTGCCTGTTCTTCATAGAGCTTCTGCATCAGTTCTTCTCTGAGATCCATATCATCGCTCCTGTTCATAGGATTTTGTTTTTGGCGGATGCGGTCTTGGCTGCGGTACAGGCCTTGCTTCGTCCATGGGAAAGACACAGAGATGACCGTTCAAGGCAACAAATCTCTCGGGTGTTTTGAAAAGTTTCGTAAACTTTTCAATATCCTGCTCTCCAAGAGAAGTGAAATCTTCTTCACCAAGCCCTGTAATCAGGAATGTACCAGCAACATAATCATAAATATCGCCATCTTCATCACGCAGAACACGATTATGGGGCAATCCCTCAAGTTTACCCTCTTCGTTGCAAATCAAAGCAACAGCCTCCGGAAAAGGATATGTTGCCTGAATGAATCCTCCGACCTCCCGCTGCAGGGATTCCAGAGAGGATTCAATTTCTTTCATATACGGTGCTTTCTGTGGTTCTACCACAAGCACATTGATCATTTCAGCCATTGCGTTTATTCCTCCATAATATTCATTGGTCAGCATCTTTGCCGGAATTCATATTCCGTTGCCCGCCGTACCCCGCGTGGAGGGCTGCTGTGTTG
>JAZKZG010000150.1:0-13753 GCA_045612565.1 Eubacteriales bacterium
GTAAAAAGCTTACATTAATTATAACACTTTTTTTCAAAAAAATAAAGCCGCGGACAAAATTTGTCCGCGGCAATATCAATTTTTATCCAAAAAAAGCTTTGAAATCAGCTGTATCGTTGGTAAAACACTTTACTGAAGTAAACTTTTGCGGTGTTTTACCATCTTTAGTTAGATATTTAAATTCTAAAATATAGTTAACATCCTTTGCATCAGCATTTCCTGATATGATGTTGTTGTATACCGAAGAATATTTTTCGGGATAGTTGTTCTGAGAATCATATTCATTCAGTGGCCATATATAGTACATAGCAGTAACAGCAGTTATTGCTGTAGCGTTATCCGCTTTTTCTTCGTTATATGAAATGAGTTCAGAAAGAGGAAGCTCTCTTACGCCTTCTGGATTCACTGAAAATGTTTCTTGTTCACCTATATTATATGTGATATCAAATTTTTCATTTGCTGCTTTAATTAATTGTTCAGATGTTACCCTGGATTGATATCCATCTTGTATAAGATTAGACTGATTTAAATAAGCAGTATATATTATCATATCATTTATATCAGGCGTTTCTCCTTCACTAAATATAGGCATAGTGTGTATACCATATTCGGCAACAAAATCAAAATATTCTTTACGCATTTCATTGGTTATACTATCGTCTTTTTTTAATTTGATTGTTTTTGATTCATTTTGACTTACAACAACATCCGTTTCATTGCTTGTACTATTAAGTGTTTCAATTCTGCAAGAACTTAAAAGAATGATAGCAATCATTAATAATATAATCAATATTACACATGATTTTTTCATAAGCAAAATCCTTTCTCGATTTATGCGGGGAGTGGAGCTTCTCCTAAATACTCTGTTAATTGATATGGTGATGAGGATGTTAGATTGTGGTTGTTCGTTGCTGTAGATAGTACCGCATTTCTCCCTAAATTAACTTCAAAATGTAAATGATTTCCTCCATTTCCGTTGCCTTGATTACCTTGTATTCCAAGATATGAATATTTTGAAAAATATGTTGCTGAAGATAAGTTTGTCATATGTAAAAAATTGTAAGTTTTACCTGTTGAACCTGCTTGTTGCGTATATGTATCGGTTATATTTGCATCATAAATTGCGACTTGATGATATGCCGCATTTTCTGTTACACGTACTCCATATACTGGTGAATATAGGTTTGGAACGGTGGTGTTTGGATCGTAAAAATCAATTCCTTCATGTGCGCCATTAGAATGATTAGAATATGTACCCCATAGATTAGTACAATAGAGAGAGTTGTTTACTGAATAATCCCAATCATATATGTATGATTGAGCCAAAAGAGTTCGGTATACTCTTATTTTTATCCATTTTGATGATGTAGCTGTATCATTATGGAAATAATCAGTGCCGTAAAGTGGATATGTTGTTTGAGTGTATTTATCACTCGGGGGAACAGCTCTTGTTGACAATGTTGTAACTGTTTCTGAATATTTAGCATTGATTTGATTATAAGCGTCAATGCCCATTGTCATAGCGACAGCAGATCTATAATATCCTTCTATAGTATTTTTAAGTTCGGCATTGCTTTTGCTTAAAATACTACTTGCACTGTGATATTCTTTAAATAAATAAAAAGTATCTTCTATATTTATCCCTCGTCTGTTTAGCTGTGCAAGTTGAACAGGAGTAAATCTCTTTTTTAAAGCAACAATATTTTGTTCCTTTGCATATTCTTGCGATTTTTCAATAGTCCACTGTGTTAAATCAACACTTTCAAGTTCGGGATAAAGCTGTTTTGTGATTTCTATTTCTTCTTCGTCCATCGGCCATGAAGTTTCAAGTGCATAATATTCCGCAAGAGTCATATTGGCATCATTTATTCCATGTTTTTTCAGTTCATCAAAAAAGATGTCTTTTTCGGGTAGTGTGTTTAAAAGCGGCGAATGTATTGGCGCGATTTTAGAAGTGTCAATTTTAGGAAATGAAATCCCCATCGATGTTGGCAAAGTTATTTCGTTTAATAAATTCGAGTTTTTTGTGCTTGGATTTGAAATTGCATCTAATACACTGTTAACTGTAAATAATTCAGTTTTTAAATTTAACGTGTTAATATTTGATGTGGTAGTTATAAGTGCGTTTGCAGGAATATATGATAATAGTGTCACTATTATGATTAGTGTTGATAAAAATTTTTTCATGATATTCTCACTTTCTGCTAAATGAGAGATTTAGCTATTTTAATAAATTCTTTCTTAGATAAATTTGTTTTTAATTTATATTTATATCCATTTGATACAAATATTAAGGTTCTGTATTCGGTATAGTCAATATAGATAGCCTTTATTCCATCGATATTTATTTCTTCAATCAATTCTTGAGGTCCTGCATGAGAAAATGATTCGCTATCCAAAAGATATTGTGTGACTTCAAAAAAATATTCTTTAGTAAGATTCTTATAAATATGTTTTGAGTGATTATCAGCTTGGTAAGAATCTTCAATTACAAAATCTTCAGGAATATATTTTGGCAAGTTTATAACTATTTCCTTGGGTGCGTTAGATATATCGGTTGAAAGGAATATTCTTGACGAATATTCAGTCACCCTGTCAACAAAGAAATTTGTAAAAAATTTGCGAACAGATTTACTTTGAGCAGTGATAGTAGATAAGACGGCAATACTAATCAAAACAAAACAGGCAACTCTTTTAAAGGATGTGTTAATAAGCGGATAGTAAAAGTGGCTTCTTTGTCTAATAAGTTTTTGCATCCGTCTTTCAAATTTGCGTGATAGTGTTATACCGTCAAGTTCCTCAACGCTCGGTAAGGCATCAAGCATTTTTTTGTTGTATTCTTCAATAGCACAAAATATAAGCTGTTCGCTATTTTGTTCGCACATTGCAATCACCTCTTTCTAAACTTTTGGTAAGCATTTTGCGTGCACGCTCAACACGTTTGCGTACGGTTTCTTTTGAAATTTTACATATTTTCGCGATTTGTTCTGCAGATAAACCGTGATAAACTTTTAAAATGAGAATATTTTTGTATTGTTCAGGCAATTGTTCCAAACAATTAATTACATCCTTTAAATAAACAGTTTCAAAAGCATTTGATTTTTCTATAGGTGTTATTATGCTTTCATCAAGCTGTACAAACTTTTTTTCTTTATTCTTTTTGTCGCAGATTTTGCTTTTTGTAACGGTACAAATAAACGATTTCGTTTTATCGCACACAGCGTCCGTGATACAGTCAATGTTTCGTGCTATGGCTTCGAAAACATCACCTGCAATATCCTCGGCAGTATCAATGTCGTTAAACTCTTTAAGTGCAAGATAAATTACAAGTTTATTATAATTTTCATATATAAGTTCAAATTTACTTTTCTTTTCATTTGTATCTAAAACAGATAGGTATAATGTCAGCATTTATTTTCTCTCCTGTATATATAAACGCTTTAAAAACAAAAACGTGACAAAATTTTTTATTTTTCAAATAAAATTTCTTTTTCGCAAATAATATTATCCACATCGTTTTTGTCACACAGTATAAACGGGCGCACAATTCCAAATTTTGAATAATCGCACAAAAACACTTTTTGTTTGGCGTTTTTAAGCATTTTTGCTCTGAGTGAATTTTCGCGCTCGTCAACATCGCTAATAACCCCTGTCTTGCTTATTCCCTGTGACGAAAAAAATAAAATGTCCGCACTCACTTTTTCAATAAAACTCTCGGCAAACGGACCCAAAAAGCAGTCGCGCTTTTCAAAAAACTCACCGCCTGTGCAATACACCTTTATATCACATCCGCAAAGTTCCTGTGCCACACGTATGTTATTTGTGATAATTTTTAAATTATCTTTATCTTTAATATATTTGCAAATTCTAAAAACAGTGGTCGATGCATCCATAAACACCGTGTCACCGTTTTTTATAAGTGTTGCTGCCTTTTTTGCAATCTCTTCTTTTACCTTGCTGTTGGCGCTGTCGCGAAGTTCAACAGGTACCACCTCGTTTGCATAACTTGCCAGCATAACACCGCCGTAAACACGTTTTATATGTCCCTCTTTTTCCAAAAATGCAAGGTCACGCCGCACCGATGCCTCGCTTGTATACACAGTATTTGCCAGTTCTTTTACCGTTGCCGACTTGGCTCCTTTAAGATAATCTATAATGTTTTTTTGTCTTTCATATTGCAGCATATCTAAGCCCTCACTTTGAAAAAGTTTGCAAATGTGTCAAAAATAGCGCCATGCCTTGACAATTATCTGCATTTATCATATAACATTGATATAACTTTTTCAATCTTTTTCAAACTTTTTCATAAAACGGAGGAAATTATAATGGCAGTTGTAACAATTATCGGCGCGGGTATGATGGGCTCAGCTCTTGCATTCCCCACACGCGAAAATGGACACGAGGTAAGACTTGTAGGTACACACCTTGATCGTGAGATTATCGAAACCTCAATCAAAACAAATCGTCACCCCAAGTTTACACGTGACTTTCCCGAAGGTCTTAAATATTATCAGATCGAAGACGTAAAGAAAGCTATCGATGGTGCCGACTTCATAATCGGCGGTGTTTCAAGTTTTGGTGTTGACTGGTTCGGTGACGAGATTTTGCCTATTATCCCCGAGACTACACCTGTTATAACAGTAACCAAGGGTCTTTATGATACCGAGGATGGAAAACTTATCTGCTACCCTGAATACTGGGAGAAAAAACTTGCAAAACTCGGCAAAAAATTAAACCTCAACGCAATTGGTGGTCCTTGCACAAGCTATGAACTCGTTGCTCACGACCAGACTGAAGTTGCATTCTGCGGTAAAGATTTAAAAACACTTGAGTTTATCAAATCGGTAATGGCTACCGACTACTATCATATCAGCCTTTCAACCGATGTTATCGGTATTGAAAGCGCGGTTGCACTCAAAAATGGCTATGCACTCGGCATCGCGCTCACAATCGGTCTTAACCAAAAGAACTTTGGAAATGACGAACTTCACTTTAACTCACAGGCGGCTGTTTTCGGTCAGGCTGTAAAAGAAATGTCAAAACTTCTTGATTTCCAGGGCGCAGGTACGCTCGATAACTTAGCGGTTGGCGCAGGCGACCTCTATGTTACTGTTTACGGTGGCAGAACACGTCTTGTAGGTATTCTTTTGGGTAAAGGTCTTAACATTGATGAGGCAAAAGCAGAACTCAACGGTGTTACCCTCGAGTCACTTGTTGTTGCAGAGCGAGTTGCACGTGCAATCAAGGTAAGCGCTCAAAAAGGTGTGCTTGACATTAAAGATTTCCCGCTTCTTATGCATATCGATGAAATTCTTATTGATAAAAAGCCTGTAAATATCCCGTGGGAGACCTTTACTTTTGTAAAATAATTGACAAATAATATCTCCTGTGCTTTAATTGATTTAAATAAAGCACAAGGAGATTTTTTATGAAGACAATACTTTTTCAGGGCGATTCAATAACCGACTGCGGCAGAGACCGCAACGACCCAAACAGCCTTGCAAACGGCTATCCACGTCTTGTTGCGGCTGATATTGGTTTTGATAATCCAAACGAATATACATTTTATAACCGCGGTATCAGCGGCAACCGTATAGTTGATCTTTATGCACGTATGAAGATTGATTTGATTAATCTAAAACCCGATTATATGAGCATCCTTATTGGTGTTAACGATACCTGGCACGAAATCAATAGACAAAACGGAGTTGACACCGCAAAATATGAACGTGTTTATTCGATGCTTATCGAAGAAGTGAAAGAAGCGCTTCCTGATATCAAAATCATCATTTTAGAGCCATTTGTTTTAAAGGGTAGTGCTACTGTATCAACTGAAGAAATTCCTGACAGATGGGAACGCTTTGATAAAGATGTTCGCGAAAAAGCCGCAGCCGCTCGTCGCGTTGCAGATAAATTCGGCTTAAAGTTTGTAGCTTTACAGGATAAATTCTCAGCACTTGATAAAGAACACGAAGGCATCTGGACCGCTGACGGTGTTCATCCCACAGTGTTCGGTCACGAACTCATCACTCGCGAGTGGCTTGCCGCTTTTGAAGAGATTAAATAGGAGTTTTTTATGAAAACAATACTTTTTCAGGGCGATTCAATAACCGACTGCGGCAGAGACCGCAACGACACAAACAGCCTTGCAAACGGCTATCCACGTCTTGTCGCGGCTGATATTGGTTTTGATAATCCAAACGAATATACATTTTATAACCGCGGTATCGGCGGCAACCGTATAGTTGATCTTTATGCCCGTATGAAGATTGATTTGATCAATCTAAAACCCGATTATATGAGCATTCTTATCGGTGTTAACGATGCTTGGGCAGAGGTTAAAAGAGGTAACGGCGTTGCAACCGACAAGTTTGAAAGAATCTATTCAATGCTTATCGAAGAAGTAAAAGATGCTTTGCCCGAAATTAAAATAATGATTCTCGAGCCGTTTATTGTTAAGGGCGCCTCTACAATTTCAACCGATGAGTTCCCGAACAGATGGGAAACACTTTCGGCTGACGTGTATGAAAAAGCCGCAACCGCTCGTCGCGTTGCAGATAAATTCGGCTTAAAGTTTGTAGCTTTACAGGATAAATTCTCGGCACTTGATAAAAAACACGAAGGAATCTGGACCGCTGACGGCGTTCATCCTACGGTGTTCGGCCACGAACTTATCACTCGCGAGTGGCTTGCTGCTTTTGAAGAAATCAAGTAATGATTGATATTGATGATATTCTGAAAAAAACATATTTCAAAAACTTACGGTAACAATTTAATTAAACCCCCACAAAACCTATGACTTTGTGGGGGTTTTATATTGCTACGACACGATTTGCAATATTTTAGATTTCATTTGCAATTGATATTGTAAATATATTGTATTATAATGAACTCATAATACAACTAATAGGTGAAAAAATGTTTAAAAACTATCTTTTACAAAACACAACAGCTCTTGCGCTTTACGAGAGTGTAAAAAATCTTCCCATTATCGACTATCATTGCCATCTGTCGCCAAAAGAAATTTACGAGGATAAGATATTTGACAATATAGGCAGAATGTGGCTTGAATGTGACCATTACAAGTGGCGGCTTATGCGTTCGGCAGGTATTGATGAGCACTTTATAACAGGTGATGCTTCGTGGCACGATAAGTTTATAAAGTATGCTGAGGCAATCGAATTTTCGGCGGGCAATCCGCTATACCACTGGTCGCATATGGAACTTTCGATGTACTTTGGCATTGATGATTATCTCACACCCGAAAATGCTGAAGATATCTGGAACCGTGCCAATGCGTACATAGAAAAAAAATCGCTGTCACCAAAAAAACTCATAAAACAGTCGGGAGTGGAAGTGATCTGCACCACCGACGATATAACTGACAGCCTAGAATGGCACGAAAAATTAAAGACAAGCTTTGATGTAAAGGTACTTCCGTCATACCGCACCGATAACTTGTTGCTTATGCTTCGTGACGGTTATCTTGAATACCTTAATAAACTGTCAGATGTGTCAGGTGTTGCAATCACCAACCTTGCTACACTAAAGACAGCTGCAAAACAGCGTCTTGAATTCTTTGTTTCGAATGGATGTAAGTTTTCCGATATCGGTATGCCGTATTTTCCAAATGAGATTTATGATGACGATACCGCCGATGAAGTATTTTCTAAAATACTTAACGGTGAAAAAGTAAACGAGGACGATTACCTTGGTCTTGTAGGTAATATGTATGTTTACCTTGGATGTCTTTATAAAGAATACGGACTCGTGATGCAACTTCATCTGTCAGTTATGCGCAATATTAATACAGTACTGTTTAACAGTTGCGGTGCCGACTGTGGTGTTGATACTGTTGGAGACTGTATTCAGGGACCATACCTTGCAAAAATTCTTGACGCAATCAATAAAACATCGGGGCTTCCAAAAACAATAATATATACTCTTAACCCTGCAAACGCTTCTCAGATTGCATCGATTGCCCACGCATTCAAGGGCGTGTCGTGCGGTGCAGCGTGGTGGTTCTGCGACCACAAGCGCGGAATACGTGAACAACTTGAGGTGATTGCCGAAAACTCATCGCTCGGTCAGTTTTACGGTATGCTCACCGATTCGCGCAGTTTTCTTTCTTATGCAAGACACGACTATTTCAGACGTATTCTTTGTACGATGATAGGCGAGTGGGCTGAACTCGGTGAATATAACCCCGAGAGTGCATCAAAACTTGCACAAAGAATTTGTTATCACAATATAAACAAAATTTTTTAAGGAGAATAGATAAATGAACAAAGTAATTGTAATTACAGGCGCAGGCGGTGTCCTTTGTTCGGGTTTTGCAATCCACCTTGCAAAGAGCGGAAACAAAATTGCGCTTCTCGACTTGAATTTTGATGCGGCAGACGCCGTTGCAAAGCAGATTACAGCAGACGGCGGAGTTGCAAAAGCCTATAAGTGTAACTGCCTTGATAAAGCAAATATCGAAGATGTACATAAGGCTGTACTTGCTGATTTCGGCAAGTGTGATATTCTTATTAACGGCGCTGGCGGCAATAATCCCAAGTGCACTACTGCACACGAAGAATATGTGAAAGGTGATGAGTCGGCTGCTGACTTTTTGACATTTTTTAATATTGACGAGAGCGGTTTTGACTTTGTTTTTGACCTCAATCTCAAAGGTGTGCTTTTGCCTTCACAGGTGTTTATGCCCGATATGCTCTCACGTGAAGGTTGCTGTGTTTTAAACATATCGTCAATGAACGCATACAGACCGCTTACAAAAATTCCTGCATACTCTGCGGCAAAAGCGGCGGTTTCAAACTTTACATCGTGGCTTGCGGTTCACTTTGCAAAAGAGGGCATCCGTGTTAACGCAATCGCTCCCGGTTTTTTTGTGACAAAACAAAACAAAGACTTGCTGTTTAATGCTGATGGCACTCCCACTCCCCGCACAGATAAAATTCTTCGCTCAACACCTATGGGCAGATTCGGTGACGCAAAAGAACTTCTCGGCACACTTGACTGGCTTGTTGACAGCGAAAAATCGGGCTTTGTAACAGGTATAACCGTTGCCGTTGACGGCGGATTTTCAGCATATTCAGGAGTATAAGACTATGAGAATTTTTGCATTTGCCGATGAGGCATCTCCCAATATTGACGAGCAGATTATTGCAATGAAACGCAACAACCTTTCGGGTCTTGAAATACGAAACGTAGACGGTGTGAACGTATCTGAAATAACACTTCAAAAAGCAAAAGAAGTCAAAGAAAAACTTGATGCAAACGGACTTGTTACGTGGGCTGTTGGCTCACCGATAGGCAAAATCCGTTTTGAATGTGACGATTTTAGTGAACATCTTGAAAAATTTAAGCACACACTTGAAATTGCACATATCTTAGACAGCAAAAACATCCGTCTTTTCTCGTTTTATCCTCCAAAGGAAAAATCGATTGAGCCGTATCGCGACGAGGTAATGGACCGCCTCGGTCAGTTTATTGATATTGCAAAAGATTCGGGAATTGACCTTTGTCACGAAAATGAAAAAGGCATCTACGGTGATATTGCGTCGCGTTGCCTTGATATCCACAAAACATTTCCCGCTCTTAAGGCGGTTTTTGACCCTGCCAACTTCGTTCAGTGCGGTCAGGACACACTTGAGGCATGGCAGATGTTAAAGCCATACGTTAAATATATGCATATAAAAGATGCACTTGCCGACGGTTCAATTGTGCCTTCGGGATGCGGTATCGGCAACATTAAGCAGATTTATTCCGACTTTAAGGGTGATGTTACAATCGAGCCCCATCTTAAAGCATTTATTGGTCTTGACAAACTCGAAAACGAAGACGATAAAAGTGTTGTGGGTAATCTTTCATATAAATCAAACGATGATGCATTTGACGCGGCAGTCAGCGCATTTAAGGAGACGGTATTATGATAATAGGTGCACAATTCTATACAATTCGCGAACACTGTAAAACACTTGATGATTTTGCACGTTCGCTCCAAAAAATAGCCGATATCGGCTATACTGCTGTTCAGATTTCGGGTACCTGCGAGTATGACCCGCAGTGGCTTAAAGAACAACTTGATAAAAATGGACTTAAATGTGTACTCACACATATTTCCAAAGATAAACTCACTTCCGACCCCGTAGCAGTTGCAAAAGCGCACGATGTTTTTGACTGTGACTATGTTGGTCTTGGCGCCTTTCAGTTTAAAGACGAGGAAGGTAAGCGATACAGTGACTTTTTGTCAACATACCCTGCTGTTGCAAAGGCGCTTTGCGATAACGGTAAGTACTTTATGTACCACAACCACGCTCACGAGTTTAGAAAAATTGATGGCAAACTCATTTTAGACAAACTTGCAGAAGATGTTGATGCAAAGTATATGGGCTTTACACTCGACACATACTGGGTTCAGGTTGGCGGCGGTGACCCTGCACAGTGGATTGAAAAACTGTCGGGACGTGTTCCGTGTATCCACCTCAAAGACTGTGGCTTTGAGCAAAAGATGGAGGTTGTTGGAGAGGGTAATATCAACTTTGACCGCGTATTTGAAAAGGCAGAAAAAGCAGGAACAAAATATATGCTTGTTGAACAGGATAATTGCAACGGCGAAGACCCGTTTGACTGTCTAAAACGCAGTTATAACAATTTAAAAGCATTCGGCTTCAGATAAGGAGAATAATATGAAAATAAAACTTGGAATTATCGGTGTCGGTAATATGGGTTCGGGACATGCAAAAAAAATAATGGAAGGTAAATGCCCCGAAATTGACCTTGTTGCAATTGCCGATACAAACCCTGACAGAATAGAGTGGGCAAAGGAAAATATCGGTTCAGATATAAACTATTTTGATGACGCACTCAAAATGCTTGACAGCGGTCTTATTGATAGCTGTATTGTAGCAGTACCCCACTATGACCACCCGTTTTATGCAATCGAGTGTATAAAACGCGGCATACATGTTATGGTGGAAAAACCGGCAGGTGTTTATACAAAACAGGCAAGGGAAATGAATGAATTTGCCGATAAACATCCCGAGATTATTTTTGGTATGATGTTCAATCAGCGCACAAACTGTGTTTACCGAAAGGTGCGTGAACTCGTGCAGTCGGGCAAATACGGTGAAATCCGCCGTGTGAACTGGATAATTACAAACTGGTATCGTCCGCAGGCATACTACGATTCAGGCGACTGGCGCGCAACCTGGTCGGGCGAAGGCGGCGGTGTGCTTTTAAACCAATGTCCCCATCAACTTGATCTGTGGCAGTGGATTTGCGGTATGCCCGAAAAAGTATTTACAAAAATGCACTATGGCAAATGGCACAATCTCGAGGTTGAAGACGATGTTACCACTTATGTTGAATACAAAAACGGCGCAACAGGTGTGTTTATAACCTCAACTGGTGACGCACACGGTACCAACCGCCTCGAAATTCAGCTCGACGGTGCAAAAATCGTAACCGACAGCAAAACAATCGAACTCGATGAATTTTCGGTATCAGAACCCGAATTTTCAAAAACAAATGAAAAACCGTTTGGCAAAATGGAAGTGAACAGAGTAGAAGTTGAAACTGACGGTGAAAATCCACAGCACGTAGGTGTTCTTAACGCATGGGCGGCTTCAATCCTTCACGGTACTCCGCTTGTAGCACGCGGTCAGGAGGGCATTAACGGACTTATGATTTCAAACGCTATGCACCTCAGCGCATATCTTGGTAAAGAAGTGAGCCTTCCCATCGACGAAGACGAGTATTACAAACTTCTTATGGAACGCGTAAAAACTTCAAAAAGAAAGGCACCCGTAAAGGCAGTTTTCGCTGACACTTCCAATACTTACGGGGGCGCAAAATAAAATGTGTACGCTTAATACACTAATAATCGGTATTGGTAATATGGGTACTGCTCATGCCGCTTGTATCGGTGGCGGAAAAATAAAGGGTATGCATCTTTATGCCGTTTGTGATACCGATAATGACCGTCTTGAGTTTTGCAAATCAAACTACTCCGATGCGGTTTTGTACAGCGATTGGCAAGAGGCAGTAGTTGATAAAAATGTTGATGCGGTTATAATTGCGGTTCCCCATCCGCTTCACGCTGATATTGCAATGTTTGCGTTAAATCACGGCAAACATGTGCTTGTAGAAAAGCCTGTTGATATCCGCATATCAAAGGCACTCGAATTAAATCGTGTTGCCGATAAAACCGACAGGGTTTTTGGCATAATGTTCAATCAGCGCACAAATAATCTTTATGCCAAAGCACGTGAAATAGTGAAAAGCGGTGAACTGGGTGACCTTAAACGCTCGGTTTGGATAATTACAAACTGGTACCGCTCACAGTATTATTATGACTCAGGCTGTTGGCGAGCAACCTGGGCAGGTGAGGGCGGCGGTGTGCTTTTAAATCAGGCACCGCATAACCTTGATTTGTGGCAGTGGATTTGCGGTATGCCACAGAGTATTACTGCATATTGTGATACTGCAAAGTATCACAATATCGAGGTAGAGGACGATGTGACAATACTTGCACGTTATAAAAACGGAGCGACAGGTACTTTTATTACATCAACGGGTGAATACCCCGGCACAAATCGTCTTGAAATTTCGGGTACACTCGGCAAAATCGTAATTGAAAACAAAAAACTTATGTTCTGGAAACTTAAAAAAGACGAGCGTGAAGTTTGCTTTAGTGACAATACAAATTCACCTAAGCCAGAATATGATTATTTTGAATATGATTACAAAAACGCCACTGCACACGCGGGAATTCTGCAAAACTTTACAAACGCTGTCCTGTTTGGTGACGAACTTCTGGCGGATGGTCGCGAGGGCATAAATCAACTTATGATAACAAACGCAGCATATCTTTCGTCATTTAAAAACAACTGTACACTTACTCTTCCTGTTGATGAAAATGAGTATGACAGTTTTTTGGATGAACGTATAAAATCAAGCACAATAAATAAGTCTTCTGTCGGCTCAACACCGACAGGTGAATACAGCACACGTTGGCAAACAAACTGGTAGATATAAAAAAGACAGGCTTTACGGGTTGTGCTCTAAAGGATAGTAAAAAAGGAATCACGAGATTTTCGTGATTCCTTTTAATTTTTGTCTCATACCGTAGCAACAGGACATTTTTGAGTCCAAATGTCACTTGGTAGAAGAACCTAAAACCTTTTTCTAAACAAATATCATCTATTCGATAAATTGGAATTTGATTATTTGGTTAATTCGCATTTGTAGCGGACAACAGTTTCTGCACCATAGGTTTCAGAGAACTCTACAATACTAAAACCATTGTTGCGATAAAACCCAACGGCATCATTATCTGTTTCAGCACATACAGATATTAAGCCATAATACTTTACTATTTGATTTATCATATAAGAACCAATGCCCTTCCCACCAGCAGATACCTCTCCTGCAATACCTATAATTTCAATTTTCTTCTCCTCTATAAAAGAAACAACCATAACTCCTATAATCTTACCTTGATTTAAACAAGCAAAGATTTTTACGGAGTTATCATTCAAGAATTGGTCTATTTTCTCGTTAAACTTTTCTTCATTTGGCATATACATACAGTGCTTGTAAATCTCGTATATTTTACAAACCTCACTCTTATGTGTTAATTCTATCAATTTAAGTTCCATTGTACACCTACAAATTCTTATTTATCGGTCAGTTGTATTATAGCATAACTCGATCAGCAAATAAAGAGAATATTAAAAAACACCCATAG
>JAZKZG010000151.1:0-27140 GCA_045612565.1 Eubacteriales bacterium
ATCAACCCGAACGCATTTGACGGCCGCGGCAACTATGCCCTCGGTATCAAAGAACAGCTTATCTTTCCTGAGATCGATTACGATAAGGTAGATAAGATTCGCGGTATGGACATCGTATTCGTAACAACAGCTGAAACTGACGAACAGGCAAAAGAGCTCCTTACACTTATGGGCGCTCCGTTTGCAAGATAAGGAGGGAATTTTCGTGGCTAAGAAAGCAATGATTTTAAAACAACAAAAGACCCAGAAATTCTCTACAAGAGAGTATAACAGATGCAAAATCTGCGGTCGTCCCCATGCGTACCTCAGAAACTACGGCATCTGCAGAATATGCTTCAGAGAACTTGCCTACGAAGGCAAAATTCCTGGCGTTAAGAAAGCAAGCTGGTAGGAGGTAAAATTATGCAGATTACAGACCCCATTGCCGATTTGCTCACTAGAATTAGAAATGCTAATTCGGCAAAACACGATACAGTAGAAATCCCTGCATCAAACACAAAGAAGGCAATTTGCCAGATTCTTTTGGATGAGGGTTACATCAAAGATATGAAGGTTGAAGAAAACAACCATCAGGGTACAATTGTTCTCACACTCAAATACGGTGAGAAAAAGACAAGAGTTATCCAGGGCCTTAAGAGAGTTTCAAAGCCCGGTCTTAGAATTTATGCAGGCGCTGAAGAGCTTCCCCGCGTAATGAGAGGCCTCGGTATTGCCATCGTATCAACCTCTAAAGGTATTATGACAGACAAACAGGCAAGAAAAGCCGGCGTTGGCGGCGAAGTCCTTGCATTTGTTTGGTAAGGAGGGTATACAATGTCAAGAATAGGTAGAAAACCGATTTCAATTCCTGCAGGAGTTGAAGTGAAATTAGACGCAAACGTAATCACTGTTAAAGGTGCAAAAGCAACACTTACACGTGAGCTTCACCCCGATATGAAAGTTACTGTAAACAGTAACGAAATCACAGTTGAGCGTCCGTCAGAAGTTAAAGAACACAGAGCCCTTCACGGTCTCACAAGAACTCTTATCGCAAATATGATAGAGGGCGTTACAACAGGCTTTAAAAAGCAACTCGAAATCAGTGGTGTTGGTTACAGAGCAGCACTCAAGGGTAAATCACTTGAGATGAACCTCGGTTACTCACACATGGTTGTAGTTGATCCTGTTGACGGCATCACCATCGAGGTACCGGGTCCCAATACAGTTGTTATCAGCGGCGCAGACAAACAGCTCGTTGGTCAGTTCGCAGCTAACGTACGTATGAAGAGACCCCCCGAACCCTACAAGGGTGCAGGTATCAGATACGCTGATGAAGTTATCAAGCGTAAAGAAGGCAAAGCCGGTAAATCAAAATAATAAAGGGAGGAAAATATCATGGTTAAAAGACATGACAGCAAAGCTGCTAGAATTAAAAGACATAAAAGAGTACGTGCTAAAATTTCCGGAACCCCTGAATGCCCGCGTCTTTGCGTATTCCGTTCTGACAAGCATATCTATGCACAGATTATTGACGACGTAAACGGCAAGACACTCGTATCTGCTTCAACAGTTGAAAAAGATTTCGAGAACTACGGCGGTAACAAGGATGCTGCATTTGAAATTGGTAAGAAAGTTGCTGCAAAAGCACTCGAAGCTAAAATCGAAACAGTAGTATTTGACCGTGGCGGTTTTGTTTACACCGGTCGTGTAAAAGCACTTGCAGACGGCGCCCGTGAAGGCGGACTTAAATTCTAAGTTAAGGAGACGGAAAATATTATGGCAACTTTAATAGATCCGAGCACACTCGACCTTAAAGAACGCGTAGTATCACTCAACCGTGTATCAAAAACAGTAAAGGGTGGTAGAATTATGAAATTCTCAGCTCTTATCGTTGTTGGTGACGGCGAGGGTCACGTTGGCGCAGGTATCGGCAAAGCAGCCGAAGTACCCGAAGCTATCCGTAAAGGCATCGAGGATGCAAAGAAAAATATCGTTAAAATCAGCATGAAGGATTCAACAATTCCTCATGACATCATCGGCAAATATGACGCTTCAATGGTTATTATGAAGCCGGCAGCAACCGGTACCGGTGTTATCGCAGGCGGCGCAGTTCGTGCTGTTGTTGAGATGGCAGGTATCAGAGATATCAGAACTAAAGCATTGCGTTCACGCAATAAAATCAATGTAGTTCGCGCTACAATCAACGGTCTTAAAGCTCTTGAAGATGCAGCTCAGGTTGCAGCTCGCCGTGGCAAGACAGTTGAAGAGATAATCGGTTAAGGGAGGACAGTTTAATGGCAAGTATTAAAGTAACTCTCGTAAAAAGTCTTATCGGTAGAAAAGACGACCAGATTGCAACTGCTTACTCACTCGGTCTCAAAAAGATTAATGACGTAACAGTTCAGCCCGACAACGCAGCAACACAGGGCAAAATCAAAAAAATAACTCACCTTGTAAAAGTTGAAGAAGCCAAATAAGGAGGTGCACAACTATGAACTTAAATGAACTTTCTCCTGCGGTAGGCGCAACAACTGATGCAAAAAGAAAGGGCAGAGGCCCCGGTTCAGGAAACGGCAAGACAGCAGGTAAGGGCCACAAAGGTCAAAAGGCTCGTTCAGGCGGCGGTGTAAGACCCGGTTTTGAAGGCGGCCAGATGCCTCTCCAAAGACGTCTTCCTAAAAGAGGCTTTAACAATATTTTTGCAAAACAGTATGTTGTACTCAAGGTAGCAGACCTTAATTCTTTCGATGCTCGTAAATATGTTGATATCGATGCAGTAGTAGACGCAGGCTTTGCTAAATGCAAACTTGACGGTCTTAAAATCATCGGCGGCGGTCAGCTTGATAAAGCTGTAAAAGTACGCTGCACAAAAATCACAGAAGGTGCTAAAGCAACCATCGAAGCAGCCGGAGGAAAGGTTGAGGTGATCTAAATGTTCAAGGTATTTGCAAACGCTTGGAAAATAGAAGACCTCAGAAAAAAACTTTTTTTCACTGCATTCATTATCTTGTTATTCAGACTTGGTACAAAAATTCCTGTTCCGTTTCTTGATACAAACGCTCTCGGCGAACTTTTCTCAAGCTACGCAGCAGGTAACAACATTTTCAGCTTTTTAAACCTTATGGGCGGTGGCGCTATGGAAAGTGCTGGTTTCCTTTCACTTTCAATCTCGCCTTACATCAACGCTTCGATCATTATGCAGCTTCTTGCTGTGGCAATCCCTGCACTTGAGCGCAAAATGAAAGAAGACGGTGGTCAGAAATTTATGGATAAGTGGACAAGAATTTTAACAATCGTTCTTGCACTTGTTCTTGGTTTCGGTTACTATACCGTTCTTAAAAATGCTCAGAATGTTGTTGATTCAAAGGCTGGTGTCTTTGGCGCAATCGTAATCACCTTTGCTTTTGCAGCAGGTGCTATGGTTGTTATGTGGCTTGGTGATCTCATCAACGATAACGGTATTGGAAACGGTATCTCAATGATCCTCTTTGCAGGTATCGTTGCAGAAATCCCCAGCTTTATCAGAACATCAATTGCTCTTGAACAGGCAAACGCAACAAGCTGGCTTGTTCTTGCAATCGTTGTAGTTGTTCTCTTACTTATGATAGCATTTGTTGTATTTATGACAAACGGTGAGCGTAGAATCCCCGTTCAGTATGCTAAAAAAGTAGTAGGTAGAAAAATGTACGGCGGACAGAACACAAATATTCCGCTTAAAGTTAACATGACAGGTGTTCTCCCTATCATCTTTGCGCAGTCGTTTGTAATGCTTCCTGCAACAATCGCAAACTTCTTCCCCAAACTCCAGGATGGTTGGTTTGGCAAAGTTGTAAATGCGCTTAATGTTGGTGGTTGGGCATATACACTTATTATGTTCTTACTCATAATCTTCTTTAGTTATTTCTACACAGTAATCACATTCAATCCGATTGAGGTTGCTTCAAACCTCAAAAAGAACGGTGGCTTTATCATGGGTATCCGCCCCGGTAAGCCCACAGCTGATTACATTACAAAAACACTTAACAGAGTAACACTCATCGGTGCATTGTTCCTTGCTCTTGTTTCTGCTGTACCCAGCTTTATTGCTATGTTCAACACAAACCTGAGAAGCCTTGCAATCGGTGGTACTTCAATCCTTATCGTAGTTGGTGTTGCACTCGAAACAGTTAAAACTCTCGAGTCACAGATGCTTATGCGTCACTACAAAGGCTTTTTGGAATAATTAAGGAGTAGACTCTATGAAATTGATATTACTTGGTGCTCCCGGTGCCGGTAAAGGCACACAGGCAGAAAACATATCAAAAAAATATAACATCCCTTCAATTTCCACCGGAGATATGATTCGCGCCGCTATCAAAAGCGGCAGCGAACTCGGCCAAAAGGTAAAGTCTTTTACTGACGCGGGTAAACTTGTACCCGATGCAACAGTAATCGAAATCATTAAGGAACGTCTTACAAAGGATGACTGCAAAAACGGTTTCATCCTCGACGGTTTCCCCCGTACAATTCCTCAGGCAGAAGCTCTTGATGAGCTTTCGGTAGAAATCGACTTTGCCCTCTCTATAGAGGTAGCGGACGAAAAAATTGTCCAAAGAATGTCGGGCAGACGTGCTTGTCCGAACTGCGGTATGACTTATCACCTCGAGTTCAAACCCTCGAAGGATAACAAAACCTGCGACGGCTGTGGCACAGAACTTGTTATTAGAAACGATGACAAACCCGAAACAGTACTTGAACGTCTTAAAATTTATCACGACCAGACAGAGCCTCTTAAAGAGTACTACTCAAAACAGAACAAGCTCGTTATCGTTGAAGGTCAGGATGAACTCAAAGACACAACCGCTCTTACATTTAAAGCAATAGAAGGATTTTGCAAATGATTATAATCAAATCAGACAGTGATATCCGCCTTATGCGAAAGGCAGGCAGTATAACTGCAGGCGCACTTGCCGCTGCAGGCAAGGCAATCAAGGCAGGTATGTCAACGTATGAACTTGATAAAATCGTAGAGGATTATATCCGCTCACACGGTGCAATCCCGTCCTTTAAGGGCTATGGCGGATTCCCCGCAAGCGCTTGTATATCGGTCAATGATGTTGTTATCCACGGCATTCCGTCAAAGGATAAAATCATCAAAGACGGTGATATCGTTAGCGTTGACGTAGGCGCCTATATAAACGGCTTTCACGGCGACAGTGCATATACGTTTGCCGTGGGAGATGTTGCCCAAAATGCTTTAAAGTTAATGGATGCTACAAAAACGTCGCTTGAATTAGCACACAGTATAATGAAAGCAGATGTGCGTCTTGGCGATATCGGTTCCACAATTCAAAATCACTGTGAGGCTCAGGGCTTTTCGGTGGTGCGTGACTTTGTGGGCCACGGTGTCGGCCGCGAACTGCACGAGGATCCTTCGGTTTCAAACTTTGGAAAAGCGGGTCACGGACTCAGACTCCCAAAGGGTACAACAGTTGCTGTTGAACCGATGATAAACGAGGGTACTCACAAGGTTGTAATAGATAAGCATGATGGCTGGACTGTAACAACACTTGACGGCAAACTTTCGGCGCACTATGAACACACGTTTTATATCGATAACGATTGCGCACACATTCTTACAGTGCAAGAGTGAGTTATATTCGGAGGATTATTTTATGTCAAAAGAAGATATGATTGAGGTAGAGGGTAAAGTGCTCGAAGCACTCCCCGGTGCCAATTTCACAGTTGAGCTTGATAACGGACATCAGATTCAGGCACACATTTCCGGCAAGCTCCGTATGAACTATATAAAAATTCTGCCGGGTGACACAGTAAAGCTCGAGATGTCACCGTATGACCTGACAAAGGGCAGAATTATCTGGAGAGCTAAATAAAGGAGGAATTTACTATGAAGGTTAGACCCTCAGTAAAACCTATGTGCGAAAAGTGCAAAGTAATCAGAAGACATGGCAAGATCATGGTTATCTGCCAAAACCCCAAGCATAAACAAAAGCAGGGTTAATAAATAATTTGGAGGTGTATTTACCAAATGGCAAGAATTGCTGGTATTGATTTACCCAACGAAAAACGCGTTGAGATTGGTCTGACATACATTTACGGTATCGGCAGAACAACATCAAACAAAATTCTCGCAGAGGCAGGCGTAAATCCCGACACTCGTGTTAAGGATCTTACCGAAGACGAAATCTCAAAGATTCGTGCTGCGATGGATGGTTATAGCGTAGAAGGCGATTTAAGACGTGAAGTTGCTCTTGATATCAAACGTCTTATAGACATCGGCTGCTACAGAGGAACTAGACATAGAAAAGGCTTACCTGTAAGGGGTCAGCGTTCAAAAACAAACGCCCGTACAAGAAAAGGCCCGAGAAAAACTATGGCAAATAAGAAAAAGTAAAGGAGTGAATGTAAATGGCTGCTAAAACAACTAAAAAAGTCGGCACAAAACGCCGTGTAAAGAAGAATATTGAACGCGGAGCTGCTCACATTCGCTCATCGTTCAACAACACACTCGTTACAATTACTGACGTAAACGGTAACGCAATCTCATGGGCATCAGCAGGTGAAATGGGCTTTAAAGGCTCAAGAAAAAGCACACCTTTTGCAGCACAGATGGCTGCAGAACAGGCTGCTAAACTTGCTATGGAACATGGTCTTAAAACTGTTGAAGTATATGTTAAGGGTCCTGGTCAGGGTCGTGAAGCTGCTATCCGTGCACTTCAGACTGCAGGTCTTGAAATCTCAATGATTAAAGACGTTACCCCCATCCCTCACAACGGTTGCAGACCGCCTAAGAGAAGAAGAGTATAAGGGAGGATAATCACATGGCTAGATATACTGGTGCTGTCTGCCGTCAGTGCAGACGTGAAGGTCAGAAACTCTTTTTAAAGGGTGACCGCTGCTACAGCGGTAAATGTGCAATCGAACGCCGCGCATATGCTCCCGGCCAGCACGGTCAGAGCAGAAAGAAATATTCAGAGTACGGTCTTCAGCTCAGAGAGAAGCAGAAGGTTAGAAAGTATTACGGCGTACTCGAGAGCCAGTTCGCTCACTATTTCGAGCTTGCTGAGAAAAAATCAGGCGTTACAGGTTCAAATCTTCTTTCAATCGTTGAAAGCAGACTTGACAATGTAGTTTATAGATTAGGCTTTGCTATGTCTAGACCGGAGGCAAGACAGCTCGTTCGCCACGGTCATTTCACACTCAACGGTAAAAAGGTTAACATTCCGTCATACCTTGTTAGCGTTGGCGATGTAATTGCTATCAAAGAAGGTAGCATGAGTTCCGAAAAAATCAAGAGCATTATTGAAGCAAACGACAAACGTGCCATTGTTAAATGGCTTGAGCGCGACGGCACAACAGGTAAGGTTGTTGGCGTATGCGAAAGAGAAGATATCGATCTTCCTATCGAAGAGCATCTTATCGTCGAGTTGTATTCTAAGTAATGCAGCATAAATCTTTAAAAAACTAAAAAAGGGAGGCTTTTTAAATGATCGAGATGGAAAGACCACGCATTGAAACAGAACTTCAAGGCGAAAGAGGCGAGTACGGCCGTTTTGTTGCCGAGCCGCTCGAACGTGGTTATGGAATCACTCTCGGTAATGCGCTTCGCAGAATTCTTCTTTCAACTCTCGAGGGTTTTGCAGTTGTTTGCGCAAAAGTGAACGATGTACCCCACGAATTTATGTCAATCGAGGGCGTTAAAGAAGAAGTAACCGAGATTATACTGAATATTAAAGGCATTATCCCCAAGCTGTATTGCGAGGAACCCAAAACCGTTTATATCGAGGCTAAAGGCCCCGGTATTGTAACGGCAGGCGATATTAAACTTGACAGTGAAGTTGAGATTTTAAACCCCGAGCATGTTATTGCAACACTTTCAGAGGGTGCAGTTCTCAATATCGAAATGGTAATCGACCGCGGCCGTGGCTACGTTGGCTCTGAGGTTAACAAAAAATATACTCAGAATCAGCCCACAATGCTTGCAGTTGATTCCAACTTCACTCCCGTTGTTAAGGTCAACTACACTGTAGAAAACACACGTGTAGGACAAATAACAGATTTTGATAAGCTTACACTTGACGTTTGGACAAACGGAACAGTTACAGCATCTGAAGCAGTTTCAATGGCAGCACGTATTATGAACGATCATCTTACATTGTTCATTGATCTTTCAGAAAAAGCTAAGAACACTACCGTAATGGTAGAAAAAGAAGAAACCAGAAAAGAAAAAGTCCTTGAGATGCAAATTGAAGAACTCGATCTTTCGGTTCGTTCATTCAACTGTCTCAAACGTGCAGGTATCAATACTGTAGAGGACCTCACAAATCAAAGCGAGGATGACATGATGAAGGTACGCAACCTTGGCCGTAAATCACTCGATGAAGTTATCGGCAAGCTTGCATCCCTCGAACTGTCTCTTAAAAGGGACGAAGACTAATACTATTATTGGAGGTATACTAAGGTGTCAGGATACAGAAAACTGGGCAGACCGACCGATCACCGTCGTGCAATGCTCAGAGGTATGGTGACTTATCTTCTCGAAAACGGCTCAATTGAGACAACTCTTATGCGCGCCAAAGAAGTAAGAAGAATCACCGAGAAAATGATTACACTCGGCAAGAATGATACACTTCATTCAAAACGTCAGGCATTGTCATATATCACAAAAGAGGACGTTGTTAAAAAACTTTTTGACGAAATCGCACCCGCATACGCAGAGCGTAACGGCGGTTACACAAGAATCATCAAAAAGGGTCCCCGTCGTGGTGACAACGCTGAGATGGCAATTATCACTCTTGTAAAATAATTACAATAAAAATCCCCAACCCGAGTTGGGGATTTTTTATTTGTTTTGGTTAAAAAAGTTGTCAATTACAAAAATTTAATATACAATTAAATAAATTAAAAGCATGGAGGTTGCCTATGAAAAAAATAATAAGTCTGTGTATGCTGATAGTAATATTGTTTTCACTGTCGTCGTGTGATATGTCACTATTTCATATCAGTGATGATGAGAGTGATATTCTTATAGAAAAATACTTTAACGCGGTTCAAAAGGGTGACCTTGAAACTGCTGCAATCGATTTGCACCATAAAAGCGTTGTTGAAGAACAAAATTCATCCGATGAGCAACTTGTTAATTCTTATTATGAATGGTTGGTTGAAGTGCAATTGCGAAACAACGTTTGCTTTGATGACGGTTTTAAAGTTGTAAGATGCAAAAGCAAATCAATAGCCCTTTATGATCTGGTAAAGGGAGGCGGCTATAAAAAACTTGACCTTGACGTTCAGGTTGGTGATGATGCTCAAAATACAATCTGGGTAACTTTTGAGTTTTTGAAAAATGAAGACGGATTAGGTATATATAACGTAACAATGTAAAAGAAGGCGGACTTTTCAGTCCGCCTTCTTTAATTCGCCATATAATCTTTGTGGAATTTTGTAAACATAACCGATGCCTCAGCACGTGTGCCTGTGCCTTTGGGGTCGAATTTTCCTGCGCCTTTGCCGTTTACGATGTCGGCCATCTGACAGGTGTAAACCGCTGTCTTTGCCCATTTGCTTATTTTTCCATCATCAGCAAAGTTTGCTTTGTTTTCGAGCGTTTTAAGAGTAATATTTTTAAATTTTGCAAAGTTTACAAGCATTACGCACATTTGTTCGCGTGTAACGTTTGCGTTTGGCTCAAATTTTCCGTCACCAAGTCCGTTTACAATTTTATTTTCACTCGCCCATTTAACTGCAGATGTAAACCACTTTTTGCTGGGTACATCTTTGAATGATGTTGTTACATTTCTGTTTGAAGTGTCAACCCCAACAAGGTTTGCAAGAACCTGTACAAACTGTGCACGTGTAATGTTTGTATTTGGCGAGAATTCGGTTTTGCTTGTTCCTGTAAAGATACCGTATGCAACAGAATAGTCAACATATTCTTTAAACCACTTCTTTGCAGGTATATCTTTGAATATCTTTGAGGTATCTTTTATTTCAACTGTAGGTGCCGGTAATTTTGAACCAACATCGGCCACTGTGTCTTTTGTACCACAAACGCTACAAACTCTCGTTTTTGTTCCATCATTTTCGATAGTTGCGTTTTTGTCGGATGAATAAGCACCAAAAGCGTGAGTTGTTTGCCGTGTTTCACCGCAAATATTGCAGTCTGTGTCACAAGCATTATCATACTCGCACTCAGGAAGACCTTTTGCATTATATACTCACTTGGCAAAATTAATCGGATCATTACCCGACTGAATTGTAATATTTTTCTTATCCGCCTCGCTGCCACCATAATATACATACTTTACATCACTAAAATAAAAGGCTTTGCTTTTTATGTTTATGAGTTCTTTGGGTATGTATATAACCGAAACACCACAGCCTTTAAAAGCCTCGGCGCCTATGACTGCCGTTTTGTTTGAAAGTTTTACTTTTTTAAGATTTTCACAAGCAGTAAATGCATAATCAGAAATTGAGGTCACACTATCGGGGATTGTGACTGAAGTAAGGCTTTTGCAACAAGTGAATGTGAATTTATCGATAGAAGTTATACCATCGGGGATAGTTATCGATTTAAGGCTTTCACAAAAACCAAATGCAGAGTCACCAATCGATGTTACGCTGTTGGGGATATTTATTGATGCAAGATTTTTACAGTTATAAAACGCACTGTTTCCGATAGATACCAAAGTGTCGGGCAATTTTATCGATTTAAGTGCATCTAAACCATAAAATGCATAATCACCGATTGAGGTTATACTGTCAGGTATTGTGACATCGGTAAGCAACACTCCATTAAGATATAATTGGGCGCCATTGTTACACGGATTTGAATTTTTTAAATTAAACTCAATGTTACACCAATCCTTGATATCAGTTATATCAACTCTCACAAGGCTGGTATTGCCACTAAATGCTGAACTGCCAATCGTTGTGACATTTTTGGGGATGTTTATTGATGTAAGGCTTTGACAATCATAAAAAGCAAAATTGTCAATAACGGTTGTATTATCGGGTATGGTTATTGACGAAAGATTTTTACAACCATAAAACGCACAAAGTCCAAATCTGGTCACGCTTTCGGGAATTGTTATCGACTTGAGTCCAATGCAGTTATAAAACATACTATCGCTGATTCCTTTAAGACCGCTTGGCAGTTTAACGGACGAAAGAATATCACAACCATTAAACACTTCATAACTGATTGAAGTAACGCTATCTGGTATTGTAATTGCAGTAAGACTGTCACAATCTGAAAAAGCATAACTGCCAATAGAGGTAACGCTATCTGGAATTGTAACTGATGTAAGCACCCCACAATCACTAAATGCACTTCTACCAATAGCAATAACTCTGCTACCGTCAATTTTAGATGGTATATCAACTTTTACGGCATTTTTACTGCAACCTGTTATGGTTATTTCACCCATATCATTTGTATAGGTAAGGTCACCATAAGTCTGGGCGTTAGCAATGGTAAAAGTTGGTATAAGTCCAAATGCCATTACCAGAATAATGACAAAACTCAAAATTTGTTTTTTCATATTGACCTCCAAACATTTATTGAATTCATTTTATAATATGTAAAAACTTTTTTCAACCATTTATTGAAAGAGTTGTGTTTTTACGTTATAATTAAAAAGAGGTGATAGAATGCCTAAATCGAGTTTTCAAAAATTGAAGATACTTTATATATACGACTTTTTGCAAAAAAAAACCGACGAGAATGTCGGCGTCACTGTGGGCGAGATGATAGATTATCTCGCAGGATACGGCATCCGTGCCGAGAGAAAGAGTATATATGACGATATACTTGCTCTGCAGGATTACGGTGCAGACATCATCGCAGAGCGAAACGGAACACGTCACGAATACCGCCTTGTATCGCGCGAGTTCGAGAGTGCGGAAGTGCGTCTTTTGGTTGATGCGGTGCAATCATCAAAATTTATCACTCAAAAAAAGAGCGGTGCGCTGATATCCAAACTCAAATCTCTTGTTGGACCTACTGAGGCCAAGGAACTTTCGGGTCAGGTACTTGTTTTTGGCAGAATCAAGTCGATGGAAGAGACTATCTACTATAACGTTGATGCAATAAACGGCGCAATTACTGCCGACAGACAGATTTTGTTCAACTATTTTGAGTGGACCGAAAAAAAGCAAAAACGTCTGCGCCGCGACGGCAATAAATACGAGGTAAGCCCCGAGGCGCTCTGCTGGGATAATCAGAATTATTACCTCATTGCAAACGAAAATGGGGTTTTAAAGCACTTCCGTGTTGATAAAATGCAAAGTATAAAACAAACCGACAAAAAGCGTGAACTGTCGCCCGATTTTGATAAGGCAGGTTACACAAACAGCGTTTTTGGAATGTATGGCGGACGTGAACGTCAGGTAACTTTGCTTTTGAAGAACTCACTTGCAGGAGCGTTTATTGACCGTTTCGGCAAGGATATAATTATGATACCGCAGCAAAATGACAGTTTTTCTGCCACTGTAAACGTACAGATAAGTCCACAGTTTTTTGGATGGATATGCGGTTTTGGCACCGATATAAAAATACTTTCACCGACTGACGTGGTGGATGAATATAAAAATAAACTTTCAGAGATTGTGAACGTATATGAAAAATAAAATTCTTAACATAATACTTGTGATTTTAATCGGCGTTTTTGTTGTATCGGCGTTTATGGTGGGGCGCACACTCTATCTTTCACATAAGCATACTAAAAACTTCGAAAAGATTTCAAGCCTTGCACCGCTTCCTCCAAAAAGTGAACAGGATACCGAGGCGACAGAGCAGGTTAAAACATTTTTTGACACACTTCATGAAAAAAATTCCGATATCGGTGCGTATATAAAGATTCCCAATACGCAAATTGATTATCCTGTTATGTACACACCGCACGACGAGGAATTTTATCTCCGACGTGATTTTGATAAAAAATACAGTTTCTACGGCACTCCGTTTTTTGAAACGGACAGTGCAGACGATGGTGGAGTTAAAATTATTCACGGTCATCATATAACGGGCAAAAAGATGTTTGGTGAACTGCTCTATTATGAGTATGAAAACTTTTTTAACACTCACAGTGATATCCATCTTTATCAAAAAGACGGTGACAGCATCTATACCGTTTTTGCCGCGTTTTATACAACGGGTGATGATAAGCATACAATATACACACGCGGTGCCAACGGTCTTTATACCAAAGAGGCATTTGATGAGTATGTAAACGATATCAGGAGACTTGCGGTTATGCAAAACCCCGATATTAATATTGAGATAGGTGACGAGATTTTGCTTTTGTCAACCTGTGAATACTCGCAATATGTTGGTAGGTTTGTAGTTGCTGCCGTAAAAAAATGAGAGGTTTAAAACCTCTCATTTTTATTTAATTGTCACTTGATTTGCTGTAATATTGTCAACAAGTTTGCCGTATATCGTGATAGTTTTTGTTTCGTCGGCGAGTAAATCAAAGTAATTGTCACTTAAAATAACGTCATCTTTCAAATTAAAGTGTATGGCGTGTGCAAAGCGGTCGGCGGTTATGTCAAATACGGTGTTTTTGCCTTCGTGTCTTAAATTATTTATTGTCAGCACTGCTTTTTCGCCTGTTTCAAGTTGTGAAAAATCACACGAATGCATTGTTGCGTGGTCAAGACAATTTGCTTTTGCATAGATCACACCTTTTGTTAAGTCAAGACTGTCAACCGCCATTCTTGCGATTTCGGTTGCACCTGTAAACGCATTAAGATAAACGTCAACTTTGTTTTCGCACTTTTTGCCGTCAAAATTCTCATAACCGTAATAAACAGTTGTTTCAAACGATGTTGGTGCGCTGTTTGTAAGGTATACTACAGCGTTTTCGCCCTCTTTTTTAATAATAAGTCTTTGCGGAGCGTAGGCACGTTTTAAAAAATAGTAAACAGGTTTTGGGTTTCCGTAGTGGTCCATCACGCTGAAGCCCACCTCGCCAAAACCGTCGTTAAAGCACCAGAGCAGTGAGCCGTAGCAATTTTTGCGGGTACGGATATGCTCCGCCTCATAGCCGAGGAGAGTACCCTGGAAGAGACCGCCGTAAAGACAATATTCGTCAATCGTCAGTTCTTTTTTACCCGTGTAGTGCTTGTAAATACCGTCGCGTACCGCTTCGCACTCAAAGGTGTTGCGGTGGTGTAAAAACACTTCACTGTCAAAGTCGATTTCGCCTCCGCAGTAATTTGTAAGCGCCGATTTTGACGGCGGACCCATAATACCGCCCTCGGTTACAAACTTGCACTCAAGATCATCTATAGACTGACGCGAAATTCGGTATTGTTGGTTTTCGGGTCGTATGTCAAGGAAAGGATAGTAGTGTCTGTCACCGCGCTTTTCACTCTCGTTTCCGCTAAAATTTCCAAAAGGTGTGGTGCACTGATAGGGAACACTTTTCACGTACGCGTGGTGGAGTTTTGGCAAGAGCGAGTTATAGAGATATGTACCGCCCGTGTAGATTGCGCGTTCGTATTCTTTGTAATAATTTTTGCCGAGGTATGCATCAAGAATCGATGTGTTTTCGCCGTTGCCGTACCACATTGCAAGACAGGGGTGTGAGCGCAGACGGATAAGTTGATATTCCGCCTCACGTTCAACCTCTTTAACAAATTTTTCAAGATGGTCGGGATATGCACCGCACGCAAAACAGAAATTCTGAATAACAAGTATACCGAACTTGTCACAAAGCGAATATACAAAATCACTTTGGTACACGTTACCGTCCCAAAAACGAAGCATACAAAAATGTGCGTTTTTTGCGGCGGTTAGTAGCTTTTCCTGAAGTTCATCGGTAATTTTTGCATACAGGTGCTCTGATTGAATAAAATCACAGCCTCTTGCGTAAATACGTTTGCCGTTTACCTTAAATGCGTAAATGCGTTCGTCGGCCGAGAGTTCACTCATATCAAGTTCTACTGTGCGTACCCCTGTTACAATTTCTTTTTGGTGGTTGGCACCGTTCATATTCTTTGCGCTGACACGTACTGTGTACAGGTTTTGCTCACCATAGCCGTTGGGCCACCACAGTTTTGCATCTTCCAGTTTAAAACTAAAATCAATAAAGTTGTGTCCGCATTGGCTTAAATATTTTTTGGTGTTTGAATAAATAACCTTGCCGTCAAAAATCATCTCAAAGGTTGCCTCGCACTCGCGTGCAAAAAGTCGCTCACAACTTTCAATTGTTGCCTCTGCAAGAATATTTGCACAGCCGTCATTGAGTGATAGTGTTTCAAATCGTATGTCGCGCACAACAATCTCATCAAGAAAATCAATGCGCACGTCACCCGAGATAGCGCAGGTTGCAAGATGTGGTGACTGGTCCCAGCCGTAAACATACTGCGGTTTTCTAAGGATTGTTCGTCTGTCATCACCGCGTCCTTTTCTGCGTGAACGGTATTCACACGCAACATAGTCGCGCACTTCTTTAACATCACTGTCGTCAACTGTATCAAGGCCGCAGGTGAGACGGATAATGAGTTCATTTTTGCCAACTTTGAGCCACGGAGTCACGTCTTTTATAAAAGGATACATCGCACTCGCGTGGTGGCCGATGTAAGCGCCGTTTAAAAAGATGTCGGCGTGGATATCGAGCATTTCAATAAAAAGTTCACTGCCAAAGGGTGTGATATAGCCGTCAGTGATTTCAAACTCTTTTTTAAACCACCAACTGCGGTCTTCAACCCACTCGCACTCGAAACTGCCCATGGCAATGTTTGGGTCGGCGATTTTACCGTATTTTACAAGCGGCATATGTACGTCGCAGGGTAGGGTGTCAACGTCCATCCAACCGTTTTTGGTATCTGTAACTTTTTGTATATCGTCTTTTGCTATATCAAGCGGCATTTCAAGTAACTGCCACTCTTTTAACATAGATAGAGTTTTCAAAATAATCACCTCAAAGAAAATAATAACAAATAGAAAATATATTGTAAATAAAAACAGGGGACATAATGTTTTAAATTATGTCCCTATATTTACCCGCTGTTTGCGTAAAGAACTTATGGCGTGTACAAACTGTATACCGATGTCCACACCGACCCGTTTTTGTTATATTACGTTATTTAATTTATTTGCAACAATCTTGTCGGCGTATTTCCTGAGACAGTCGAGCGTTGCGCCGTTTTTGATTTTATTATACATATCCATAATGAGTGTAAACAACTCGTCGCTCTCACACAGTCCGCAGATGTTTTTCAAAACGTCCTCTGCTGTTGTGGGAACTTCCGCCTCGTTAATGTAGCGTACAACTGCTGCCGCCGCGCCGATTGCGATATATGCGGGGGTAACGCCCATTTCAAGCGCGAGTTTTGAAGAACCTATCATTCTGTCGGCAGGTGATAGTTTTCTTGTCGGGTCACCGCCTACACGTGCACAGGTATCACGTAGTGCCGCATTTGTAAATCTCATAAGTAAGTCGGTAATGTGGAGCATAATGCTGTCAAGTTCTACACCGTACTTTTTAGAAAGTGTACGTGCACTTTCTTCCATTGCACCCTTTACAATGATGTAAACGTCCTTGTTGTCAATTGCCTCATAGATATAGTCAAGCCCCAAAAGACCGCCGAGGTACGCACAGGTCGCGTGGCCCATATTGTGAATATACAGTTTTCTTTTAAGATAAAAATCAAACGGTGAAAACGGCACCATATTTTTGATTTCGGGGATTTCGCCCTTGAATGCGTCTTTGTCAACAGGCAAAAAGCCGTAACTTTCAACGCAAACGCGCAGGGGATTGCCGTCTTTCATTTCGTCTGTCTGTACAGGCACCATTCTGCCGATAGACGCCTCAACAAGACCGACGTTTTTATCAAACCACTCCTTTTGAGTATCGTCAAGATGTTCTTTAATCATCTTTTCAAGTACCTTGTTTGCATCCATTAAGTTTTCGCAGATAAGGATATTTAAAGGACGCGGGTTTTCGTTCATACGAAGAATGATGCCGTCTGCAATATTCTTTACAATAAATTTAAGTACGTTTACACCAACCGCCGTTGCCATTATGTCGCAGTCTGCAATAGCACGTGCAACATCTTCGGGTTTTTTGCCGTCAACTGCCGATACATTTTTAACGTCCACGTCGGTGTGACCCTCGGTTGTGATGATGCGAACAGGATAGGTGTGCTTTTCATTAAGAGTATTTATAACAGCGTCCACAACGTCAACGAATGCAACGTCGTAGCCCGACTGTGAAAGTAACATTCCGATAAAACCGCGGCCGATGTTACCGCCGCCATACATTACAGCTTTCATTTTGTTATCTCCTTTAAAAATTTTTGTCCTCGGGGTATTTGTTAAGTATCTCCATTATTTCGTCTTTCGAGCGCATACCGTCAATTGAGTTTACCTCAAACAGATTGCATACAGCCGCAGCCGATGCAAAACGTAAAATCTGCTCGTCATCCCAACCGTTATAAAGACCGTAGAGCGAAGCCGCGCAGAACGCATCACCCGCACCAACACTGCCTTTAAAGAGCGATTTGTCAACATTGAGCGAACCGACCGCGGTAAATTCACCCGATTTATCAAGGCAGAATCTTGCTTCTTTGCAGTGGATAATAACCTTTTCGCGAACACCCGCCTCAAGCATATTTTCCATTGCTTTTTTGAGTGTGTCGATGTTTAACTTACCGTCTTCGTTTCTAGGGTTGTAGCCCCAGATGTTACAGCACTCGATTTCGTTAATGATAGCATAGTCTGTGTGTTTGAGTACAGGGATAATCTTTTTGCCGTAGTCGGCAGTTGCCGAACTTACAACGTCGATTGAAGTCTTTATGCCCATCTGTGATACATCGTGCAAAAATCTTGCCATAACTGTGCCGTACTCGTCATCGTCAGCATCAAACATATCAAGAAGCAGTATGTAGCCGATGTGCAAAATTTTGCATTTTAAGTCGGTGATATCGATATCGGCAGGAGAAAACTCGTTGTTTGCACCGCCGTAACTAAAGAAGGTGCGTTCTCCTGATGCAAGGCTCATAACGTTACAAAATGCGGTGCGTACCTTGTCCGAAACGCTCACCATATTGGTGTCAACTCTGTTTTTTTGCAAAACCGACATAATGTAACTGCCGTTTTCGTCATTACCTATTTTGCCGATTGCAGAAATGGGAACCGACGGGTCGATTTTTGCAAGATCGATTGAGGTATTTAGTGCGCAACCGCCCACCGCACGTGATGTGTCGGTGATGTTGGTAAGCATACCTATCTCGGGGTACTTTGTGATGCTGTTAACGGTGTCAACAATCATATTGCCCGCAACAGCAATGCCTGTGCGCTGTCCTGTCATAAGATAATCGATTGAAATACCAAAGAGCGATGCAAGAGCGGGAAGCTGTGTTATTTCGGGATAACCTCTTCCGCTTTCCCATTTGCTGACAGTCTTGTCGCTTACGCTAAGTTTTTGTGCAAGTTCAGCCTGTGTAAGACCTATTTTTTTGCGGTATGATGAAATGATTGTACCTATAAGCTTTGTATCCATATAAACCCTGCAACTCCTTTTTTCTTCTATTATAATATGAAAAAAATTTTGCTTCAACCTACTATTTATATAATTTTACGCATACTTTTCTATATTTTTATTCAAAAACTCTACGCTACGCATACAAAAAAGCGAAACGGTGCTTTTACCGTTCCGCTTTATATTTATTTAACTAAATAACCCTTTAAAACTTTAAGAGTGTTCATTACACCGTCTTTGTGCGATCTTTCATAGCCGTGTGATGCAAAAACACCGGGACCGATACAGCCGTGGCGGATATCGTAACCGCCGTAAAGTGTCATTTCAACGTCTGATTTGTAGTTGTTGTAAATGTCGATTTCGTACTTTGCACCCTCGCGCTCTGCCGCATCAACAAGTCCGTTTATTACGTCATAATGATAAGGACCACCCGCGTCTCTGGCACAGATTGAAACCTCTTTTTCGGTGCATTCAACGCCATCGCCTACACATCCCATATCCACGCTTATAACTTCGGATACGTTGTCAGGGATGTTTGCAGAACCGCCGTGACCAACCTCTTCAAATACAGTTATATGAAAATATGTGTCGCGGAGTAATTCTGCTCCCGTATCTTTGAGATATTTGGCAAAGCCCATTAAAATTCCCACACATAACTTATCGTCTAGAAATCTGCTCTTGATATATCCCGACTCGGTAACGCGAGTGCGCGGGTCAAACGCAACGTGATCACCGTTTCGGATGCCGAGTAATTTTACGTCGTCTTTTGATTTTACATCTTCGTCAATAATGATTTCGGTTGTTTTAGAATCGCGCTTTGTATCACGAAAATCACTGTTAACATGTGTTGATGGGTTGTGGAGTTGTAATACACCCGTATAGGTTTTGCCGCTTCTTGTGTAGATCGTTACGTTCTCGGCTTCGCAATTGTTCGGTTGAATACTGCCTTTAATGCGAAGTGCGCCCGTTGATTTAATCTCTGCAACCTGTGCGCCGAGTGTGTCAACGTGTGCCTGAAGCATAATGCCGTGTTCTTTATCCTTTCCGCCGAGGTGTACTACAAGTCCGCCCTTGTTGGTTGGGGTGATTTCAAAGCCGAGAGCCTCAAACTCTGCCTTTGCAAAAGCTACTGCATCTTTTGTAAAACCCGTGGGACTGTCTATTGCCATAAGTTCGCACGTCTTTTTGACGGCGTATTCCATATATTGTGTATACATAACTATCTCCTTGTTTTTTTTACATTATAAAATTAAAATTTTTGTTTGTCAATTGCGTTTGTATATGTTATTATTAAAAAAGGAGTTGATTAAAATGAAACTTTCTCAAATAGATACAAATCTTGCGGTAAATACGTCAATCACCGCTACCGATATCGAATGGTACGATGTAACCACTGCACCCTTTGATCTTTGCGGTGTTTTTTATGATAATACCGAGGGCGCGTATCTGCGCTTTCCACGCTCCGTTTCAAAAACCGTGTCACCTAAGGTGGACGCGCTTAACTTTAATACCTCGGGCGGACGAGTGCGCTTTAAAACCGATTCTGACTATATAGCAATCTCAGCCGAACTTTTGGAGGCCGACCGTATGGCGCATATGGCTTCGGCGGGACAAAACGGCTTTGATCTTTATAAAAATAACCGTTGGCACCGCCTTTTTACTCCACCCCATGACCTCGAAAATGCATACTCAATCGAGCGTAAACTCGACGGCGATATGGCGGAGTATACAATATATTTTCCACTTTACCGCGGAGTGAAGCGCTTACTTGTGGCTCTGCGCAAGGGTGCAAAAATCGAGACGGCACATGAGTTTTCTATAAAAGCCCCTGTTGTTCTTTACGGTTCGTCAATCACACAGGGCGCATGTGCATCGCGTCCCGGTAACAACTACGTTAACACAATGATGCGCAAGTTTGATGCCGACTTTATAAACCTTGGTTTTTCGGGCTCATGTAAAGCCGAACCCGAGATGGCGCATTATATCGCAGGTCTTGAAATGAGTGCGTTCGTGTACGATTTTGACCATAACGTGCGAAATCCCGAACAACTTAAAGACACCCACAAACCGTTTTTTGATATTATCCGTAAGGCACAGCCAAACCTGCCCATAATTATGGTGACGGCGCCTGACGCCTACTTTAACGGTCCTACGTTTTATACCCGCCGTGATATAATTTACGAAAACTATCTTGAGGCTAAAAATGCGGGTGACAATAACGTCTACTACGTTGACGGCAGTACGCTTTTCCCCGAAGAATGCATTGACAACTGTATTGTTGACGGCACCCATCCTTCCGACCTTGGTTATTACCTTATGGCAGAGGGGATTGCAAAACCTTTTGAAAAAATTTTTTAGGATTTAGTATATGAACTTTAACTCGCTTCAGTATTTAATATTTTTGCCCATTGTGGTGATTTTGTATTTCACATTACCTCAAAGGGCGAAAAATCCGATGTTGCTTGTTGCAAGTTACTATTTTTATGCATCGTGGCAACCTCTATATGCGGGTCTTATGCTGTTTTCAACGGCGGCGACCTACGTCTGTGGTTTGCTCATTGCAAAAAATCCGTCGCGTAAAAAAACGTGGTTGACGCTTTGCCTTGTAATCAATCTTGCAATACTGTTTTTCTTTAAATACTTCAACTTTGTATTCGGTACTCTCGGCAGTGTTCTGTCGGTCGATATGCCCACACTTAACGTGCTTCTGCCTGTCGGTATTTCGTTTTATACCTTTCAGGCACTCGGCTATACAATGGATGTTTACCGCGGTACGATTTCTGCGGAAACGAACTTTATCGACTACGCACTGTTTGTGTCATTCTTTCCGCAACTTGTGGCAGGACCCATTGAGCGTACAGGCAACATAATCCCGCAACTCAAAACACCGCATAAACCCACCCTCAAAAACTTTCAGAGTGGGCTTACCCTCATTATCTGGGGTATGATGAAAAAGGTGATTATTGCCGACAATATGGCGGTTATGGTAAACACCGCCTACAATAACGCAACATCGCATACGGGCGCACAGCTTATGTTTGCCACCGTCTGTTTTGCGGTGCAGATTTACTGCGACTTTTCGGCATATTCCGACATCGCGCGTGGCTCGTCGCGTATTATCGGTATCGAACTAATGCAAAACTTCGATTGCCCCTATGGTGCGCAGTCAATCAAGGATTTCTGGCGCCGTTGGCACATATCTCTTTCGACTTGGTTTAAAGACTATCTCTATTTTCCACTCGGTGGCTCACGCAAAGGCAAAGCACGTACACTTTTAAACCTTGTTATCGTGTTTATGGTATCGGGCCTGTGGCACGGCGCGGCATTCACCTTTGTGCTGTGGGGATTACTGCACGGCATTTATCAGGTGGTTGGCTCACTTGCGATGCCTGTCAAGAAAAAGATTTATTCCGTTATCCCTGAAAAAAATATTATACTGCAACTTATCCGCACACTGTCAACTTTTGTATTAGTGTGTATCGGCTGGGTATTTTTCAGAGCAAACTCGGTGGGTGATGCTGTGTATGTATTAAAGCAAATGCTTACTCCCGGCGTGTTCGACCCGTTTTCTCTGGGACTTTCCACTCCTATGCTAAACGCTGTAATTGTCGCAGCAATCGTTCTGTTTACGGTTGACTTTTTAAACCGCAAACAAAAAATTACAGACTTTGTAAATTCGCACATACTTGTGCGTTACGTCGTTTACTTTATTATTTTGCTTTCAATATTTATATTCGGTTATTACGGCTCGGGCTTTGACCCGCAGGACTTTGTATATTTTCAATTTTAACTATGAGAAAAATTATTATTGAAATAACAGCGTTTTTGCTGTGTTTAATACTACTGCTCGGCGTGTGTTGGCGTATGGCGTTTGTAATGATGCCAAAACGCACCGATTACGGTGGTACGTGGAATATGTATCTTGAGGAACCAAAAGACTCAATTGATATAATGATTCTTGGCTCGTCACACGCTTATTGCAATATAATACCCGCGGGAATTTACCAAAAAACAGGGTACACGACTTATGCTCTTACTGCGCCTTGCCTTACTATGCCCCTTGCGTATTACTATCTCAAAGAAGGGCTCAGAACTCAGTCGCCAAGCCACGTTATGCTTGAGGCGACAGGCTTTTTCTTTAATCGCTATATGGGTCATGCAAAGGCATCAATCGGTTATATGCCGTGGGGGCTTAACCGACTCGGCGCAATACTCACTTCTGCAGAACCCGAAGAAAAGGCGGGACTTATTTTCCCGATGTTCAATTACCATGACAGATGGGACGAGTTTAAGTTCGGCGATTTTTTAAAAAAGCGCGAAGACCAGGTGCCCGACATAAACGCGGGTTATACTTATCTTAATATCAGCACGAATCAAACACGCGCAGAACGTGTATTCGAGTATACCGATGACGATATAAAACTACAGCAAAAATACCTGATGAAGATAATTGAACTTTGTAAAAAAGAGGGGATAAACCTCGAGGTGATTATCACTCCCGCCGCATCCTATGTCACCGACAGCGACAAAAAGTATATCACCGATGTCATCGGCAATACGCCGTTTTATGACTTTAATGACGAGTTTGACACCCTCGGTCTTAATTTGCAAAACGACTTTTACGATGCCCGTCACTTAAACGTATGCGGTGCCGTGAAATTTACCGATACACTTGCCGATTATATCTCCGAAAACTATACCGTTCAAAAACGCGGAAATGTAGATGATATCTGGAATTCCCGCGTCGAAAAATTTAATAGTTACAGATAAAAAACCACTCAAAAGAGCAACCGAAAAAGTTGCTCTTTTTTTATTTTGAAAATAGTGAAAAAAGTTTACATAATCTGTTGACAACGGTATCTGATTGTATTATAATAAATCCAAGTGGTGCCATAGTGGTGCCCAAATGGTAGGAAAATGCCATAAAAATCACAAAAGGTGGTGAGACTTTAGTGCTCGGCGGAACATACAATCACACTGTTGATGACAAAGGCAGAGTTGTTATGCCTGTAAAATTCAAAAAAGAGCTGGGACTGGAGTTTATTATCACCGCAGGTTATGATGACACACTTATGGTGATGTCGCAGACCGAGTGGGAAAAGTTTATGGCAAGGTTCAATAACGCTCCGCCTTCAAAAGTTCGTTGGATAAAGCGTTACTTCCTGGGCAATATGTTCGAGGTAACAACCGACAAACAGGGCAGAATGCAAATTCCTCTGCAACTCAGAGAAAAGATAAATATCGAACAGGAAGTCGTGTTAGTGGGAAACGGCGAGATGGTCGAAATCTGGACACCTGAGAAGTGGGAGGCTTGTCAGAATATGCTTGAAAGCGATGTTATTGCCGAGAGTATGGATGAGCTGATAATATAATGGAATTTTCACATTACAGTGTTATGAAAAGTGAGTGTATTGATGCACTGAACATTAATCCCTGCGGCGTATATGTCGATTGTACGCTCGGCGGTGCCGGTCACAGCGCCGAGATAGCAGCGCGGTTGGATAGCGGCTTGCTCATAGGTATCGACCGCGATATCGAAGCAATTGCTGCAGGGAAGGAGCGGCTTACTCCTTTTGCCGATAGAGTGCAGCTTGTAAACAATAACTTTTCAAACATAAAAGAGATTGTAAACGAACTCGGCTACGCTTTTGTTGACGGAATACTTTTTGACCTTGGTGTTTCAAGTTATCAACTCGATAACGCAGAACGCGGTTTCAGTTATCGATTTGATGCTCCGCTCGATATGCGTATGTCACAAGGCGACTTTTTGTCGGCATATGAAGTTGTAAACAACTATTCGCAAAAACAACTCGCTGACATCATATTCAACTACGGCGAAGAAAAATACGGCGGTAAAATTGCTGCGGCAATAGTACGCGCAAGACAAAATACGCCAATAAAAACAACGTTTGAACTCAACGATATAATAAAAAGTGTTTTTCCTCCGAGTGAACGCTACGGTGAAAAACACCCCTCTAAGCGTACCTATCAGGCAATACGCATCGAGGTAAACGGCGAACTCAAGATTTTGGAAAACTCTGTGCGCGATGCGGTTTCGCTTTTAAAACCGGGCGGCAGACTCGCAATAATAACTTTTCACTCGCTTGAGGACAGAATTGTAAAAAATGTACTCCGTGACCTTGCAACAGGCTGTACTTGTAACAAGAACATACCCGTTTGTGTATGCGGACGAAAAGAAATAATAAAACTCATAAACAAAAAACCGCTCACCGCAAACGAGGCGGAACTTGCGGACAACAACCGTTCAAAACCGGCAAAACTCAGGATTGCTGAAAAAATTTAGGGATTAAAATAGGATGAAAAACAACAAAAAAACAAAAAGAAAATACTTTTCTCCGTTCACAGCGTTTGCAACGGTTATTGTTGTTGCGCTTACAGCATTTGTTCTTTATGGAAATATCTCACTGAACGAACTCACCATCGAAAACAGCAATAAGCAAAAAGAACTTCTGGCTGTCATCGATGCAAACGAGATTCTGCGACTTGAAATTGACCGCAAAAACTCGCTTGGCAATATCGAGCAGATTGCAACCGAGCAACTCGGTATGGTAAAACTGCAAGACTATCAGGTTCATACAGTAAACCTCGAAAGTGACGACAGTGTTGAGATAGTAAAAGAAGATAAGCAAACAACAGTTCTTGACGGCATTGTTGCAAGTTTTAACATTCTTTTGGAATATTTGAATTAAAATGTAATAATATTTTAAAGAGCGGGAGGTATTTTTAAAAAATGTCTTACCCGCTTTTTGCTTTATTGATATAGAAAGGAACTGCAAATTGGCTAAAACACCTTCAAAAAGTATGATAATACGCGCCGCAGTAATACTGGGCATTTTTTTGCTTTTAGTATGTATCCTCATCGGCGTTCTTGTAAAACTTCAAATTGTTGATCATCAATTTTATCAGGCACGTGCCATATCACAGCAAACACTCGATACTACAATAAACGCAAACCGTGGCACCATTACTGACCGTAACGGCGTTGAACTCGCAGTGTCGAGCACTGTTAAAACCGTTTATATATCTCCCAAAAACATAAAAAATGAAGAACAGGCTCGCGATGTTGCAAAAAACCTTTCTGAAATTCTCGAGGTTGACTATGAACGCGTTTATCAAAAAACACAAAAAAACAATTATTACGAAGTAATTCGCCGTAAAGTTGAAAACGATATCGCCGACAAGGTGCGCGAGTATGTAAAAACAAGTAAAGTTACCTGCGTTCACCTCATTGATGACACCAAACGTTATTACCCTTATAACAACCTCGCATCTCACATTATCGGTTTTGTCGGTACTGACAATACGGGTCTTGACGGTGTTGAACTTTCATACAACAAATATCTTCAAGGTACAAACGGTAAACTCATAACTGCGAAAAACAACGCGGGTACCGAACTTCCTATCGAGTATGAAACATATGTTCCCGCGCAAGACGGCGCAACAGTTACACTCACAATTGATACAACTATTCAGTATTATCTCGAAAAGTACGTTCAACAGGCACGTGAGGACAATATATGTCTCGACGGTGCCGCGGGTATGATAATGGACGTTAATACGGGCGAAATTCTGGCAATGACATCAAAGCCCGACTATGACCTCAATAACTACCAAAAAATTACCGATACAATTCTTGCAAAAGAGTTTGAGGCGTACGTTCCCAACGAAGAAAATACACTTACCAAAGAAGAAAAAGAATCAGAGATTATAAATGTTATGCGCCGTAACAAACTCATAGTAGATACCTATGAACCCGGCTCAACATTTAAAATACTCACAGCCTCGATGGCGGTTGAAGAAAACCTTGTAAACGCAAATTCTTCATTCTACTGCCCCGGTTATAAAGTGGTTGCAAACAGACGTATTGCCTGTTGGAAGCACGGCGGTCACGGTGCGCAGAACTTTTCGGAGTCACTGCAGAATTCGTGTAACCCTGCTTTTATTTCAATCGGTGACTCCGTTGGTACATCGACTTTCAGAAACTATTTTAAAAACTTTGGAATGACTGAAAAAACAGGTGTTGACCTCGGTGGTGAGGCAACGGGTATTTTTCACGCCGAGAATAACTTTAACGAGGTTGAACTTGCAACAGCATCGTTCGGTCAGCGTTTTAAGGTAACTCCGCTTCAGATGATAACTGCTGTTGCGTCAGTCGCAAACGGCGGATACCTTGTAACTCCGCACGTTGTAAAAGAAATCTCAACCACCGCTGAAAACGGCACAAAAACAGTTATAAAATCAAACGAAACCGATGTAAAACGTCAGGTTATATCAGAACAGACCTCAAAGGAAATGTGTGAAATTCTTGAGGATGTTGTATCACTCGGTTCGGGTCGAAATGCCTATGTAAAAGGCTATCGCGTTGCAGGTAAAACAGGTACATCCGAAAAACTCGAAAGCGAGAGTACAACAGGCGAAGAAGAATATATCGCAAGTTTTATCGGCTTTGCTCCTGCAGATGATCCGCAGATTGCAATACTTGTTATATTTGATGAGCCGAACGGTCCCGAGAGTTTCGGCGGTCTTACAGCCGCCCCTGTTGCAAGTAAAGTTTTAACGGAAGTGCTTCCGTATCTTGAAATCACAGCTGAGTACACTCCTGAAGAACTTGCATCACTCGACACATCGGTGCCCTCGCTTATGGGTATGCAG
>JAZKZG010000152.1:0-1657 GCA_045612565.1 Eubacteriales bacterium
TTTGCTGTTGCGGCTTCCGCACTCAAGCACTCAATCGAGGGCGACTACAACTTCGTAACAGTTGACGAAGTCGAAAAGCTCGCAGGCGGCAACGCTTCAGGCAGAGTACAGAGATAAATTTCAAATTAGACAAAAAAACGGCGTAATTTTCGTTACGTCGTTTTTTATATTTATATTGCTTTTTTATATTATGGTTGGTAAACTGTAACTATATCTGTAATGCGTTTTTACAAAAACGCAAATCATGCAAATTACTTTTGCGAATCATGATTTTGAAAAAATCAAATCACGCCGCAAGGCAAATCATAAAACCTCAAATATCAACCAAAGGGAATCGAGGTGTTAAAATGATTTGCTTAGCATGATTTGGCATAACGCCATGATTTGTTGCACGGCAACATGATTTGAATTGATAACTCAATTCATTTTTTAAAGGAGAATTTACTCTATGTTTGAAAAAGCAAAGTGGATATCCAAAGGTACAAAACGTGATGACGGCAGCAGACTTTTCCGCAAGAGCATAAATATTACAAAAGCGATCAAAAAAGCTGTTATGTACATCGTTGCACTCGGCTACGGTGAATACACAATAAACGGTAAGAAGTTCACCGACGAGGTACTTTCTACTCCGTTTACAAAGTTCGACTCACGCACACTCTACCTCACCTATGACGTGACGGATTATCTGACCGAAGGCGAAAACGTGCTCGGCGTTTTTGCAGGTAACGGCTGGTATAATGATATCGGCGAAACCTGGCACTATCAGTCAGCAACTTGGCGTAACAACATCAAGTTTATTATGCAGCTCGATATCGAATACACCGACGGCACAAGTGAAACCGTTATATCCGACAGCAGTTGGAAAGCCGAAAACGGCCCCGTTACATACAACCACATCCGTGAGGGTGAAACCTACGATGCAAGGCTTGAGATTGACGGATGGAATCTGCCCGGCTTTGACGACAGCGAGTGGGTAAACACCAACACCTGCGGCGGTCCAGGCGGTATAATCGAGCCTGCAGACTGGGTGCCTATTAAGAAAATCCGCACACTTGAAAGCAGATATCTCGGCAACGGAATTTATGATTTCGGCGAAAACGTTTCGGGCTGGGTAAAGATAAAAACGAGCGGTGAAAGAGACACCGAGATTCAGCTCATTTATGCCGAACAGCTCAAAAAAGACGGCAGCGATATCGATAACGAAAACATCAACTCATTCACCCGTCAGCAATTTCACACCGACAAATATATCCTCAAGGGCGAAGGCACGGAGGAATGGGAGCCGAGGTTTGTTTACCACGGTTTCCGCTATATAAAGGCTGTCAACGCACCCGAGAATTTTGAGGTTGAGGCACAGGTTGTGCATACGGATTTAAAGAGCATAGGCTCGTTTGAATGTTCAGACGAAATGCTCAACAAAATCCATAACGCAACAAGACTTGCAACGCTCACCAACTTTATGGGACTCCCGACCGACTGTCCGCACAGAGAGCAGAACGGCTGGACGGGCGACGCACAGCTTTCGTGTCAGCAGGCAATGCACAACTTTGATATGGTAAAAGCCTATAAAAAGTGGCTTAACGATTTCAAGGATGCTCAGCGGCCCGACGGCTCACTGCCTGCAATTATCCCCACAGCAAGCTGGTACGATTGGTAC
>JAZKZG010000153.1:0-8160 GCA_045612565.1 Eubacteriales bacterium
TCTTTAATCACTATACTTGTTATTACGATTGTTTTTATGAGTGCTGTTGCCGTTGCGGCGGAGTCTACCCCAAAAACCCAGACAATAAAAGCGACCCCCGGTCAGACTGTTACGTTAAGTTTTAACGAGAGCGGCTGCTACGGAGTAAGCGGTGATATTATCTATGGCAATCGCGCCTTCTTTTCGGATATTAAACCCGGCAGTTCTGCCAACGGTCAGATAAACGAAAACCACTTTATTTTAAGCAGTGCACAAAAGGTTGACTGCGCTTTTACACTTTCGGCAACCGTAAGCAACAACGCCGCGGTCGGAAGCAAGTGTACGGTGTCGTTTAATTATCTGAGAATTGACAACGCTCTCACTCTTGAGGGTCCCGAGGACCTTACAAAAACAATCACAATTGAGGTTGTATTAAAAGACGCTTCAAAAGTATTTACCGATATCAAGGCAAATGGTTGGTATAAAGAATATGTTGACTATGCCTACAGTTACGGTATATTCACAGGTACTGGTAACAAAAAGTATTCGCCCAACGCCAAAATCACACGTGCACAGTTTGTACAGGTTTTTGCAAATATCGAGGGTGTTGATACTTCAAACAGAAACGTAAAGACGGAGTTTACTGACGTACCCGCTAAAAAGTGGTACACCGCTGCTGTTAAATGGGCAAGTGAAAACAAAGTTGTAAGCGGTATGGGAGCGGGTAAATTTGCTCCCGACGCCAATGTTACACGTGAGCAGATGTGTGTAATGCTTGTTAACTTTGCAAAATTCAAGGGCATTACCCTAAAAACAGTTGAAAACAAAGTGGATTTTGCAGATAACGCAAAAATAAGCAAGTGGGCAAAGACTGCGGTTTACACCTGCCAACAGGCAGATATTGTAAACGGCAAAGGCGCAGGAAAGTTTGACCCCAAAGGCACCGGTACACGTGCCGAGGCATCGGTTATTTTCTCAAAACTGCATAAAGACTATCTGGCAAAATAATAGTATAAAGGGCAATTTCGGTTGCCCTTTATATTTTTTATTGCATTTATTTGGTGTATTTGTTAAAATTAAGTTAACCCTATATAGAAAGGACTTACATTATGAAAAAATTATTATCGATGCTTATTGTTACGGTAATGCTTTTGGGTATGGTGCCTTTTGCATTTGCAACCCAAACTGCACCCGAACAAATTACGCTTGGCAAAGCGGTTACTGTAAACGTAGATAGGTATAACCCTGAGTCGCTGTTTACATATACTGTTGCCGAGGAGGGCGAATACGTTTTCTATTCTGAGGGCGAAGACGATACCTATGGTTACGTTCTTGACGAAAACAGTGAAGTCCTCGACGAAAATGATGACTATAATACTACAAACTTTACGTGTATACTGTACCTCGAAAAAGGCGAAAAAATAACACTCCGTTCACGTCTTTATGATGTATCAAGAAAAGGTACGTACACTGTAACATTTGCAAAATGCTCAGACGCAACTGCAATTGTTTTGGATAAGGATGAGATAGTAACCTACCCCGGAAACTCATTCTATATTGACTATACTTTCGCGCCGGTCGGTGCTTATGAACAAGAAGTTACCATATCATCTTCTGACCCGACTGTTGTTGCACCTCCTCAAATGGACAGCAATATGTACTATGCAAGTAAGGTTGGTACAACCACCCTTACTTTCACGTCAGAAAACGCTCTTACAACATCAGTTGATGTCACAGTTAAAAACCCCGATGTGCTGACACTTGATACCCCAATAAGTGCAACTTCAAAAGAATCTTATGCCGGAATAAGATATAATTTTACTCCGTCAGAAAGCGGATATTATACTTATACTGTACAATCGGATGAATATGTAAGTATCTATGCCACTGCACCTGATGAATTTTTTGAGGGCGCCTATGATTATAACCCAAGTTTTTCGGTGTATATGAAAGCGGGAACAACATATACCCTTCATGTAAACAATTTTAGTGAAAACCAGAATTATACTGTTCTTGTAAGAGAATCAACCCCCGCAACCGAGATATATTTTGAGGGCGGAAGTGATACACAGTTTATTGATTTTCAGGACTGGCTCTATGTATATGGTGTTGACGGTGAGATTGCAGGTGACGTTGAGTTCAGTGTAAGCGATCCAAACTTTGCAGATATCCATGTAGAATCAAATAATTGCGTTTCGGTTATTATGAGAAGAGCGGGTAAGGTGACTGTTATCGCAAAATATAACGGTGCAACCGCAACCAGAGAAATTGAAGGCGTTGCAATTCCGACAATCACATATGGTACTCCTTATGTTGAAGAAACAATCGGTATGCGTGAAGCTGTTGTAAAGTTTACTCCTACAACAAGCGGTACATATATGGTGGAGGCTACCGATGAACTCGGTATCAACACCGCTGTTGATATAAACGGTGCGGTAAGTGAAACAGGCGTGTTTGAAAAGTATATGTATGCCGGTTCAACATATACAATAAGAGCAAACCGTTACTTTATGGGCATAGGTATGGGTTATGACGAATATGACTATGTCGGTGACATCACGATTGATTTATCTTTGCTATCAAAACCTGAAGGAATGAAGTTTGCTAATCCCGACCCGTACACCGCATATAGAGGAATTGATTTTGACTTAACTGTACTTCCCACAAACGAAAATGGTGCATTTACAAGAGATGTTGAGTGGACACTCAGTAACGACGAAGACGGATTTGTTCAGGAATCCTACAGAAATAAAGCAAATATTGTATTTTATGGTACCGGTAAGTATACGGTAACTGCAAAGGCTAACGGTTATACACAGTCAATAGAGGTAAATGTTGTTGAGCCGCCAAAAGCAGTTGTAGGAACAGAATATAACTTTACAATTGCTGCTAATTCGAAAAAATCATTTGAGTTTATCCCTGAAAAAACAGGTTATTATACCACTGTTATAAATTCTGATGTAAAACTCACGGCTGATTTGCCGGAGTTTATGGATAGCGGCAATGATATGGTAATGGCATCCGCATTTGTTTCAGACGAGAGTAATTACATTAATATAACCAACAATAACGATACTGAGGCAAATGTAACGCTGCTTATAAGATCTACAAACTTCCCCACAGAAATGACAGCAGATGTTTCAAATCTTATACTTGAAATAGGCGATGCATATTATCCTGATTTTTATTTCAATCCCAATGAAGTGTGGGAAAATGTTGAATCTGCCACTTCATCTGATGAAAATGTAGTCGAGATTGAAGGCTATAACGAAATAATAGCGGTCGGCGAAGGTACCGCTACAGTAACATATGTTTCTGAATACGGTCTTGAGACTAAAATTACAGTAACGGTCGTTGATGATTTAAGCGCTCACCAACATATATTCGATAATGATTGCGATACAACTTGTGACTGCGGTTTTGTAAGAGATATAACCCACGCTTTTGGCGATTATATATATAATAATGATGCAACTACGTTTGCAGACGGCACACAGACACGTACCTGCGCTGTTTGTGGTTTAAAAGAAACTGTTACTGCTCCGGGTACAAAACTTCCTGAGCCTGAGCCTCACTCACACGATTCATTAACCTTTGTTTATGATAACAACGAAGTAGACGGCATCGGCACCGAGAGTAGTTATTGTGAAAAATGCAAAAAGACAATCAAACGCTCAAAAATCGTGTCACTTAAATCTTGTCAGCCAATAACCAGAGCGATGGTTTGTGTCATTCTGGCTGATATATTCGATTATGATGAGAGCGCTATTAATAATGATAGAGAAATCAATTATACCGATGTCGGCGACAGTGACACTTTTGCTCCTGCAATTGAATGGTGTGTTAACGCTCATATTTTGAGCGGCGTTTCCGATAATGCATTTCAACCACATAGCCATGTGACTCGTGAACAACTTGCGGTTATGCTTATAAACGCTATAAAGTCAAAAGAAATAGATCTTGCAACTGGTGATTATTCGTTTAACGATTCAGAGTATGTCTCTAAATGGGCGCAATCAGCTGTTATAAATTGCCTTTTTAACAATATTATGACCACATTAGATGGCGGTATGTTTAATCCGCGTGAAACCGCAGTTGTGGCAGATCTTGCAAACATTTTTAATGTATTTCCCGATACAAACATCGACAAAGACGTTTACAGTGCAATTTCGGGCAGCCGTGAACATAAATTTGACAACAACTGTGACACAACCTGCGATTGTGGTTATGAAAGAATAACTACACATGACTACAAAGACACATACAACGCTGTAAGCCATTTTGAAGAGTGTACGATTTGTGGTTATATTGGTGATGGCGCTCCGCACCAATTCGACAACGCTTGTGACACAACTTGCGATTGTGGTTTTGTAAGACAAACCACTCACGATTATCAACCCGCACATGATGCATACAGTCATTTTGAAAGATGCACAGGCTGTAGAGATATTAAAAATCTCACCGCACACGAATACGACAACACTTGTGACCCGACTTGTGATTGTGGATTTGAAAGAGAAGTTTCACACAACTTCAAACCTTCGTTTGATGAAAAATTCCATTTTGACAAATGTACAGGATGCGGTGCTGTTATGAACAGTGACTCGCACCAATTCGACAACGATTGCGACGCAACCTGTGACTGTGGTTACACAACAACCGCAATGCATACATATTACAATCCTTGTGACACAAAATGCGCCGTTTGCGGTGCCGCATTAATTCCCGGTCATCAATATGACAATGCTTGTGATGACAGATGTAATATCTGCGGTAAAGAAAGAACAATAACCCACAAATACGGTGAGTATGTATCTGACAAAAATGCATCACAGTGGAGCGATGGTACAAAAACACGCACCTGCTCGGTTTGCGGAGATAAAGATACCATAATTGATAAAGGTACAAAGTTACCGCCCGAAACAAGCGGAAGTTGCGGTGACAATGCAACTTGGGCATTTGACAAAACAACAGGCAAACTCACAATCGACGGCTGGGGCGCTATGGAAGAATATGGTTCACCCTGGTATATACTCAATGACAGTGTTACATCAATTGTTATCGGTGACAAAATCACCTCGCTTAGTATTTGGGCATTTGAAGGTATGTACAATCTCAAAGACGTAAAAATCGGCAGCAGCGTTACATCGATTGCTTATGCGGCGTTCTTTAATTGTAGTTCACTTACAGCGGTTGAAATACCCGAGAGTGTAATCGCAATCGACGAGAGAGCATTTGATTATTGTTCTGAACTCGAAACCGTTACATACGGCGGAACCAAAGAACAAAGCCAAAAAATCAGCATCGGTGCAAACAATGACCCGCTTAAAAATGCTGTGTGGACATATAAAAAGGCTTCTGTTGAAATCAAAGATACATCAAAAGTATTCACCGATATCAAATCAAAAGGCTGGTATAAAGAGTACGTTGACTACTCGGTAGCACATGGTATATTCACAGGTACCAGCAAAAATGAGTTTTCACCGTCGATGAACATCACACGTGCGCAGTTTGTGCAGGTTCTTGCAAACCTTATCGGTGTAGATACTTCAAACCGCAACGTAACAACATCATTCAAAGACGTACCCGCTAAAAAGTGGTATACTGCCGCTGTTAAGTGGGCAAGTGAAAATAAGATTGTAAACGGTACAGGCGACGGCAAATTTGAGCCAAACGCCAACGTTACCCGTGAGCAGATGTGCGTAATGCTTGTAAACTTTGCAAAATTTAAGGGCATCACCCTCAAAACAGTAGAAAGCAAAGAAGATTTTGCAGATAATGCAAACATCAGCAAGTGGGCAAAGACTGCAGTTTACACCTGCCAACAGGCAGATATCGTAAACGGTAAAGGCGCAGGTAAATTTGACCCCAAAGGCACAGGCACACGCGCTGAGGCATCTGTAATGTTTACAAAATTCCACAAAGACTATCTTGGATAAATAAAAATCAGCTCTCATCAGAGAGCTGATTTTTATTTGCATATATTATTGTCTTTTCTTTCCGTACCAGAACATAGCAACAAGCCCAGGGCCTGTATGTGCGCCGATGATACTGCCGATGTTTGTAAGTACCACATTTCCAAAACCAACCTCAGCCTTATACTTTGCTACAATTCCTGCCGCTCTGTCATAGCAGTCGGAATGAGCGATATAAAGTGTGGTGTTTGCAGGGTCGATGATACTATCCTCAATATTTTTCTGAATTTTTGCGATTGTTTGCTTTTCGCCGCGGATTTTGTCGCAACTAATAAGTTTACCTTCGGGAGTCACAGTCAAAATCGGGTTAATGCCAAGCATATGTGCCACAACAGCACTTGTTTTTGAAACGCGTCCGCCTCTTTGCAGATACGTGAGGTCGGGTGTGGTGTAATATACATTGATGTTGTGACGCATTTCGTTGAGCCACTCAACATTTTCTTCTGCTGTCATTCCGTTCTTACGGTTTTCGGATGCCGAAATCGAAAGCATACCGCCCATAAGACAGGCACCAAGGCTGTCAACGCAATAAATTTTTACTCCTTCGTGTTTTTCCATAACCTCTTTTGCGGCAATGGTCGAGTTATTGTAACTTCCCGAAATTCCCGAACTCAGTCCGATATAGATTATGGTACTGTTAACTTTTAAAAGGCTCTCAAAAAATTCCTCGTATCGTGCTGTGTTTACTTGCGATGTCTTGGGAGCTGCGCCATCGCGCATATTCTGATAAAACACTTTGAGTGCTTCGTCGCTATAATCGTCTTCGTATGTTTTCCCGTCAATTTCATACTCCATTTTGAGCGGGATTATATCATATTCGCGGTAAAGCGCATCGGTAAGATCGCTTCCCGTGTCAGTGCAAATAATGTATTCTGCCATTTGCAAAAAACCTCCAAATTATGTTGATTATATCATACCCCACATACATTATTTTTGTCTACCTACTGATAGAATTTTTACTCTACTATCAAAAAAATCAATTCTACCCACGGTAGAACGACAAATTTTGGCTTGATTACTGGCTTTTTTTGTGTTATAATACGTTTATGGAAGATTTGAAAATTACAATTGCAAAAAATATACAAACGCTCAGAAAGAATATGGGACTTACCCAAATCGGTCTTGCAGAGCGTCTTAATTACTCCGACAAAGCGGTTTCGAAATGGGAACGCGGCGAATCACTGCCCGATATTGCGGTGCTAAAAGAGATTGCTGACCTTTTTGGCGTGTCGGTTGACTATCTGCTGAGTTCATCGCACGATTTGCCCGAGATGGCGCTTTCGACCAAAAAGATGATACGCAAAAACAGGCTTATAATCACACTTTTGGCAACTGCTATGGTGTGGTTACTCGCAACAATCGCGTTTGTTGTGCTTGGCATATCGTGGCCAACACTTTCAAAAACTTGGCTTGCGTATGTTGTGGCGGTTCCTGTTTCGTGCGTTGTACTTTTGGTGTTTAACAGCATTTGGGGCAGGGCAAAGTATTTGTTTGTCATCATTTCGGCACTTATTTGGAGCGTTCTTGCAACGCTTTACCTTGTGCTTAAAATCGAAAATATCTGGCTTGTTTTTGTGGTGGGTATACCCGCGCAGGTTATGGTTATCCTCACATCGCAATTCCACCTTGTACGAAAGAAATAAATTTAAATATTTTTGGTTATAAAAACCCTGCACAACTATTATTTTGTGCAGGGTTATTTTATTAAATATGTCATCATACTCAACTAGATTATTTGCTCCACATTGGAACCTTTTTATCTAATTATATTAATATCTGTTGACTTCATCATAGTAATGTGATAAAGTGTGCTTATGCATTTATAGGCATAAATACATAAAAGAGGTAAATTTATGAATAAAACATTAAACCGCGTTTTATCAATGGTACTTACGGTGTTTATGTTGGTTTCAATGCTAACTGTTTTTGCAGTGGCAGAGACCGCACCGTTTGTAACTGCATACGAATGTGCAGTTACCGTTGAAGGTGTTTCGCAGATTGCAAACACTGCTCTGCTTGTAGACACCACAATCACAGAGGATAACGGCAAAACCGTTACTCGTAAATGGGATGGCTACGACTATACTTTTGTTGTTGGCACTAATGCTTTCAAGTCACTTGAAGAGGCTTATGCTTATGCAAAAGAAAAATCAATCGTACGTCCTGACATCATCATCACCGGTTGGACAGCAGGCACTGACCTTGT
>JAZKZG010000154.1:0-11764 GCA_045612565.1 Eubacteriales bacterium
TAAAAATAACGACAATCCCTAGTACGCTTATTATTGATTTTGTATTTGAAACTATTGTAAATATTGAATCAACACTTGATGATAAAGTGTTTCCGATAACAGGAATAAATGATCCTACAGCAGATTTAATTGAATGTTTTAAAACGGAGTCTGAAGATGCTGACAAAAAATTTTGTATAATCATTGTGAATGAAAACAATGTCATAAAAATTCCAATAGCCCATTTAATAAATTTTTTAATTTGATCGCCGATTGAAATAAAATTAATGTGTGATGAAAAGTTATTGATGATTGAAAATGACAAAAAAATAATTGTAAGCGGAATTAATAAAGTGTTAGATATCGTTTCCATAACAATCGAAATAAATGAAACAGAGGTTGAGAAAACAGCACCAGAGAATGAAGATGCTGAAGCAACACACAGGCCAAGTATTATTGGCATTGAGGATGATGAAAATACCTTTGTTGATTCAACGGAATTATTTATAATGTCAATACATTTTTCGATTGCATTAAATGAAATTGATATTGTTATAATTGAAAATGTGCAACAAATCGTTCGTTTTAAAACTTTATTTTCATTTTCAAATTTGTTCACAATTGAAAAAGCAATCAGAATTGTGTTTATTGACATCATAAGATTAAATGCACTTTTAAAATCTTTTATCAGTGCATTACAGATTCTGTTTAAAATATTTTTCACGTCAACAAGTTTGATAACATCTTGTTGATTTAAATCAGAAAATTCTTCTGGGGTGATTTTTAAAAAATCTTCAAAATACTGCGTTTCAGTTGCGTAGCAATTTGATGTTAATAAAAATAATAAAATAAAAACAAAGCTGATTTTTAAATATTTTCCCATAATTTTATTATCCAATTAAATATATCAACATATATTGGAAGAGTTATTGATATTATACTGCATCTGCAAACCAATTCAGAGGCGTAAGCCAATGAATTTTCGCCACAGTCTTTACAGATATTGGTAGATAAATTACATAAAAAGCATATGGCAAGGCACTTTAATATTATCTTAAAATATGAATTGTTAAAATCAATTTTAGCAGAAATATCATTTACAAATTCGATTGTCGGGGTAATAAATGTAATAGAGTATACAGATAAAATTACAATAACAAACAATACAATATATATTGAAATTACACTTTTAATACTCTTTAAAAAGATGCATATAAAAAGTACACACCAAATAAATAAAGTAACTTTTATCATATGTTTAATAAATTCTGTAATGATAAAAACAACTCTTTGATGTCATCAATAATCATCGCGATGGTTATAATAATTCCTGATATTGTTGTTATCATTGTATATTCATCTCGTCCCGCTTTGGTTAAAATAATATTTAATGTTGAGATTGTTATTCCAATTGCGGCGATTTTAAAAATTATATTAATTTCCATATTATATAAACATTATCGCTATCCAAAGTGCCAATACAATGCAAAATTTAAGAGATAGCGGACCGAATTTTTTCATTTTATTTTCAGCATCTTCTTTTTGAAATTTCAATTGTTCTAATGTTTTATTACAAAGCGATATCTCGCTGTCAAAACTTGATTTGCCTGTATTATCGAAAAAGTATTTTAATATATAGGTATCTTCTTTTGTTAAAAACAAATTTTCATATTCGCTATTTAGCGTAATTGCGCTATCTGTTAATGAATTATCTATCTTTAAACTTTTTAAATATTTAAAATATTCAATATCATTAAACTGACTTATTACGTCAAAGATCGATTTTCGTTTCCACTTTAATTCTAACAAATATTTATTAATTAAGTTTATAAACATTTCCAGACTTTGAGGTCTCACTTTATATTTTTTATAATATGAAAGTCCAAAAAGAATTGAACTAATCATCAACATTGCTATTCCAACTAGTTTCATCATATTGATTAATCGTAATTACTTTTTTTATTACACCCGGAGATTTATTACCTTTGAGTACTATTATCTTATCAATCGCACCGCTGTCAACAAGTCGTTCAATTTGAGGCCTGTCAAGAATCTCATCTTCATTAGATGCGTGTGCTGTTGCAATAACAGGAACACCTGCATTCATTGTTTCAATAATCATATCTATATCATCAGATGCACCGATTTCATCACATATTATTACTTGCGGAGAAAGGCATCTTAATGCAAGTGATAATCCATCTTGCTTTTTATACTCGTTTAAAACGTCAGTTAAACTACCGATGTCTTTTTGAGCATGGCCATTGAACATAGAGCATATCTCGCCTCTTTCGTCAATCACAGCACTTCTTATTCCAAGACCAGAAAAAATTCTTGCAAGATCGGTTAAAATTGTTGTTTTTCCGCCACAAGGTTCACTTACAATTAATGTTGAACTAACTTTGCCTTGTTCATATATGTTTCCGATAATTTCTCTTGCGGCATTTTTGATTTGTCTTGAAATTCTGAAAACAATGCTTGTTATATTATTTAATGTTAAAATTTTATCGTTTTCATATATTGCACTGCCGCAAAAACCAACTCTGTGACCGCCTTCTATCGTTATGTATCCATTTTTGATTTGATTTTCAAATTTGAATACTGTATTATTGCATAATAAATTAAAAATGTTTTCGATATCATGTTGAGCCAGTGAAATTGGCTTTCCGTTATAATATAGAATTTTATTTTCATCTAATATTGACACGCTTACACTACCGCAACATCGTAATCGGATTTCACTAATATTTTGCAAAAGTGATGTTGGTAACTTATTAATTGAAGATATAATCTCATCATTTAAAAACGGGAAAATTTCTTTTTTCCAAGCAAGAGAATTGTTCATAAATTTGCTCCTTGATAGTTGTCCTTTGTAAATTGTATTTACAACAATAAAAAAATAGAACTGCAATATTACAGTTCTATTTAATCATTTGCAAAAATTGTTGCTCGTCAATTATAGTCACACCAAGTTGCTGTGCCTTGTCGGCTTTACTTCCTGGTTTATCACCAAGCAAGAGAAAACTTGTTTTCTTTGAAACAGAAGATGAAGTTTTTCCTCCGAATTTTTCAATTATTTCAGATGCTTCATTTCTTGACATAGAATCGAGACCCCCACTGAGAACAAATGTTTTACCATCGAATCTATTATCAATATTATCATTTTTAAATGATAAATCAACACCGTAATTTTTTAATTTGCTAATAAGGTCTATGTTACTATCATTCCCAAAATAGTCAACAACACATTTGGCTGATATTTCACCAAAATCTTCGATTTGAACTATATCTTCGACAGAGGCGTTAATTATATTATCTATATCATTAAACTGTTTTGCGAGTTGTTTTGATGCCTTTTGACCGATGTTTTTAATTCCTAAGCCATGCAAAACTCTGTCAAGACCGGCAGATTTTGAATTATTTATTGATTCTACCAGTTTTAAGGCTGAAATTTCGGCAAATCCTTCAAGATTAATGAGCATATCAGGCGTTAATGTATATAAATCAGAGATATCTTTAATCAGATTGTTATCTATAAGTTGCGAAACAACTGATGGCCCGAGTCCTTCAATGTCCATTGCTTCTTTTGAAACAAAATGAACAATTTGTCTATAAATTTTAGCATCACATGTTGGATTAGGGCATCTGACCATTATACCGCTTTCATCAACAACAACCGGTGTGTTGCAAACAGGACATTTATCAGGCATAACAAAATCGATTTCATTTCCATTGCGTTTTTCTTTATCAACTCTTACAACTTCGGGGATAATCTCCCCTGCTTTTTGTACGATAATTGTATCGTTAATTTTAATATCTAAGTCTTTTATAAAGCATCTGTTGTGAAGTGTTGCACGACTTACACGTGTACCGGCAAGCCAAACGGGATCAAAAACTGCATTTGGTGTCAGAACTCCTGTTCTACCGACATTAATAATGATTTCGTTTAGTTTGGTTGCTTTTTGTTCGGGCGGATACTTATATGCTACCGCCCATTTTGGAAATTTTGTTGTTTGTCCTATTTCGTCACGTTGAACAAGATTGTTCACTTTTACAACTGCACCGTCTATGTCAAAATCCAATTCATTTCTGATTTTATCAAATCTTTCTATTTCGGAAAAGGAAGATGTAATTGTATTGAAAACATTATAGTATGGACTGACTTTAAAGCCTAATTCTTTTAAGAAATCAAGGCTTTGTGAGTGTGTTTCGAAAGTATAATTATCGCACTTTTGGATATTGAAAATAAAAATATCGAGTTTTCGATTGGCTGCGACGGTGCTGTCTAATTGTCTGAGAGAGCCTGCGGCTGCATTTCGTGGATTTGCAAAAAGGATTTTTCCGTCATTCTGACGATGTTTATTAATTGTTTCAAAAACCTCTTTTGACATAAATACTTCACCGCGAACAATTATGTCGATTGGTTTAGAAAGTTTTAACGGAACAGAAGATATTGTTTTTATATTATTAGTTACATCTTCACCGTCTATGCCATTTCCTCTTGTGACACCTCTTTGTAAAATGCCGTTTTTGTATTCTATTGCAACTGATAATCCATCAATTTTAAGTTCGACCGCATATTCGGGATTATCAACTTCTTTTCTTATACGATTATCAAATTCAACTAGTTCGGAAAAAGAAAAAACATCTTGTAAACTTTGAAGCGGTACTTCGTGATGAACTGTTTTAAATTGTGACAGTACTTCTCCTCCAACACGTTGTGTGGGAGAATAATCAAGTTTATACTCGGGATATTGTTCCTCAAGTTTTTTGAGTTTTCTTAGAAGCATATCATATTCATAGTCAGATATTTCGGGGTTATCTTCAACGTAATACTTTTTGCTATGATATAGTAAAAGTTCTGTTAGTTCAAAAATATCATTCTTTATATTATTCATAATTTATAATAATTCTTTCAAAAGATTTTCAATTTTTTGTGTATTGACTGCAATTTTATTGAAATCCGTAACATAATCAATAGGATATTTAACATTAATTACTCTGTTTACTGTTTGTTTGTTAATAATTTTGCTTGAGGCACCTGCACCGCAAGCGATCACGGAATGAACATCTTCCATCATATAAATGTTATACAAACAAGGGGTATTATCTTTAAAAAATCCTATATTTTCTCCGTTTGATACGCAGTTTTTTTGTCTGTAAATATAATACGGTTTATATCCGCTTTTACATAACTTTTTGTATGAATAATTCACCATTTCATCAACAGTATTGTTTTGTGGGTCATAATATTCGTCTGACTGAGATAATGTTGAGGAGCGCTTTATTGATAGTGTATGTATTGTTACATTATTTACTCCACAACTAATTATTTCATCAACACTGTTTTTAAATGACTGTAAACTCTCACCCGGTAATCCTGCTATTATATCAGTATTTATGCTGTTAAAATTATATTTTTTTGCATGTTTTACAGCACTTAAATAATCATCAGAAGTGTGATTTCGGTTAACTGTTTTCAAAACCGAATCATTTGTTGTTTGCGTGTTAATACAAATTCTGTCAAATCCGTATTTTTTAATTAAATCAAGTTTTTCGTCAGTAACTGTGTCAGGTCTTCCAATTTCAAAGCATTTTTCACGGATTTTTTCTAAATTAAAGTGTTTATTTAATTCTTTAAATAAATATTGCATTTCTTCAATGCTCAGAACTCCCGGTGTACCGCCGCCGATATAAAGTGAGCAAACATTAAGATTGTATTTTTTTATAAGATTTGCTTTAAGTTTTACTTCTTCAGTAAGAAGTTTTACATATTCACTCTTTAATTTATCTTTGTTTACTGCTGATATGCTTATAAACGAACAGTATGAACATTTACTTGGACAAAATGGTATGGATATATATATACTTACATCTTTTTTATTATAAACAGTAATTTTTTGTTGAACAAGAGATATTTGTTTTAATATTTCTATTTTATTATCACAGAGTAAATACTTTTGTTTTAGTATTTTTCTTACATCTCTATGATTATTTTTGATTTTTTCATAAACACTTAGAGGGCGTATTCCTGTCAGTATTCCCCAATCGGATTTTATGCCTGTAGCTTTTGAACAGCATTTATAAAAAGTGTATTTAACCAAGTCTTTAGAATTCTCACTAATATTGACGGTTTTTTGGGTTTTAAACCATCTGTTATTAAATTTGAATTTAGTTACAGATATTTGTTTGTTATTATCTTTAATTAATTTAGAAATGATATAACTGCATTTGTTACTTTTCGAAACAAATGTTGATTTCTCTCCAGGGAAAAATAACATTAATATTGAAGTTATATCATAAATAAATTCGTGTCCGGTAATTATTATATCCATATTACCTCTTAATTTAAGTAAGGATTAAATTGTTTTTCATAATTGATTGTTGTTGGTTCACCGTGACCGGGATAACACACAGTATTATCATCAAGACACAAAATCTTTTGCTTTATTGAGGATATTTCTAAATCTGTATCACCGTAAGGCGGAAATGCATTTCCTATTGAACATCTGAATAATGTATCACCTGTAAAAAGTTTGTTGTCTACTTTTATGCACATAGAACCTGGTGTGTGCCCTGGTGTTGAAATGAATTTAAAATCATATCCTATAAGATTTAAGGTTTCCTCACCAACAGAAATAAAATCTCCAATGTAGCATATTTCTGTTCCAAATCTATCAGATAAATTCAAAGAAGGAGTTTTTAAAAGCGTTACATCATCGATATGTATATATATGTTACAATTGAAATGCTCTTTTAAAAATGAAACAGCACCGATATGATCAAAATGACCGTGTGTTAAAATTATGTGTTTAACATTAACATTTAATTCATTAATTATATTACAAATCAGTTTTTCGTTTGAACCGGGATCAATTATAACTGCTTCATTTTGATTGCATAAGAAATAGCAGTTGGCGCCTAGACTGCCAAGAGGCACACATTTAATCGAAATCACTATAAATCCTCGCTGTCAATTATTATATTTATTGGTCCGTCAGCAACAGAATTGATTTGCATATCACCACCAAAAACGCATGGTTTAACATCTATACCATGATCAGCAATATAATCAAGACTGAATTTGTAAAGTTCATTTGCATAATCAAACTTTGCACTTTTTATAAAAGATGGTCTGAATCCCCTTGAACAATCAGCATATAAAGTGAAATTAGAAACAAGAAGCATTTGACCTTTTATATCACTGATTGATAAATTCAGTTTACCATCGGTGTCATCAAAAACACGAAGACCGCAGATCTTTTTAAGAGCTTTTTGAATAGATTCTGTTGTATCGCTTTCGCCAAAACCGATATAAATTAAAAAGCCATGTTCGATTTTTGAAATCTCTTTATTATCAACATATAAAATTGCATTTTTTACTCTTTGACAGACAGCTCTCATTCTATACTCCTAATAATCACATTCGTGTAACATTTGTGACATACTTATTTTTGTTTATACGATTAATAATATAATTAAGATGCTCAACATCCTTAACATCCATTGAAACGCTGATAATGGCAGAATCACTATCTGTTTCTCTTGCATTAAATGAGCGCACAGTAACTTTCATATCCGCAAGAACTGTTGTTATTTTAACCATAACTCCAACAACATTTTTCACCTCAATATTAATTGTTGTTGTGAAATACTTGGTTTCATTGTTATCCCAGGACGCTTTTATCCAACGGTCAGGCTCTTTTTCAAGTCCCAACTTTGCATTTGGACAATTAATATTGTGAATGGAAACACCGTATCCTTTTGTAATAAAACCGATGATAAAGTCACCAGGCAAGGGATTACAACATTTTGCAAATTTTATAAGGCAATTGTCGATTCCCTCAACGGAAACTCCGCCGTCACTTACTTTCTTTTTTGCAACAGGAGTTATTTTTATTTCATCAGAGTTTTTGAGACGTGTAATTGCATCACGAACTTTTATTGCAATTTTTTGCGCTGATGCTCCTGCATAACCAATAGCAGCATACATATCTTCCATTGTAGCAAAATGAAGACTCTCACAAGCGTTCATCAAAAATTCTTCGGTTGTTTCTGATTCAACTGGAACTCCAAGGCTTTTTAGTTCTGCTTCAAGTGCAGCTATACCAACTGCAATATTTTCTTCGCGACGCTCCTTTTTAAACCATTGACGGATTTTTGTTCTTGCTTCGTTCGTTTTTACGATTGACAGCCATCCGCGAGAAGGTGCATGATTTGGAGATGATGTTGTAATTATTTCGGCTATCTCTCCTGTTTTGAGTTGATAATCAAGGTTAACTATTTTTCCATTGACCTTAGCGCCTGTCATTTTATTGCCAACTGCACTATGAATGGCATATGCAAAGTCGATAATGTTTGATCCGGCGGGTAAATTTATAACATCACCTTTTGGAGTGAAAACAAAAACTTCGTCACTGAACAAGTCAACTTTAAGCGATTTAATCAGATCTTCAGTCAGTGATACATCGTCTTGCATTTCCAAAATATTTCTGACCCAAGTGAGTTTGGAATCAAAAGAGCCGTTGTTTTTTGAAATATTATCTTTGTATTTCCAATGGGCAGCAATACCGTATTCAGCTGTTTCGTGCATATCCCATGTTCTGATCTGAACTTCAAACGGAATACCTGCCTTACCAATAACAGTAGTATGAAGTGATTGATACATATTGGGCTTGGGTGTTGAAATATAGTCTTTGAATCTGCCGGGAATCGGATTATATAAATCGTGAATTATTCCCAAAATATTATAACAGTCATTGACATTGTCGCATATTATACGAAAAGCATATATATCATAAAGTTCCTCAAAAGTTTTGTTTTGTGTAAATATTTTTTTATATATGCTAAAGGGATGTTTAATTCTATGTTCAAGTTCAAAATTAAGATGATATTCTATCAATCTGTTCTTAATCTGTAAACTTATATCATCAATAAATTTGTTGCGATCCGAAGTTGTTTCTTTAAGATTCTGCTGGATCATATTGTATCCTACAGGGTCAAGATACATAAGTGAAGTATCTTCAAGCTCGATTTTAACTTTTTGCATACCGAGTCTGTGCGATAAAGGTGCAAAAATTTCAATTGTCTCGAGGGATATTCTAAGCTGTTTTTCGGAATCGCAGACACCAAGTGTTCTCATATTATGAAGGCGGTCAGCGAGTTTAATGAGAATAACTCTTATATCTTTTGCCATAGCAAAAAACATTTTGCGTAAATATTCCATTTGCTGTTCTTCTCGTGAAGAGTAAGGAATTTTACCTAGTTTTGTTACGCCATCCACAAGATTTGCAATTTCTACACCGAATTTTGATTTTAAATCATCAAAACTAACGTCTGTGTCTTCAATTATATCGTGTAAAAGAGATGCTAAAACGCTATCACAGTCAAGACCAAATTCTACAACCAATTTTGCAACCTCAATGGGATGACAGATGTATGGTTCACCTGATTTCCTGAATTGTCCATCGTGTTTTTGACGCGCAAACTCAAAAGCATCTTCGATTTTTGTTAAATCACAATCTTTACCCGATGCTTTTAATATTGAAATTAATTCATTAAAACTTTGTTGTTCAATCCCCAAATTTAACACCTGCTTTTTCATAAATACGCATCAGCAGTTCCGAATCTGTTAACGAAAACTTTTTACCGTCGGATACGCTGTCTATCTTTAATTTAATACCGTTTATTTTACCAATAATAATTTTGAGTTCAAGTAAGATTTTTATTGAATAATATACTTTTTCGTAATTAAGACTTACCAAACAATCTTTATTTATTACATTTGACATAGTATCAATATTAAACTCTTTTCTTCCTGATACATATGCTTGGTGAAAAAATCTATATACAACCGCAATGTCTGCACGAGTAGGTAAAAATGATTTAATTACCCTTTCTGCCCTATCGCAAATATCACGTCTGTTTGAAAATGAATCGAGTATATCATGTGTATATCTAAGATCTTTAATGATTAACTGCACTGTTTTATGATTTTTATATTCATTTTCGTTAAGTTCGCAAACTATATCAACAAGGTCACCCTCACGATAATCAAATTGAAGTAAATCAACAGAAAAATAAAACGCTGTAATACTTTTTTCACCAACTCCAAGTTTTAATCTTAGATGTTTATTATTGGCAGTTGGAAACAAATCGATAATCTTAACATTTCTGATGCAGAAAAGAGGAACTTCATTTTGCTTTCCGAATGGATGTAACAATGAAATTTCATTTGCCATTTTGTATGTTATATCAGAGTGTGGTAAAACGCATTCAACATTGATATCAAAAACAAGTTTTTGCTTTAATAAAAACTTGTCAAATTCTGCTGAGATTCGGTCTCTGAATTCGTATAACTTGTTGTTATCAACCAAAACTCCTGCAGCATATTTATGTCCTCCGAACTGGGTTAAAATATCTTTATTATTTTCAAAAGCCTGATATAAATTAAACGGTGCAACACTTCGACCTGAACCTTTAGCAACTTCGTCAACAGAAAATAAAATGACAGGTTTGTTATATTTCTCTTTTAGTTTTGATGCAACAATACCAATTACACCGCTATGCCACCCTTCGTTCCATAAAATAAGAGCGGAGTACTTTGAATTTAAATCATGCTCATCAATAATTTTTATGGCATTTTGCATTATTTCATTTTCTATTGCCTGACGTTTTGCATTGAGTTCACAAAGATATTCTGCAATTTTATAGGCGGATTGCTGGTCGTTTTCAGTGAATAATTTAACTGCTATTTCTGCGTTATCGAGACGTCCTGCTGCGTTAATTCGCGGAGAAATTGCATATCCGATTGAAGCAGAGGTTAAATTATTTCCGACTGAACAAATATCAATAAGACATTTTAAACCCATGTTTGGATTTTTTGAAATTTTGTCAATACCTGCTTTGACAATATATCTGTTTTCGTCAAGGAGAGGCATAATATCAGCAATTATACCTACAGCAACAAGATCAATATAATTATCACTGTAATTTGTGTTGTAATATTCATCCAAAGCACATATCAGTTTATAAACTACACCTACACCTGCAAGTTTTGAAAACGGGTATTTATCATCTTTGCGTTTAGGATTGATTACAGCAATAGCATTTGGTAATCTTTCTTGACATTCGTGGTGATCAGTGACAATTACGCCTAATCCTGATTTGTTGGCATAATCAATTTCATCTACTGCGGAAATTCCAGTATCCACTGTGATAATCAAATCGTATTTTTCGTCAATGATTTTGTCAATTGCATTTTTGTTAACACCATAACCTTGTGAAAATCTATCAGGAATAAAATAACCAACTTTATCTGTGAAGTTTTTTAAGTATTTATACAAAACACTGACTGATGTAATTCCGTCAACATCATAGTCTCCATAAATACATATTTTTTTGTTTTTTAATATAAAATCTGCAATTGATTCAACAGCTTTTGACATGTCATTAAGTAGATAGGGATCATGTACACAAGCTGAAGTTGGATATAAGAAATCATTTGCTGAATTATAATTATCAATACCGCGGTTAATTAAAAGTTTCGAAACAGTAGTACTGCAATTAAGCGAATGAGCCAACTGTATGACGGCGGTTTCATTTTGTTCTTTTATATTCCAATTTATATAAGACATTATGTTCTCCATATTGATATTAATTATTCTATTATATCAATATTAATTAAATATATCAATAAAAAAATAAAAAAAGCACCGAATTTATCGGTGCTTTGGTGGAAGTTAACGGGCTCGAACCGCTGACCCTCTGCTTGTAAGGCAGATGC
>JAZKZG010000155.1:0-1402 GCA_045612565.1 Eubacteriales bacterium
TTCATTTCGTTATCAAAACTTATCTCGGTATCGTTCATATCACCATCTTTAGGATGAACGTTGGTACTGCCTACGTCGCCTTCGGCACCGCTGAAGAAGATACATTTAACCCCGTCCAGGGCTTTATCGAGTGTCTTTTTCATAACACCCGGCCAGTCAGCAGATAAAAGTTCACCGTTAATGGTGTCGGCGTGGAGTCCATAATTAACAATAACTATGCTCGGTGCATTCTCGCGGTCAAAGCGCACTACGTTTACTCTCTGGTCGAGAGTACCGATAGGATGGTCGATATTTGGGTCATCAATGGGCGGACAAGTCATAGTAGACCCATCTTTCATTTTATAACGGCGGATATATGCAACACGTTCGGGAGCGTATCCTATGATATAACCCATTTTAGCAGATTTTAAATCCTGAAGAGCAACTGTCACAGCGTTAATAATGCCCTGTTCAAACTGAACTTCATACTTTGCTATTATCTCAGTATCCGCTTCAAAAAAGTTAGTTGGCGCAATAAGAGGCGCAGTATGACTATGAGTTGCGCTGATAAATATGTTTTCTTTGGGAATCCCTGTTGCTTTTTCGATATTTTCGCAGTATTTTTTTACAAGGTCACGTTTAATATATAGATTGTCAGCGCTAACAAGAGCGATTGTTTTACCGCTGTGATTTATAACAAGTGCCGATACTGTGATATCGTCAAGAAATCCTTTTGCAAAGCGCGGTACATAGTAACCCGCGATACCGATGCCAAGGGGTGGATTTACTACAAACTCTGCATAGCCTACTTTTAACATTGAATTAGTTCTCCTTCAATCATTACTTTTTGTACATTAAATTTATCGTCTACAAAAACGAGGTCGGCGTTTTTGCCAATATTAATCGAGCCGATTTTATCATCCATACCGATTGCTTTTGCAGGGTTGGTGGATGCCATCAAAAATGCCTGTGCAATACCGCAGTTGGTGCTCGACATTATATTTTTACAGGCCATATCCATTGTCATTATACTGCCTGAAAGGCCTCCTCTGTCGTCAAAATTGAGGTCAGTTACGTACGAAAACCGTTCTGGCGGCGGCAGGACGTCTGCGGTACAGTCAGTTATTAAAACAACGCGGTGAACACCTTTATTGTGCAAAAGCAGTTGTTGCATTTGTGGGTGAACGTGCAGTCCGCAAGAATCACTTATAAGTTCACAGTAAACATCGGGTTCTTTAAAGCAGTATTCGTCGGGACCGTAACCGCGTGTACCTGCAGGCACCTCTCCCCTACCCGTTGCATTCATAGAATGGGTCTGGATAGTGGGGCGGTATTTGCCGAGTGCTTCGATCTGCATCGGTGTAGCCACGCTGTGACCGACAGCAAATTTACAGTCGGGGTTTATTTTTCTTGCGTACTGCAA
>JAZKZG010000156.1:0-7767 GCA_045612565.1 Eubacteriales bacterium
AGTCAACGGACAATTGGTGGAACTTGATACTGCGCGAGTTTCTGCAGTACCCTATAACCGCCGTTGGCCCGGCCATCAGCGCTCGATTGATCAGACGGAACTGATAAATTTTGTTTCAGTTACGCTTGATGTCGAGACGGAATTTGAAATAACTCCGCAAAATCCTTTTGAGAACGTTATAATCCGTCCTAAATCTTTAGGTATTGTACCTGAGATAAAAGATGGTGTAATAAAATTCACTTTGAATAAACCGCAGTATTTTACCGTTGAGGCATACGGAAGAAACGGAGCTTTACATATTTTTGCAGACCCTGTTGCCAACTATAACGTTGATTTCAACGATAAAAACGTAATCTATTTTGGTAAAGGCGAACACGATGCGGGTACAATCACTCTCAAAAGTAATCAAACGCTTTTTATTGACGAAGGCGCGATAGTTTACGGCATTGTACGTGCTAAAGACGCCGATAATATAAAAATTCTCGGTAGAGGTATACTCGATGTCAGCAAAACCAAAGAACAAATCCTTTTTGAAGCAAATGCGATAGCAAATCACGAAGCGATAAAAAACGCTATCCGTGAACATACAATACAGCTTGAGTATTGCAATAATGTAGAAATTGACGGTATAACAATCCGTGACTCTCTTTGCTATAATATCCGACCTACCGCCTGTAAGAACCTACATATTTCAAATGTTAAAATCATTGGTTGCTGGCGCTATAATTCCGACGGTATCGATATGCACAACTGTGAAAACGTTTTAATTGAAAACTGTTTTATCCGTACCTTTGACGACTGTATTTGTATAAAAGGCTTCGATTGTTATTATGATGGTGACGTTGAGGCTGAAGTTAAAAAGGCGATGTACCGAAACGGTAAAGCGTATGATGTTTTTAAAAACGTATGTGTGCGCAACTGTGTTTTGTGGAACGATTGGAATAAATGCCTTGAAATCGGTGCAGAAACACGCGCTGAAGAGATGTACGACATCGTTTTTGAAAACTGCGACATTATTCACGTAATGGGCACTGTGCTTGACTGTTGTAACGTTGACTATGCTGATATACACGACGTGACCTACCGTAATATAAGAGTTGAATACGATGATGTTATTCCTGCACCGCTTTATCAGGAATGCGAAGAGCAACAGTATTATAACAAAAATACCGACTATGTACCCACACTTATAAAATCAGAGGTTATTTACCATCACGAATATTCCGCCAAAGGTGTCCGTCGCGGAAAAAACCGTGATATCACTTTTGAAAATATTTATCTTTATGGCATTGGGGCACCCAAATGCTCATTCAAGGGCTATGATAAAGACCACCTTTCGCAAAACATTGTCGTAAAAGGGCTTTATTGGAACGATAATCCTGTTGAACACTTGTCGGAAGATCAGTGGATAGTGGGCGACTATACCCAAAACGTAAAATTTGAAGGTGCTTTTTCACAACTTGATAAAAATACCGTTTTGGCAAAAGGTCAGTTGAAACAAACAGGTCCCGTTCGCTTTTTAAATTCCGATAAAAACGGGAAACGAATTTTGGTTGTTGGTAACTCAATGCTTCTCCACGCCCCACTTGAAAAGATAGGCTGGTCGGGTGAGTGGGGAATGGCGGCGTCATGTGAGCAAAACGACTACGTTCATCGACTTATCAAAAAAGCATCCGACAGTCCTTTTTGTATCTGTCAGCTGTCTTCGTGGGAATGTGAATATAAAAACGGTAGCACCCTTTTGAAAAACTATGAGGCGGCACGTAACTTTGATGCCGATATAATCGTAATGCGTTTTATAGAAAACTGTCCAAAGGATGATTTTGACAGCAAGATTTTTAAAACCGAACTTGATAATCTTCTTTGCTATCTTAATAAATCGGGCAAAGCAAAAATCATTCTTACAACGGGTTTTTGGCGACATCCTGGAGATAAAGCGATTATAGAATATGCAAAAGAAAACAACTTGCCATGCGTGACGTTAGGTGATCTTGGTGAAGACGATGCTATGAAAGCAATTGGATTATTTGAACATAAAGGCGTTGCGAACCACCCGGGCGACCTCGGTATGCAAAACATTGCCGACCGAATTTATAACGAATTAAAAACGTTGCTTTAATAAAAATCCACCCGCATATCGGGTGGATTTTTATTGCATATTAAATTTTTGTGTGTTAATATTAACTCAAGAGGTGATTATTATGATTAAATATGAAATAGAAGGCGGAAATCTGCCTGTTGTTATCTGTCATTTAGAGGCGGGACAGTCGGTTTGTACCGAGAGTGGTGCTATGAGTTGGATGTCGCCGAATATGAAAATGGATACCAATACAGGCGGTGGAATTAAAAAAGCAATCGGCAGACTTTTCAGCGGTGAGTCGATTTTTATGAACGAGTACACAGCTGAGGGCGGAGAGGGAATGATTGCGTTTGCATCAACTTTCCCCGGCAGTATTATTCCATATAAAGTCAGCCCCGGCAACGGCATAATCGTTCAAAAACGCGGCTTTCTGGCTATGGAAAAAGGTCTTGAACTTTCAATTTACTTCCAGAAAAGACTTGGAAAAGGCTTTTTTGGCGGCGAAGGCTTTATTATGCAGCAAATCAAGGGTGATGGCCTTGTATTTTTAGAAATCGACGGCTACTGTAAAGAATACGACCTTGGGGTTGGCGAGAGCATAGTTGTTGACACAGGCTACCTTGCTGCAATGACAGATACATGCACTATGGATATTGAAACTGTAAAGGGCGTCAAAAATATATTCTTTGGCGGTGAGGGACTTTTCCACACACGCATAACAGGCCCCGGTAAAGTATATATCCAGTCGATGCCCATTATAAATATCGCAGAGCGTATTTCACCTTATCTCAATATCGATAACGATAGCAATAACAGCGGTGGCATAAAAATAAATCTCGGCAACTAAAAGGAAGGTATTATGAAACTGTATTTTGAAAATATTTCAGACTTAAAAGTCGGTATCGGCTATGTTGCAAATGACCTCGGTTTCACTATTTCAGACAAAACTGAGGCGGACTGTACTATAACTGTAAAAGAATCTGACAACGACGGCTATAAAATAACCTTTGATAAAAGGTCGGCAACAATTACTTACGGTGGAGGTAAAACCCGCTTTTTCAAAGCACTCGCAATTCTTGTTGATGCTATAAAGAATGACAAAGAAATAAATATCTGTCAGTCTCCGAGTTTTAAAACAAACGGCGCGATGGTGGATATGTCGCGTAACGCGGTTATGAATGTAGATACAGTAAAGTTTATGCTTAACAAACTCGCGCTTATGGGTATGAATACCTTTATGCTCTATACCGAGGATACGTACGAAATCGATGGCAGAGAATATTTCGGCCATCTGCGCAGCAGATACACAAAAGACGAAATCCGAGAGCTTGATGTATATGCACTCTCGCTTGGCATTGAGCTTGTGCCATGTATACAGATGCTCGGTCATCTTGAAACTCTGCTCAGATGGGGCGCTATGTCATCTGTTAAAGATACGGCTCGTGAGCTTCTTGTCGGCGCAGATGAAACCTACTCGCTTATCGATGATATGTTAAAAACAATACGCGATACCTTTACTACCAAAAAAATCCATATTGGCATGGATGAGACCAAAAATCTTGGACGCGGCAAATACCTTGATATAAACGGTTACCGTTTCCACAGAGAAATCTATTTTGAGCATCTTGCCAAGGTAGTTGAAATGATAAAATCATACGGTCTTGAACCTATGATGTGGAGTGATATGTTTTTCAGAATGTTTTCGGAAGGAATCAAAGGCTACAAAGACTATGACGTTCGCGTAGCCTTGCCCGACGATATCAAAAAATATGTTCCCGAAGGCGTAACGCAGGTGTTCTGGGATTATTACAACCCCGACAAAGAATTTTACGCCGTCAATATCGAAAAACACAAGCTTCTCGGTGATAACACCGTTTTTGCTGGCGGTATTTGGTGTTGGTCGGGTCACGTTCCGCAGTATACCCGTTCAATCCGTAACAGCGTTCCCGCACTTATTGCGTGTAAGGAAAAGGGTCTTGAGGATGTCTTTGCAACAATATGGCATAACGGCTCCGAGTGCAGCCTCATTATGTCACTTGCAGGTCTTGCGCTCTATTCCGACTTTGACTATACAGGCGAGTATAACGAGCAGTCGGTTGCCGAGTGTTTTAGAATCACTTGTAACGCAGACTACTTTGGGTTTTTAAAAACCGAGGGTATCGAATATCCTCACGGTGATAACATTAATTCGGGTGTTTCGCGTATGCTTGCGTATAATGACCCGCTTTTAGGTAAGTTTGATTACCATATTGCCCCCTTTGATACCAATACCTATTATAAAAACCTTTCAAAAGAACTTTCTTGTGTCGGTAATAACGATGATATATACAAACCCGCTTTTGACGTCGTAAAGACACTTTGCTCTTATCTTGAAAACAAGGCAGACTTCGGTGTGCGTCTTAAAAAAGCATACGACGATGGTGATAAAGACATACTTTTAGCTATGGCATCTGAATGCGACGAAATAACCCAAAAACTGAAAGCATTAAAAACTGCTCACAAAAAATCGTGGTTTTTATATAACAAGGCGTTTGGTTGGGAAGTTCATGATATCCGTTACGGTGGGCTTATGTCACGCTTTGAAGCAGTAAAAGAAAGAATTACCGACTATCTCTCGGGTAATATATCCGAGATTGAAGAACTTACACAAAAGCGTCTTCGTCTTGACAGCGCAAGTGATACTGATCCGTATATTACGTCAAAATTCTTATGGCTCAAATACGGCGACGTAAGTACCGCTGGAATTTTATAAAACAACTCCAACAAAAAATGGCTGTGATTATCACAGCCATTTTATTTTCGCTAAAAGCCCTTCATATTCTTTGTCAAAAACAGCCACGTCAATGTCGCTTATGTTGCAAAGTGTATATATGCTTGATTTGTCAAATTTGTTGCTGTCACAAAGAAACACCCGAGTTTTTGCTTTGCTCAGCATAAGACGTCTTACGTACGTTTCTTCCTCTGTCGAGTCAGATATCACTCCGTTTTTGTCAAGCAACTGCGACGAAAAAAACAGTATGTCAACGTTAATATTGCTGATTGCATTGTATGTTTCAATGCCGGTGAGTGAAGCGCCGAGTACAGCGTGTCCTCCAAGACAGTGTGTGTTTATGCCAAGCTCTACACCCCTTAGCGCCGTTGTAAGATTGTTTGTAAAAACAGTTACGTTTTTAAGCTTTGCAATATAGGGGAGCAAAAACCCCGCACTGCTTGAACTGTCGAGCAAAATACTTTGTCCGTCACAGAGTAGTGTGGCGGCTTTTTTTGCAATAATCCGCTTTTCTATTACATTCTTTTTTGTTCTGTCATAAAAACTCGGCACACCCGACACCAAATCAGGTACACTTACGCCACCGTGAGTGCGCTTGACAAGACCTTGATTTTGCATTTTGGTCAGGTCACGTCTTATGCTTGATGACGACGTATAAGTTATCTTCGCAAGTTCTTCAACTGTAATAAAACTACGATCGTTAACAATGTCCAAAATTTTCTCCTGACGCTCACTTATGCTCATTTCGCACCTCATTTTTGCGCATTTGTCGATTGTGCCGCCAAATATTGCGCATTATTTTCCAGTTATTATAATTATATATAAATAAATATTTTTGTCAATCAAGAGGTGTTTTTATGTTAGAAAATTTAAAACAAAAGGTGTGCGAGGCTAACCTTTTGCTAAAAGAAAGCGGACTTATCACGCTCACCTGGGGTAACGTGTCAGAGATAGACAAAGAAAGCGGACTTGTGGTAATCAAGCCATCGGGCGTGTCTTACAGCACAATGACCCCGTCTGATATGGTCGTTGTCGACCTTGACGGCAACAGGGTAGAGGGCAACCTTAACCCGTCGTCAGATCTGCCCACCCATCTTGAAATATATAAGGCTTTTACCGACATAAATGCTGTTACCCACACCCACTCACGCTGGGCGACAATATTTTCACAGGCAGGGCAGGGGATAAAAGCGCTCGGCACTACCCACGCTGACACCTTTTACGGCGATGTTCCCTGTACAAGAAGACTCACGCACGAAGAAATCGCGGATGACTACGAAAAGAACACAGGTAAAATCATTGTCGAGGCGTTTGAAAATATAAACCCTTCTGATATCCCTGCGGTGCTTGTCAATTCACACGGTCCCTTTATTTTCGGTAGCAGCGCAAAAAAATCTGTCGAGAACGCAATCGTACTCGAAGAATGCGCGATGATGGCATATTACACTCAAAGCCTTGCACCTGATGTTACAATGCAAAGTGAGCTTCTTGACAAACACTATTTTAGAAAACACGGCGATGGCGCCTACTACGGTCAAAAGGAGAATGTAAAATGATAATAGACAGCGTAAAATATTCGGGCGCGTGTGAGTGCGGTAAAACCCATATAATGCAAACAAAACTATCGGTAATAGAATCGGGTTGTCTTAAAAATGCCAAAGACTATTTTGAAAAATGCGGCATTTCGGGAAGCGTTGTTGCCGTCTACGATGAGAATACATATAAAGCCACCGCTGACCGCCATATCACAGCCGACTGTGAGGTTATTCTAAACCCCGAAAACCTACACGCAAACGAGTGTGGCGTAGATATGCTCAAAAAACAGCTTCCGCAAAATGCTGATGTCCTTGTCGCAGTCGGCTCGGGTACAATCCACGATATCACCCGTTACTGCGCCTATGAGCGAGGACTGCCGTTTGTGTCCTGCCCCACCGCCGCAAGCGTTGACGGCTTTTGCTCGTCAGTTGCCGCAATGACATGGCACGGCTGTAAAAAAACGCTCACCGCTGTTGCGCCCACACTTGTTCTTGCCGATATTGATATTATCAAAAACGCACCGATTCGCCTTGCAAAATCGGGCTTTGGCGATATGGTGGGTAAGTATATCGCGCTCAACGAATGGAAAATCGGCATTGTTTTAAAAGACGAATACTACTGCAAAAAAATTGCCGATATGACTTTAGATGCAACAAAATCTGTAATTGATTCGGCTATGGGTATTTTAGAGGGCAACGAGCAGTCGTATATCAACTTAATCTACGGACTTCTGATGTCGGGACTTGCGATGCAGATGCTCGGCAATTCCCGCTGTGCCTCGGGTGCAGAACATCATATCTCGCACATAATCGAGATGGAGCCAAAGGGTCTGGGAGTACATTCAGACGCACTTCACGGTGAAAAGGTGGGCGTCGGCACACTGCTTGCGCTTAAAGAATATAAGCGTATCTGTGCCCTTGACAATATCGAGTTTTGCGACTATACAACCTATACTGACGAATTTATCTATGATATGTTCGGCAAGGATGTGGGTAATGAGATATTAGACGAGAACAAAAACGATGCTTGTGTTGGCGTGACTGCCGAAATGCTGAGTGCATCGTGGGATAAAATCTGCGCCGTTGTTAACGAGCTTCCCGATGCTGACAAGTTAAAATCACTTTATGAAAAACTTGATATCATATCCACCCTTTCGCAAATAGGTGTAAACGAAGATTTACAAAAAAAGCTTCTCGATTACTGCCCAACAGTACGCAACCGCCTGACCCTTATGCGTTTACGAAAAAGTTTCGTAACCAATAATATTGCATTATAATTTTTGTTGTGCTATCCTTTGGTTTAAAGGAGGCATCAGATTATGGATACACTAAAATTTGATCTTTCAAAAAATGACAGTAACATCAAAATTTTTAACGCAACC
>JAZKZG010000157.1:0-6819 GCA_045612565.1 Eubacteriales bacterium
TACTCAATGAGGTTGTATTATGAGCGAAAATACAATAAAAACCATTTTGATAATTATAGCTATTTTCTGTACCTTATTCACAATGGTTACCCTTCTCACTCCAGATAATGACGAAGTTGTTTATGACGAGGGATATGACAACGGATATCACGAAGGATACAACGAAGGTTATAACTATGGTTTTGACGAAGGTTGCGAAATAGGCGAAGATATCGGATATGACGAAGGGTATTCCGATGGTATAGACTACGGATGGAGAGACGATAACTTCGAAGATGTCGGTGAATATTTTGCATATGAGGCTTCGGATTATGTTCGAGATCGTTGTGATTTTCACCCTCTCGACGAGGCAATTTACATAATTGATGACTACAAAAACGGAGATACATCTATAACAGAGAAAGAATACGATGAGGCGATTCGCTCAGTCATTACATTTTGCGAATATTTTAACGCAGGTCTGTATCAATAACAGGAATAGCTTATGCCAATAATAAAAACCAACGATAAAAAAGACGGACTTGTTAAGTACCGCGGCATCATAAACTATAAGGATCACAACGGAGCGTACAAGAAGAAAGAGCGCACCGCATACGGTCTTGCTGCCGCCAAAGAGATGGAGAAGGTTCTGTCGATTGAGGTGAACAAAGGTGAAGATGATCGCATGACCGTGCAGGAACTCGTAGCATCGTTCCTCGCTGTGAAAAAGAACGAGGTAAGGGAAACAACCTATGCGAAGATAGAATGTGCCTGCCGTCTTTATATCGCGCCATACATAGGGCATATTCAGCTCGCAAAGATCTCCGCAAAAAACCTGCAAGACTGGAAGCAGTCTATCTATGATTTGGATCTGTCGGTCGTGACAAAGAATAACGCATACAAGGAGCTGCGCAGTCTGTTAAACTTTGCTGTGAAAATGCAGTACATCAAGTCGAACCCGATCTCCACGGTTGGAAACTTTAAGGACGTTGAGTTTCAGGGAGCAAGAGAAAAGATTTGCTACTATACCCCAGAACAATTCAAAGTCTATAAGAAAACTATGGAGGACACCTCCGCAACATATCGGGATTGGTGCTTCTATGTGTTCTTTATGATCGGATACTACACAGGCGCGAGAAAAGGCGAGATCAATGCGCTGAAATGGTCGGATATCGATGGTAATACAATAATGATCCGCAGGTCTATTGCACAGAAGCTTAAAGGAGGAGACAGGGAAACACCTCCGAAGAACCGCTCCTCTATAAGAGATATTCAGATGCCGCTGCCGCTGATCGAGATCCTGTCCGCACATAAAGAACGGCAAAAAAATATCCCCGGATTTTCCGAGGACTTCAGAGTGTGTGGAGGGACAGACTGTTTGCGAGACACAACGATTGATAAGAGAAACAGAGCAATCGCCAAAGCAGCAGACCTTCCGCTGATCAGGGTACACGACTTCAGACACAGCCACGCATCGCTGCTCGCTAACGAGGGCATCAACATTCAGGAGGTTGCTCGCAGGCTTGGACATTCTGATGTGCAGATGACATGGCAGGTTTACTCTCACCTCTACCCACGAGAAGAGGAAAGAGCATTGAAGATTTTAAATAATATAGAATAATTCGTGGATTATTCGTGGATAGAAAAACAAAAACCGCTTTGTTAAGCGGTTTTTTAGTGTTTTGGTGGAGCCGAGGGGAGTCGAAGTTAGCTTTTCGTTTCTTTTCGTAACCCCTCAAAAACCTTTTACCTATGCTGTTTTTCGTTCCATTACTTTTCTTTCTGTTCCGTGAAAAATCATTAGTTTTTTAATTTTTCGTGGATTTTTCGTGGATTTTATTCGAGGACTTCCATGCACATATGATCCACCGCAGAGGTGTCCACATTATGCTCCTTCAGGTATGCCCAAATCCATTGTATATGAGTTCTCTCGTCCTCGATAATCTGCTGAATCCAAAACGCAAGTTCATCGTTACCGCGTTCCTTTGCAACCGCTCTCATCTTGTAATAGCCTTTGATGCCTTCTACTTCTTCAATAAGAGTTTTCACAACGTGGTCGTACATAGGTTAGAACCCCCTCTCAAATTTGTGTATATGTTTAAGCACCTCGTCCACATCGTGACGGTGCATAATCAGTTCACCGAGCAACGGGATATCGATGGACATTCCCGACTCAGGAATCTGCTTCTTCAAGTGTTCGCCGTACATATCGACCTCTGCTCCATCGGGAGCTACAAGTCCGATCATCTGAAGCGTTTCGTTCTCTTTTAAGATGTTAACATACTTCTTCACTCCGATGCTGACTGCCGCTGCGATAACGATCTTCTTCCAACCGTTATCGGGGAACTGATTCATGATGTTTGTGTCAATGTAGTTGGCTACACCTTTTTCAATATGTTCATATGATACCATAGCTTCACCCCGTTAAAGTCGGGAGAGCCGAAGCTCCCCCGTGGTCGTTTTAGCAGTTGCAGTTGCAACCACAGTTGGGCAGAGGATTGTACAGAGTCTGCGCAGTTGTTGTCGTGCCGGCAGTTACATCAGCAACGAGTTTCGGATAGAATGTTGCGTTTGCATAGGTGATAATACTGTTGTCACCGCAGCAACGTCTCTCAGCTTCCATCTTGATCTTTTCGTTGAGTCTGTTTTCGACAGCCGCAATATCCTGTCTTGCAAGGGCGAAACTGTCTTCTGTTCTCTGATTGTGAACAGCCTGTGCGCAGAGCGTGTCGCGAACACCCTTCAGCTCACCGTCAAAATACTTGTAGAGGTCAAGGATCTTGGAGTCGGTGTAGATGTTAGAGTCGCGGAGCTTTACCTCTGTTTCCAGTTCAGCAATTTTCGCCTGCTGTGCCGCCTCATAGCGATTGACTAAATGATCCTCACTCGTGCAGCAGTTATTGCCACCAAGAAGACCACCCAGCATACCTGTGCTATTGAGCGCGCCAAGTGCCGTGCCGATGATGCCTGTCGTAAGACCTGCGTTTGCTTTCCCATTGGATGCGTACTTGATTTCCATAGGATCACCTCCTTTGCTTAAATCTTCGCATAAAAAAAGAACACCAACCTTTTGAGTTGGTGTCTTATAACCTCTTAATAGCTTTGCATTATCCTTGCGATCTTCTGAAGAACTATTTTCTTCCTCGCGTAAAACGAACTCTCGCTGAGGTTTAGTTTGGCTGCGATTCCTACATCGTTCAGGTTCCCTGCACACAATTCATCGAAGATCCTGCGTTGTTCAGATGTAAAGTTCGCAGCGGATGCAATCCGATCAACATCGGACTGTATGAACTCGTCAAATTTTATTTTCCCCTTCATTGTGTCCTCCTTTATGGAGGCTGCGCATCACCGAGGGAGAGTTACTGCTTGTTATAGTTTGCCGTGCTTACACCGATAAGCGCACCGATGAGAGTACCGATAGCGGTAAGCGTAATGACGATAGGTGTAACAATTTCCATAGGCGCACCCCAAGCCTGCGCAATCACAGAGAACGCAGTCGCGAGCGCATCAATGAGAATCATAGCTACCCACTTCAGTACATCATATACCTTATTGGATAATTTCATTGTTTGCTCCTCCTTCCTCATTCGTGAGCCTGCGTGTTCAGGTGATCGTTGAGTTCGTTCTTCGTCTTTGTTACAACGCTATTCGCTCCGAGTTGCTCCAAGCCATCCAAACACGCAGCTAAACCTTTACAGAGGATTCTGTCCTCTGCTTTAATCCTTGCAATCTCGGCATCCTGTTCTTCCTGCTTCAAGTACCATTTGTGAATCTTTAAGATCAGACCGAGTATTGTACCTATCGCGCCAAGAACAGCCGCGATAGTAATGATCGTCTGCCAGTCTACATACATCTCATACCGCCTCCCGATCAATAATCCTTCGGTCTGCGGTATCTTGTGCAAGCCTTCTGCTTTACATACTTCTTCTTCGTGAAGCTCCAACATCTGTGGTTGTTCATGTCTGTAAGCTGACAACCGAATTCGCCGCCTGCCCACTCTAAAATATAGCCACCGCCGACATACAGACAGATGTGACCGCTTCTGCCGACAAAGTCACCTGCTGTGAGGTCTACTTTCTTAATTGTTGTGGAATAGCCGCTGCCGCACAAGCCGTTTGCCGTTGCATCTGTATTCATGGAAATAAGACCAAAGTGTCTGAAAAGACCGATGATGCCGCCGGAACAGTCGCAGCCTGTGATTGTAGGATCATCCTTAACAGCCTTCACCATCATATCCAGTCTGCCGTTTGTGCAGTAGGATGCGTAGTTCTTTTTGTAAGAACCCGTGAGATACTTCTCGGAAATTACATTGAGGGAGTTGTCCTTGTTATACAGATTGCCGCCACGAATATACAGAGAAGACGGATGCTTGAAGAGCGTTGCGATAGATGCGTCTGTCGCGTATTTAAGAGCCTCAAGAACGACTTTTCTACGCACATGGTTAACTCTCTTCAGAGCCTCGTTAATCGCCGCTCTCGCCTTCTCAGAGAGTCTCGGATAGTCTGTGGCGGTAACATACTCAGGGAACACTTCTTCGGGTACTTCGGATGTGAGTTCGACAAGCTTCGCAAAAGTGTTTTTGCCTACAATGCCGTCAACAACAAGATTGTACTTTTTCTGAAAAGCTTTTACTGCCTTATATGTATCGTTGCCGTATCTGTTGTTTGTAATCTTCGTAATCTTCTTGTCGTAGAAGCCGAGGTCGAACAGCCATCCTTTTACGGTGCCGACATCATCACCTGTCATATACCGCTTAAGGTTTCGAGTGAGTTTCATTTTTGCCTCCTTTACAGTTTTTATACTTTAATCATAAAGAAAAGAGGAGGTTCTCCGAACCCCCCCTAAGTGTGTTAGTGCCAAGGTGCTTCGTCAAGTGTAGACGCTGCCCAACCTTCTGCAAAGTAGATTGCATCTTTCTGAGAATCGGAAATGGGGAGAGCGTGAATAACATCCATTCGCTTTTCCTTCTTTCCCTTGCCGTCGATGTCCTTTACCTTGCTTCGATAAGAGATGTAGGTGTCAATCGAAACACCCGAAGACTTAACCTCGTCGTAGTATTTAGATACCCAAGAATCATCTACATATGTGTCGGGATGAGCCTTTTGATAATCGAGCTGCGCAATCTTGTTCCTTGCCTCGTTCGCCGTGTAGCCTTCCACGTTCATAAGCTGTTTCTTAAGCTCTGCCGCCGTGATCTCACCATTTTTATAGGAGTCGTAGCGGTTGTCCCACGAGAAGCCGTTCTCCTGTTCAAACTGCCACTTTTTAAATGTCTTGCTTGAAGCATATGCCTCTCCGTCCTTGGATTTAAGATCAAGCTTTTGGAGCTTAGAGGACAGTTTGTTTGCGGCTTCAGTATCTCCAGCGTTTACAAGGTCGATATACACCTCCTTGTATTTGCTCTGAACAGACTGCCAAATCGAATAATCATCCTTCCCGGCTGTTCTTTGTTCTTCAACGTAAGCTTTTGCCGTGTCAATGTCATCTCCGTCAATCGCAGTCCAGAATGCATCCTTTTTCTTTGTCCCAATATACTCTTCCTGTGTGTGAGCAATGATACCATGCGCAGTTGCCGCGGTGTCATCGGAAGAATTCTGAAGCTGCATAATCCAGTCGGCAGGTTCTCCGATTTCGGGCTTGACACCATACTTTGCAAGTTCATTTACAAAGGTGTACGCGTACTTGATCGCCGCTGCCTTTTCATCGTCAGCCATCGCCTTGTATTCATCGGTCTTAATCAACTCAGAAAGCAGGTTCAAAGAGGGAAGTCCAGTCAGCGAAACATAAGTTTCATACTCTTCTCGCGTGAGATCCATGTTGTTGATCTTCTTCGAAGGTGTGTTCGGAACGATTGCCCCATCACCCGTTGCATCGAGAAGTCTTACAAGCTCGGTTTCAACATCGTTGTATTCTACCTTAGAGTAATAACCGGGAGAAACCGTGTTTTCGAGAATACGCTCACCGATACCAGACTTGCGTTCTTCGCCCCACTCGTTTCTGCTCGGCATGATCAGCTTCGTGAGTCCGGGGATCTTCTTCATTACGTTTTGATAAATCCGCTCAATGCCATCAGGAACCTTATTTGTCTTATCAACGTATACGGAACGCTGATTCGGATCAATCATTCTTGCAATCTGCGCGAGAATTGTCGGGAACGGTTGCGATGCATAACTGGAAATTGCAGCCTCGGCAGCTTTTGCGATTCGTTCTTCTTTGCCTGCATACGCAGCAGACTCAAGCATACTCTGAATGCCGTCAAGCATGGAGAGGCTGACCATAGGCTCAGATACAAGAGAAAGAGCTTCAAATATACTCGATGCATCCCATTCCTGTTTTTCGTTTACCGTGTCATACAGAGCCGCGCCAACGAGGAACGGCATTGAGATTGGAGCCGCCCACGAGATCGTGTAGGTGTTGTCACCAATCTTAACTGCATAACCCTGTTCGCCTGTAAGCTTGCGAAGTCTGTCTTCGTCATCGTCTCCTAGACCGCCTACAAGACCACCAAGAGATGCGAAGAAATATCCAAGCGCGACCACCGCAGTACCTACCGTGCCAGATGCCATTCCGTCAATAAACTCGGACATCGTCATTGTGCCTGCTCCGTCCTTACTCTGCTTAATCACGGAGTTAAGACCCTTCGCCATTGTCGTGATAAGACCGACAGGAGAATAGTTTATGCCAGACTTCAAGATGTTGATCGGTGTTTTCTTAAACGGAACAACAGAGTCAAGAACAAACTTAACTACGTTACTTCTGTTTCCTGCGTTCTGGAGAGCTGTAGCAAGATTCGACGCTGCACGATAGGTAGCTTAAGTCGGAGGCCAAGCGGTCTTAGGA
>JAZKZG010000158.1:0-4705 GCA_045612565.1 Eubacteriales bacterium
CAAAGCGCAAGAAAATGCGACGCAAGACGATTGGCGAATCGGAGCGATAGAAGCGTACCTTGCGGCAAAACCTGTCGGCGCATTTGTGTGTGTGAAAGAGATCGCGGAGAAAGTGCTGTCTCCCGATAAGGAACACCCGCAGAACCCGACACCGCGTGATAGCAAGGATGTTGGGATTATCATGTCGCAGATGGACGGGTGGTCAAAGTCAACGAAACCCGAATACACGCCCGAATATGGTCGTCAACGCGGATGGACTAAACTCGCCGCGATGAAGTGCGAAGCGGAATATGAGCATCAATCGGAGGAGTTGCCTTACTGATGACGGAAGAGCAAAAGAAACATAAAGCTGTCGTCGATTTTGCGATGGGGTTGCAGATGCGGGATAAGTCGCGTACCTGTATCTGCCCCCACCCGGCGACACTTAAAGTGTATAAGACGAATGTCGTAAACGTGTTCGTCTGCCAAATGTGCAAGTATGCCGTTCACTACCCGTGGACGAGCGCGATATCTTGCGGTTATGAAGAAAACAAACAGGAGGATAAAGTTCTGAATGAGCAATGAAGAAATGGTAGAAAACATGACCCCGGAGGAATACAAATCATATAACCGTCTACAGGCGTTGATTGTCCTGTTGGACAACCTGTTCTGCATTATCTTTGTCTTATGTATCACGTTCTTGTCATGGAATATGAGCAATTGGGCGCTGATGTGGTTTTATCTGCTCCCGGTTATTGCGTTTGTGTCTGTGTGAGGTGACAAGATGGAAATGGACGAAATATATCCGATTTGCCCTGTCTGCGGAGAGGATTGCGAGGAAATCTTTTTCGATGTCAACAACGAAGTGTGCGGGTGCGACAAATGTATTCACTCCCGCGATGCTTACGAATGGGCGGAGCAAGAAGCGATTGACAACGAAGCCGCCAAAGGCGACTATGAATTTGAAAGAGATCGGGAAAGGCGGTACGGAATCATATGAGCAATATTCGGTTTCTCCTAATCCGCTTGGAGCGCTACTCCGAAAAGTGCGTTTCCGAAAGACTTGACCCGGATTATGCGCGGGCGGTGACGGAGATTAAGAACGCGCTGAAAGATTGTAGGAACGAGTTGTGCATGAAATGCTATAAGTACGCCTCCAAGGATTTGGACGGGTGCGCCGGGTGTAGGTGGAAGATGTGAGTTACGATAAACTTGTGAAACAGTTAAGAGCAGATTGCACTCTACCTTATCCTACGCTGAAACTGATGCGGGAAGCCGCAGATGCGATAGAACTTTTGGAAAGCATTTTGTCAACTTATAAAAATGCGCTTTGCTCTTGTGTTCAGAAACAGAAAGAGGCAGAAAGAATCAACAAGATGGCAGACGACGACCTGCTGACACTTCAATGGATGAGAGCGAAAACGAACGCAGACATTATTCGCGCAATGAGTGACGAGGAATTGGCAAAATTTCTGCAAGAAGATGTTTTCTATGAACCTTGGTGTCCCGACGATGTTGTGTGTCTTTTTGGTGAGGGATGCCAATTAACAGATAAAGATTGCGGCAAATGCGCTTTGAAATGGATTAAACAGGAGTATAAAAACATCGCAAGAATGGATGGTGAGTGATGGGGATTTGTGTTAAAAGAATGGAAATGCCCGATGATTGCAGAAACTGTCCATTTGAAATGTACTACATGAATTGCGGTGAAACAAGGTGCAGAGCAACAGGAAAGATTCTTGCTGATTTCTACAAGCCGATTCCGTTTGAGGGAAGAGCAGAAGAATGCCCTCTCATTGAACTGCCCACGCCGCATGGCAGATTGATTGATGCGGATGCGTTGCTTGAATCAATCAAAGAAGCAAGAAAGAAAGACCCCGAAATAGAAGATGTGTACATCGATGATTACTTCACGGTAGCTGAATGGGTAGTGTCTGCTCCGACAATCGTCGAATCGGATATAGATGTAATGTACTATCCGCAAGTTGATGGAATAACACCAACAGTAATTAAAACCGAAGCGGAGGACGGAACATGAGCGAAGACGAATATGTAGAATATAAGCATGATGTCCTTTATGGTTACGTTGATTCTTACCATCTGACCAACGCAGACCGCATCCGCAATATGTCGGATGAGGAGTTGGCAGAATTTCTTGAAATAGTGGCAGACGGGTGCGATTCTTGTCCCATGTTAAAAGAGTGTACTTATTCAGATGAAGAAATATCAGAAAAGAAAATTCGTTTGAAATGGCTGAAACAGGAGGCTGAAGATGGATAAAATTACCCTTTGGCAAGCAATAGAAACAGATGCTTGGTTAATGGTATGGGCGGGCGAGCCGGGCAGAAATATCAACGTGCAGATGACCTATGCTGATTTATGGGAAATCCGCAAATGGATTGATAAGAAGTTAGAATGGGAGCGTTTAAATGAAAACTTGTAAAAACTGCAAACATCATGACGGCAATATGGTCGTAGAAGATATGAACTCACGGTGTTGGGAGTGTCTAAAAAGAGCAGATGAATTTTTGCCAATGTGGGAAAACGCAGAGGAAGCGCAAGATGATGACAACAAAGCACAATGCAATTACTGTGAACATTGGGAGGGATTCCCCGGTTGTCGTGGTATTGCGGCGTGTAATCTCCACAAGTTTATGGCAAAGTGGGATGGTTTCTGCGAGGATATGTCTCCTGTAAACAAAGGTGAGAAACCGCCTATTGGGATTAAGCCGCGGTACATACACGATGAAGAGCGCAAACAGGAAATTATGGATGCAATGGTACGGTACGCTAACGCCTTTAAGCCTATCCCGGTAGAATGGATAGAAGAACTCAAAGATTTAATTGATTGAACAGGAGGTAACGAAATGAACGGTTGCGTTCACAGAACGGCAGACAATCATTGCGCTAAATGCACAGATGATAAGCACGAATCATTTTGCAAATTTTATGAATGTCAAGAGAAATGCCCGTCAAACGCAGATGTGATTAAATCCATGCCTGTTGAAAATCTTGCGTGGTTTCTTGAAGAGCAGATATGGGATTTACCGTGGTGTGATAGCGAAAATCCTGTTGACCCTAAAACAAAGAGATGTGAGAAATGGGATTGCATGGAATGTTGCATAGAATGGCTAAATGCAGAAGCAAACATTAAACGTGTATCTGCGGAAGAGTTTATAAAGAAAGCGGAAGAATTGCAGTTGTCTGAAATTATATTTTCCGGAGGCAACGACCATGATTAAAACCGCACTAATCCAAATCGCCGTCACAGCGATTGTATATTTTATCGGCGTATTCGTCGGTATGAAAGTGGCACAGCAACGCGCTGTTGATGCCGACTTCCAACCCGCCGACTTTGACGAAGAACTCATTCAGCACGTTGGTTACGACGAGGAGCAATGCGCCCGGAACAAATGACGTTCATCATCTTTATCTATCATAGCGAAAAGAGGTGATTAACATTGACAACAGCAGAGAAGAAGAGCGGTAGACCGCGCTCCCATCCTCACCCGCAAGCTGTCGGACAATACGCCATCGACGCTGAATGGCAAGAAATAGCAGACGGCAGAAGCGAGGCGATTGCCGCCCGTAATCAGTACGGAACACTCGATGCGCTCTCTATGGCTATCGACGGCGCAGATGAGGTGAATAGCAAGTTCGCCGCCATCATCCTCGCCACAAGGGAAATCGCCAAGGATGCGAACAACGACGATATAGATTCCCTTTACAGTTGCCTTGAGCGATATATCAAATTCTGCATTGAACACAACGTAAGAATCACGAATAGTGGAGCATACGCCGCTTGTGGTCTGAATCGCAACCTTGTCAAAGAGTGGGCGCATGGTTTGACCCGCGCTTCTAACCCGGAGTACAAGCGCTTCGCCATATTCATTCGGCAAATATGTGACGAGTACCGCGAAATGCTCATGGCGGAGAACAAGATTCACCCGGTCGTCGGGATTTGGTGGCAGAAGAACTACGACGGTTTCCGCGATCAGCCTAACGAAGCAGACGTTGACGGCGGAGATACGGAGCAGTTGACAAGCGCCGAGATTGCCGCGAAGTACGCAGACCTTGACGATTAACCATTCATCTTTATCTAACGCGATAATTGCACTTCCATAATGGCGCTCCATATGCTACACTATACCAAAAGAAAACCACCGTAAAGGAGGCGATATCGTGGCGACAGTAGGGCAGACCTATCGGAAGAAACAGCCAAGCGGGATGAGTAGGGAAGCGAAAGATAAGCACAATGCTTATCAGCGTGAGTGGAATAAGGAGAACCCAAAGAAGAAGCGCGAGATCAATAAGCGCTATTGGGAAAAGAAAGCGCGCTGACCCCTATCATCTTTATCTTTATCTAATAACAAGAATCCCATTATGTGCGGCGCATAATGTGTGATTGGGCGAACCATTTTCTTTCTCTCTTTCTAAAGGGCAAGGCAACGGGTAAGACACCCGCTGTCTTGTTCTTTTTTGCGCCCTCTCCGTGGCGCTTTCATCTCCAAAAAGCGGCTATTTTGTGATTATCCCGGTGGAATCGGAGCGTTCAATCATAAAAACGTGGCAATTTGCAAGGCGGAATCTGCCGCTCCGCTCCCTGCCTGCTCCCACTTCCCGGCACTCCGCCCCACTTCTAACCACTTCTACGACTTCTACGCTCCCGGTTTTTCGCGTTTCCAAAAAATCGCCAAAAAACGCCCAAAATCGGTAGGGAAGTAGG
>JAZKZG010000159.1:0-2801 GCA_045612565.1 Eubacteriales bacterium
ACAGACCTCAGGCAAAACTTGATCGTGATAACGAACACGGAATGGCTGTTTCTATCGGAAGACTTCGTGAAGATGTTCTTTTTGATTATAAATTTGTTTGTCTTTCGCATAATACATTAAGAGGTGCTGCAGGTGGCGGCGTTTTACTTGCTGAACTTTTGTATGCACAAGGTTATATGGACTAATACTTACCGGAGGTAATCTTTATGAGTATTTTCAAGGGATCTGGTGTTGCTATAATTACACCTATGGAGGATGACTATTCAGTAAATTTTGAAAAACTTGAACAACTTATTGAATTTAACATAAAAAACGGAACAGATGCCATTGTTGTATGCGGCACTACCGGAGAAGCAAAAACCTTGAACGATGCAGAACATAAGGAAGTATTAAAATTTTCAACAGACGTTGTTAACGGAAGAGTACCTGTTATCGCAGGTACGGGTAGTAATGATACGGGGTACTCTATACAAATGTCAGAATACGCTCAAAAAATCGGCGTAGACGGTTTACTTCTTGTTACACCGTATTATAACAAAACAACACAAAAAGGCTTGTATTTGCATTTTAATTCGATTGCAAGTAGTGTTGATATCCCTTGTATTTTATATAATGTTCCATCACGAACAGGTATAAACATTGAAGTATCGACGTATTCAAAACTTGCACAAATCAAAAACATTGTAGCTGTTAAAGAAGCTTCGGGAAATATTTCTCAGATTGCACAAATTGCTGCTAATACAGATCTTGATATTTATAGTGGAAATGATGATCAAATAGTTCCGATAATGTCACTCGGCGGTATTGGTGTAATATCCGTTGCTGCAAATATTATTCCCAAAGAAATGCATGATTTGTGTTATTATATGCTTAGTGGGAATTTTGATTTTGCATTAAAAACTCAATTAAAGTACCTTGATTTAATTAATTCTCTGTTTTGCGAAGTTAACCCTATTCCTGTTAAAACAGCTCTTAATTTAATGGGATTTGATGTAGGGCCGTTACGTTTGCCTCTTTGCGAAATGGAAAACTGTAATCTTGAAAGATTGAAGTCCAGTTTAAAAAATGTCAATTTAATTTAAGTTATTAGGAAGTAAAAAAATGACAGATATTATTTTATGTGGCTGTAATGGTCAAATGGGTAAAACAATCATCGGTATTGTTTCAGAGCGTGACGACATAAATATTGTTGCAGGTGTTGATATTAAAAATGACCTTACTGCTGATTTTCCTGTGTATTCAACAATAGGCGCGGTTAAAGAAAAGGCTGATGCTGTGATTGATTTTTCCCACCCTTCCCTGCTTGACAGCATTTTAGAATATTGTATTAAAACTAAAACTCCGGCATTGATTGCTACAACAGGTAATAGTGAAGATAATATTAAAAAGATTCATAATTCATCTGAACTAATACCAATATTCTTTTCATATAATATGTCGCTTGGTATTAATTTGATTACAGATTTGATTGTAAAAGCTCGCTCGGTTTTAGGAGATCAATTTGATATTGAGATTGTTGAAAAACATCATAATAAAAAGATAGACGCACCGAGTGGTACTGCTATTATGCTCGCTGATGCATTATGTTCTTGCGGAGATTATGAGAAGGTTTACGATAGACATTCTGTTAGAAATCCAAGAGAAAAAAATGAAATCGGAATTTCTTCTGTAAGAGGCGGAACAATTGTTGGTGAACATTCTGTTATATTTGCAGGAACAGATGAAACAATCGAAATAAAACATACTGCTTTTTCAAAAAAAGTCTTTGCGGTTGGTGCTGTTAATGCTGCAATTTGGTTAAAAGACCAGCCAATCGGCATTTACAGTATGAAAGATATGATATAATAATAAAAAAATACGTATCACATTATGATACGTATTTTTATTTACCTCAATAACTGACACAAATTTTACATTGCATATTTTATAATTTATTTCATATGTTTTAAACACTTATGGAGGTTATTATGGAAAAATCTGCAATTAATAAATTAGAAAAAATATGCTATCTTTTATTAAAATATTTATTTTCAATATTTATAGGGTTTATAATATCAAAAATTGGAATCAAACAAAGTTTGTCACCTTTTTCGTTATCTTTTTTATCAATTGTACCATTTACAAAAATGAATTATATAACTATGTTTGTCGGTAGTTTCGTTGGCTACATAACAAAAGAGTTTGCAATAGAGAATTTTAAATATATCTGTTCAAACATAATTATGCTTACAATTATTGTTTTATCGGGAAAAAGGTTTTATAAGAGAATATATTCCCCTGTTTTACCTGGAATAATATGTTTTTTGGTGGGTTTTATTTTTTTGTTTGCAAATGATGTATCGATTGTAAACATTCTTTTATTGATTTGTGAGTCAGTTATATGCGGGTGTTCAGCGTATTTCATTAATTATTGTTATAAGTCATTAAGCCATAAAAATCAATTAAAAAGCAGAGATTTCATTTCTATAAATATAACTATTATTATTCTTATATGTGCGCTTGATAACTATTATGTTTTTTCAACATCAATTTCCACAGTTTTTATCGTTTTTCTTATATATATGTGTTGTTATTTATTAGAAACAAAAACTGCACTTTTATTTACAGCCTCGCTATGTATGATTCCGACCATTTTACATCTGAGCAATGGGGTGTATTTCATATTATTTTACATTCCAACAGTTGTTTCAATAATTATTTCAAAGTTTGAAAAGAAACATATTATTACATCATATATTTTAAGTTTTTATTCTATTTATACAATGAATTTTCAGAATGTTAATTTTGGAATTGCCCTTTCC
>JAZKZG010000160.1:0-17053 GCA_045612565.1 Eubacteriales bacterium
CAGTAAAAGCATTCGAGGCCTATTTTAGACAATATTAGATTCAGTTTGCCTGTGTCTAATCGCAATTGTTTTGCTGCATAATCAAGCCTTGCTACGCTTCTATCCTTGTCGTTTTGTGTATCAGTAAAAACACGCTTCGAGGCCTTTAGGTTCTCTATAGCTCGCCTTATTTCGTCGCGGCTAACTGTTTGTTCTTTTTCGTTCATAGCTATTTTATTTTAATATCCTTTATTGAGTTAACATAATCTACAATTGACTTATATAATTGACCAGACTGCTCTGAATCCGCAAAGGCTTTATTTATAAGTTCTTCGCCTGAGCCATAGAAACAACCGACTTTGTATTTATCATTACTTCGCGTCCAAGTAAAGTAACGGCCACTGCTCCAAAAGTTTTTAAAGACGATGTAATCAGCATTGCCGCACACCTTAGCATCGCCGTACACCTCAGCATTGCCGCACACCTTAGCATTGCCGTACACCTTGGCATCGCCGTACACCCAAGCATTGCCGTACACCTTGGCATCGCCGTACACCTTAGCATCGCCGTACACCTCAGCATTGCCGCACACCTTAGCATCGCCGCACACCTTGGCATCGCCGTACACCTCAGCATCGCCGCACACCTTAGCATCGCCGCACACCTCAGCATTGCTGCACACCCAAGCATTGCCGTACACCTTAGCATCGCCGCACACCTTAGCATTGCCGCACACCTCAGCATTGCCGTACACCTCAGCATTGCCGTACACCCAAGCGTCGCCGCTTTGTGAGAGATTATTTTCTTTTTCGACAAATCCGCCTAAATCACCACTCTTAATATCACCAAAGTTGCGTAAACTTCGTATTCTGTATAATTTAACGACGTTATTCAGTAATACGGTTTCGTTTGTTAATTCATACTTCTTTTCGTTCATAGCTATATAAATTTTTGATTAAACTTGAGCACCTGCAAGGAATCGAACCCTGCCGCGTCCGAGGCTTTTATGCTGCCGCGCTCCATTTCGGCTATAGGTGCTTCCAACAACAATAAATGATATGAAAATAAAAGTCGAGACAAAAAGCCGCCGAAACCGACAAAGCGCGGCTTAGAGGTATAATAGTTCTGTATAGGTGAAAGTGTCGGTTTCATGAACGAAAAAGAATTATATTTTGTCCGTTTTCTGCTGTTCTTTTTTAAGGTCGTGCCATGTGACCAGTGCTGCCACGGACGACACCACGAGAGTAAAAAGTTGCCACGGATAGCCGCAAAAAGCGGCTACCAGTGCAACTACAGATATACTGGCTGTTAATATCAGTCCGAATAGCTTAATTATTCTATCAAGTATTTCCATTATGCGTAGTTCTTTTTCGTTAATAAATTGATTACTGCCTGCACGTCGTCACGCGGTACGGCGCGAACACCGTTAAACATGACCGTGTTAACTCCGAGCGTCTTAATAGCTCTGTCTACCGTGCAATATGCCTTATGAGTGAAGGCTGCAATTTCGTTTATCTTGTAACACGACTTTTCCAGTAGTTCATGCTTCTGGCTTGCGGCAAATTGCTTGCTTAGTTCGTCCTGCCTATCGAAGATTGCTATTAGCTTATCTTCGAGACTTGCTTTTAAAAATTCCGTGCGTTCCATAAATTTATTTTGTATAGTCGTAAAACTCTTTAACTTTCTTTTGTAAGTCCTCAATCATTAAAGATGTGGCATATAAAACTACATTGGGTACTTCATCTTCTAATTCGTAGTAGGCTGAAACTAACTTGCCGTCAATTTGTGATAGCTCTTTTCCTACTAATTCCTTAAACTCTTGCTTTGTCATTTTTAATTCCCTTCCGTTTTTTTAATTTGTTATACCTATTTATATTTAAAATTTTGTTACATTTGCTTATCAAAAGCAACGCGGCAAAATTAAAACAATGCTTTGAATTGACAAGCAAAATTTTAAAAAATTTTCTGCATTGCCTTTAATTTAGAATAATTCTAAATAACAAAAATATGGAAAGTAGTGTAAAACAAAGACTTACCGAATATTTACAATATAAAAAAGTGAATATGTCGGAATTTGCAAGGCGTATAAATGTCTCGAGTGCTTATGTTTCATCAATGAGGCAATCAATACAACCAGATAAGATTAAAAGAATTGCTTTAAATTTTCCCGACTTAAATACAGCATGGCTTTTGACTGGTGAAGGCGAAATGTTGAAGGGCACGGAACTGTCGCAGGTTGTAAAGTCGGAACTTGAGAGCGAAACAGTAAGAATGCTGCTTGCCGAACTTGTCGAACAGCGCAAGACCATTGCACGGCTAACAGCAATAATAGACCGCCTTACAGGTATGAATGAGGGAAAAAACGACGGCAGAAGCAAGGCCGTTTAATTATCTTCCCACAGTTTCATGTAGTCGCAGATTAACGGATTTGCAACTTTGGCGTATATCTGTGTAGTCCTGATGTTGGTATGTCCTAACAGTTTGCTCACTACCTCTATGGGTATGCGCCTGTTGAGGCTCAGAACTGCAAAAGTATGTCGTCCGCAATGGCTTGTAATATGCTTGTCGATGCCCGCAAGTTGCATTATTGTTGCTATTGATATGTTGTAGGCGGTTTTTACGTCAAAAATTGTGCTTCTGTCTGCTGTCTGGCGGTCGAGTACCGCACGCGCACGGCTTGAGAGCGGTACAAATACGGTGTTTTGTGTTTTCTGCTGCCGTAGTATTACCGCGCCTTCCTGAATGTCCGACCAACGCAGACGCTTTACGTCACTTTTGCGTAGTCCCGTGTAGCACTGGAACAGGAAAATATCGAGTGTGCGCTGTTGTGGCCTTGTGAGGTTCTTTAGGCTTTCGAGCCGTCGCAGTTCGTCCTCGGTAAGATATTCGCGCTCGCGGTTTCGGTTTGTGGTCTGCACGTTTGTAAACGGATTGGCCGTATAGTCGCCGCGCCTTATTGCCTTGTTGTAAACGCTGCTTAAAGATTTTACATAGGTGTGAACCGATGCGGGGTGCACGCCTTGGCGTTTCAGCGTTTCAGCAAACGTCGCAGCTATATTCTCTGTAACCTTGCTAAACTCCACGTCGGGAAACATACGGCGGAAACGCTTAATGGCTGCCAGTGTTAACTCTGTCGGTTGGTACGTCTGCACAACGTTGTCGAATGTAACGCCGCCGCCGCTGTACTCCATAAGATGCTCAAAAGTGGTAAACGTGGCCTTCTGGCCTTGCTGCTGAAGTTGTAGGTTAATGTTGTTTATCTTGCTTAACGTTTCGTTTATTATGGCGTTTTCGCGGTTGTGGTTGCCTTTCATTTGTTGGCGTTTGTTGTCGAAGTCGGCAGGCAACGCCTTAAACAGTTTGTATCGCTTAACTTTTCGGTTAATACTTACCTGAAGCATAACGCTTGCAAATCCCTTGCGGTCTATATACTTACCTATAATGATGTTTGCGTTAATCATGTTGCAAAATTTGTAAACTTTTTCGCAACAAAAATAATAAAGAACTTTTTAAAATGATTATCAAAATTGAATTTTTTTTTTGAAAAATCAACGAATTAAAAAGAATTTAAAAAGAATTATTTTATAGTGTGGTTTAATGCGTGCAAATATATTTTACCTTAATAATCAACCACTTATAAAAAATTTGTAAACTTTTTGCCTGTTTCAATGTTTTTACAACTCCGCAAAAATAATAAAAACTTTGCACAACTCGAAAAAACTCGAAAGAACTTTGCACAACTCGCTAAAACTCGAAAGAACTTTGCACAACTTTACAAAACTAACTATTTAAAAAACAGAGTGTTACAACGTATTAAAATGTGTATTATGTTTGCGCCAAATTAAACTTCTAAACATTTCAAGACATGGACGCAAATTTAGTAACAACCGCAGGCGAAGGCGTGAGCAAAGCTCTTAATGTTCGCAACCTTGTGTACGTCGCTGTGATACTTGCTGTAGTCATAGTGATGATGAAATTCTTTACAAAGAACGAAATCGTAGACAATAACGGAAACGTTACAGGTACGCTTCGTTCAAAGTTGACTTTCAACAAGGACAGAGACTAATCACAACAAGTTAAACCAATCAAATTTTAGTAAGATGAAAAAATTTTATTGCTTCACACCAGAAGAACAGCGCGAAATCTTAGAAGTGGTACGCGCTAATATGTCGTTTGAAGGTTCAGCCGATGGTTCATACTATGACGGCTCGAAGGACGACTTTATTTGTTTCGACGGCGCAGCCAACGCAAGTTTCCTTAGCGAAGCTTCGGCAGTTTACCGTCAGTTCACTTTCACCGTAACCAACGCTACAGCTAATTCACAAAGAATTATGCTTATGCCTGATTACAAGTATTCGCCCGCTTATCAAGACTTGATAAAGGCTATTTCAGAAATGACTGTTCCTGTAGGTTCTATCGACACTGGCAAGCCAGCAGCAGCAGTTAAGCTTGGCCTTGGTGACATCGTTTCGCGCGGCTACCTCATGGACGGCGTTTCTTACGCTATTGGCGCTCTTATCGGTTCGGCAAACTATGTAACCGTTGCAGGTTCACCGTCGACAGTTCAGGACTTCTACAGCTTTGTAAAGTCTAACCCAACCAACTTGCTTGGTATGAGAATCAGCGACAACTCAAACGACAGCACACAGATTGCACAGGTATTGCAGGTAGTGCCTAAGTCGCCTTTTAAGACTTTGCAGTCAACACCTCTCTATCCGTCAACTCAGTTGACACAGGACAGCTTCCAGCAGAATGTTTGCTTGTTCGATACAAACGGTATCGTACTGAGCGACCAGACAGGCATTGAGTATACTATTGCTCCACGCCTCAGCGCAGAAGTTCCACGTGTTGTTTCTATCACAATGATTTGTGGTGCTGTTCTTAATACCGCTAAGGCTCTCGAAACTAAGACCTCGAAGGCTGTAGCTACAGCAACTTTGTTACAGAAGGCAGCTAAAGGTATAACTATCTAAACCAAAGTTCGCAAGTTTATAAATTGACGCAAAGGCGGCGCATTTCCGCCGCCTTTCGTTTAAAAACTTAGAGTAATGAATAAAAACGGCAAATATAGCAACGGTGGAAAGTTTGCAGGGCTTGCGGTGAAACGTTTACAGCTTCCTGTAAGCTCTCCAGCTTGCTATAGTCCAAGCAGGCAGACAATTTACATAAATCCGCCCACGTTCGATATATTGAGCAACAGGGCGCAGGATTTTGTAATGTGCCATGAGGCAGGACACGCGCACAACGAAAGCGAGTTTGGCGCAGACTGGGCAGGCTTTTTGCGATTTTTGCGCCTGGGATACACCCCGAAGGACGCGATAGAAGCAATGAACGAAAGCTTGTCGATGTCGTCGCCACAGCAGCAGCAGCGTTTCTTAGCTTTGATTTACCGCGCCGCCTGTTATGATGCCGAGGTTAATAATAATCCTAAAACACTGAATCTAATTATGAGTAATCCAGAATTTGAACAATTTACAGACAGTGATGTTAGACTGTTTGCACGCCGCGCAGGCATAAGCGAGGACGATGCAGCCGACTTCTTAGGTATGTCCGAAGAAAAGAAGGCAGCCAAGGCGGCTAAGAAAGCTGCAAAACAAGCAAAAAAAGACCAGAAGGCAGCCAACAAGCAAGCCAAAACCGATGCTAAACTTGCAAAGCAGCAGGCTAAAACGCAAGTTATTTTAAGCCGCGCAAATAAAAACAATGCGAAGGCAGAAGGTATCGCCAATGGAACATATCAAGGCGCAGGCGCAGCCATTAAGGACACTTTAGGTTCTGCTATCAACACTATAGGCGGCATATTTGGTGCCAACAGTGGTGCAGAAGATGAAGAGGACTACGAAGATATTTACGAAGGCAGCACCGAAACCAAAATGGCAGCAGCCGAAACTGGCAATAGTAAACTAAAATGGTTGCTTATTGCAGCAGCTGTTATTATTGCCGTAGTCGTGGTTGTTATCATAGTTAAGAAACGTAAAAAGTAATAGGCTATGGTAGCAGTAGTAAAACCGAAAGAGACACCGACAGTAAAGCCTGTTGCAACGTCTACGCCGAAGGTAGTCGTTAAAGCGACACCGACTGTAAAGCCTGTTGCTTCTCAAGTGACCGCCAAACCTGCCATATCGGGTGACAGTGTTTCTACACTCGCTGCAAGCGTGATGCCCAAGACAGCAACCAAGCAGGCCGCAAGTCCAGCCATACCGACTGTAGGCGCAGCTTTACAGGAATCGCGCGAAGGGGTAAACGACAAAATGTTACGTCTCACACCCGAAGAGGTGGAAGAGGTAGAAGCCAACGAAAACGACAACGACAACGAAAAAGCAGAAGCACAGCCAGACAATAAGAAGAAAATAATTATTGCCGTTTTGGTTGTTGTTGCTGTGGTTGCTGTTACTGTTTGGTTTCTCAAGAGACGCAAACGCAAGTAATTAACGTAAAACTTAAACCAACTATGAAACGCAAAGGCTTAATTATAGCTTTAATAGCTATTGCAGCCGTCGCAGGTCTCGCCGTGCTTGTCTTGTGGAAACGCAAGAAGGCACAGGCAAAGGCCGACGAGCTAAACGACAAGTCGGTAGGCGCACCAGTCGAGGAACCAGACAGCGTGCCTACACCAGTACAAACATCGTCTCCGTCGATAGTTAGCAATGGTCTTGCAAGCATCGCAGCCAACATAGGCAGTGTGTTTTCAGGCAACACTGTTACATTCGACGCAAACGAGCGCAGTATAACTGTTGAAGGACAAAAATACATCATACCAAGCCGCGACAGAGTTAAGGACGTACAAAGAAACCTTATAGAAGGTTTTGAGAGTTACGCCGAAAACGCAGGCAACACAGCCGACAAGCTCAAATATTTGGGACTCGCAAAGGCTATGAAGGCAGCAACCAGAGACGGCTCAGGTATCGACGGAGTAATAGGCAAGGCAACTGCAAACGCTTTTGCAGAAGCAGCAAAGCTTATGCCGTCGGTGGTAAAGGTTTTTAAAGTATAAGAAAATGAAAAAAGGTTTAATCGCAATACTTCTTATCGTGGCGGTTACTGTTGCTGCAGCAGTCTTTTATATCCGCTGGAAGAAGAAAAATAACGAGTGGTAATTATGGCAACTTTTTTACAATCACTTAGAGACCGCGCACAGTCAGGACTGCAAAGGACTATAAATAATTCCTTGGCCGATACTGTCGACGATTTGCGCGACGAAAACGGCAACTTGCTTTCAGTCGGCGTAGATGTGAACGTAAAGTTCGACGCTAAGACCGTAGCAATAGCCGTAGCAATAGTATTAGCCGCAGCGGTTGTATTTGTTTTAATCAAGAAAGGGCTTACCAAATGACAAAGCAAACTAAAACTATAGTAATAATTGCTGTCGCAGTAGTTCTGGCGGTGGTCGTGTTCTTTGTTGTTCGCAGGTTTGTTAAGAAGGCAAGCAACCGCGAAGCAATACGCACCAACGCACAAACTATTGTGCAGATTGAGCAGGCAGGCGGCAAGTCAGCAGAGCTTACAGATATAGACCGCGCACGCATAGCCGATGCAATTTACGCAGCTATCGACGGCGTAGGAACTGACGAAGCGGCACTTGTAGCAGCTATCGAGAGCATACCGACAGCGGCGGACTATCTGGGCGTTAAAAACGTTTACCAGAAACAGTACGAAAGCGATATGTATAAGGATATAGCCGACGACGTAGAGCCGTCTGGTTCGTTCCTTGATACGCTTTTTGATGCGGGAGGCGACGATGACGACAGGATAGTCTGGGGACGTATAAACGCACATTTGAACCTAATTGCAGTACCAGAAAATTTAAGGTAAAATGAAAGATTTTAAATTTATAAAAATAGACCACATTCCGCAAGGTGCTTACTTTGTAAAGGTGTTTACACATAAAAATATGTTGGCCATTATTGATTATAAAGCAGCAGGGCAAAGGTATTTTCTTGAAATCGACAAAGGCAAAGGAAAGGAATATTATAGACTATCAAAAGGCTGTACCGCTGATGATATAATAAGCCTTGTTAGGAAACTATTTGGATTAAAATAAACAACTAATTATGGCAACAGCAGCACAGCAACAGCAGTTTATATCTCAGCTTGTCGATGCAATACGGCAGCAGTCCGATAACTACGGCTTGTTTCCCTCTGTAATTATGGGACAGGCAATAGTCGAGAGCGGTTGGGGGCAGTCGGGATTGTCAAAGAATTATAATAATTTCTTTGGCATGAAGGCAAGCAACAGCCAGTTTTCGCCGTTCTGGATTCCTAATGTATCGCCAGTTTCACAGATGTTAACACGCGAAGTTGTGAACGGCAACGACATTACAGTAAACGCAAATTGGCGCGTTTACAATAGCCTTGCCGAAAGCATAGCCGACCACAACGCACTCATAGGAAAGGCAAAACGATACGCCGCAGCTCTCACAGCACGCACACCGCGCGAACAGTTGCAAGCTATCAAAAACGGCGGCTACGCTACCGCTCCCAACTATGTAGATACTATTATGAATGTAATAGACCGCTACAACCTCACACAGTACGACAACATTAAGCCAGAAGGCACAATAACCGTAGGCGGTAAAAAAAAAGCCTATAGGGTGCTGTTTGCCTTAGGTATTGTTTTTGTCGCTGTGGCTGTAGCTCTCGCAGTATTTCTAATTATAAAACGTAAAAAACTAAAATAACATGGAAAATGAATTTGTACAACTTTACATCGACACCACTACAGGCGCGTTGATGTATTCGAGTGAAACGCCAGAGGGCGAAAACTACGCTGCTTTGTATCTGGACACCAACACAGGCGCGTTGGTATACTCAACTGAAACGCCACAGGGCGAAAACTACCAGTCTATGCTAATTGACGCAGAAGCAGGCGTATTTGGCTATGACGATATACCCGAACCTGTATACACGAACAGGCTATACTACACCGTTGTAGAAGGTGGAACGCAACCTACAAGCACATGGATAACTGAAAACTGCACGGATAATGTTTTTGATGTAGAAACAGGCGAGGGGTATCTGGAACTTAACGAAGGTATGACAGAGCTTGAGACAGAGCCTGAAAAAATCCCACCAAGCATATTTAACGACTCTGGAGAAGATAGCAATATTGCTACTGTTGTAATCCCGTCACAAATTACCAGCATAGGACAATTTGCGTTTAATGGTTGTTCGGGATTAACTTCCGTAACAATTCCGAATTCGGTTACCAGCATAGGTAACAATGCGTTTTATGGTTGTTCGGGACTAACTTCCGTAACAATTCCGAATTCAGTTACCAGCATAGGTCGATATGCGTTTTATGGTTGTTCAGGACTAACTTCCGTAACAATTCCGAATTCGGTTACCGGTATAGACGACAGTGCGTTTAGAGATTGCTTGGGACTAACTTCCGTAACAATTCCGAATTCGGTTACCAGTATAGGTAACAGTGCGTTTTATGGTTGTTCGGGACTAACTTCCGTAACAATTCCGAATTCAGTTACCAGCATAGGCAGCAGCGCGTTTTGTGTTTGTTCGGGACTAACTTCCGTAACAATTCCGAATTCGGTTAACAGTATAAGCAACAATATGTTTAATGGTTGTTCGGGACTAAATTCCGTGACAATTCCGAATTCGGTTACCAGCATAGGCAACGGTGCGTTTTATGGTTGTTCGGGACTAACTTCCGTAACTTGCTTCGCTACCACGCCGCCTACACTTGGTGCCAGTGCTTTTCCAAGTATCAATACTACCACCTGTGGCGTACCAGAAGCCTCAATATCGGCTTATCAAGGAAATGCAAGTTGGTCGGCAGCGTTTACAACCTTCGTGGCAGCAGACGTATAAACCAACACTACCCACGGCGGCGGCTTGTCGCTGTGGGTGCTTAAATAATAATTTATCATGGAAATAGCAACCTACATACTATCTGTTATAACTGTAATGCTTGGTGGCGCAAACGTCTTTCAGTTCCTTACTATAAAGTCGTACAAGCGCAAGCATAATGCAGAGGCTACACGCGCCGAAATAGACAACCTCAATATTATTATAGATAATCTTAATAAAGAGGTGGCACGGCTCGAAAAACGCCTAACAGACTTGGAAGGCAAGGTTTGCTATGATACAGACTGTAAAAAACGAATATAAACAATACTACTATGGTAAAATTCCAATCTAAACCACTGGCAAGACTAAAGAAAAACGAAAAGATACTCATACACGACAGCAACGTGAAAAAGTCACAGTTCGTTGTGCGTAAACGTAAAACCACAAAAACAAAGAAAAATGCCTAAGAAACAGAAATATATCGACACTTCCGACGCTATAAGCGACTACGGACGCGCTAAAACATACTGGCAGAACCGAAGCACCGAAACGCGCAAGACAAAAGCAAGTGGCTCACAGGAATATTCGCCAGATATAAACCTTGTGCAACTTTGTAAAAAATACCAGTTTCGCGGTGTTGAGTTTGGTAACTGGGTGCCATACACCGAAAGGGTAGATTACGTTAACGCCTTTGCGGAGTGCTGCAAGACGCTATCAAAGATAATGCACACCGACAATTTAGGTATGTTTGACAGGCTCGGTATAGCATTCGGCGCACGCGGTAAGTCAAGCGCACTTGCACACTACGAACCAGACACCAACATGATAAATCTAACCAGAAAGAAGGGCGACCAGAGCTTAGCACACGAATACGGCCACGCCTTAGATTATATCATAGGCGGATATGCAGACCGTAATTCGCAGTATCGCGCATTGTCTGGCGGTGGTGCAACACTTAATCTTATGAATAATACAGGCGGTAAGATTCGCACGGCAGCTAACGCAATAGTCTCATACATTCGCACAACCGAAAGTTTTAAACGTCTTGTAGACTTTTTCACGAAGCGCAAACAGTATAAGTCGCTGAATTACTATTCTCAGGCTACAGAGATATTTGCACGTTGGTTTGAGGAATATTGCTGTGTAGTTAACGAAAGGGCTAACAAACCTAATTTGTTCTTAACAAAGCCAGAAAATTACTATATGCCTACAGGCGGCGCGGATATGCGTTACTTAACAGCAAAGGAAATGCAGCCAACTATGGCGTTAGGTAATCTGCTGTGCAAATGGATAGGCGAAGGCTTGAACAAAAACCAGTTTAGCACCTCACTGTCGGCAGCCGACAAAAAAGCTATTGCAGTATTTGAAACAAAGTATATCAAAAACCAAAAATAAACTAACTATGGCAAAACAATTATCATTTAACTTTAAGAAAAGCACAAAGAAAAGCACAAAAGCCACCAACGGCGGCAGCGTAATAGCCAGAGCAAAACGCATTCTGGACGCACAAAAACGCGACTGGAAACGTATCTGGAAGGACAATGTTAGCGGACTGCAAAACGCAAAATCAGGCGCAAAACGCGCAAGCGCAGAGTACAAAAAGAAATACGGCGCAACACCTAAGGCACGTTGGGCAAACGCCCTTGCAAAGGCTAAAAAGGCTTAAATACACATATAATACTATTATTATGGCAGCAAGAAAAATAAAAAGACTTAATTTTGAAACCGAAGCCGAAAAATTAAAGTATTTATATGGCTGGTGCAATCGTGGAGATTATCAAAGTATAAAGGAATCTTGTTTAAAAGCAGTGCGAAAGCATAAACTACCACTCGAAAAGGCAAAAATAGCTTTTCTTATTGTGGTTGAAAATGCACTTTCAGAGCATAAGCAAAAAACGGGCATTCCTGCACCTCGCACAACAAAAGTTGAAAAAATGAAGCTTGCAAAAGCTATGGCACAGGCACAAATGGAAAGATTAAAATAATTAATCTTCGTAATCAATGTGCATACATACGCATTTATACGTATCCGCATCAAGCATCTGCACAATATAATTATTTCTATTTGAAGCGCACTTGTCAAATTCAGCTCTTGCGGTTTGATAACTCATATATATTGAGCTATCGGGTTGAAAATGACTGTTTTTTATTATAACCTTGATAATAAAAAACCTATTGTCTTGAATATAACTTTTCATTTTTATAATCTTTTGCGAAAAAACCACCACGCAGCAAAAAGAACACCTATAATAATAAAGGCAACAATAAAGGCTATCCACCTTCTTGTATTGCCGCCTTTCGTAGCAGACCTTTCTATAACTTGTATAACTGTATCGCACTTGATTTTTTCCATAAAAACCGTGTCTATTTTCAGCCGCTCGCGGTCGCGGTAACGGACGCGCCAAACCTCTTTATAAATGCTGTCGGACGTTTGGAAGATATAAACGCTATCGCGCTCGGTCAACAGTACACTATCGCGCAGAATCCTAACTTGCACGGTGCTGTCGTGTTCGCTGTGTCCGTGATAGTGTTGCAACTGCTTGCAACCAACACACAGGAACAAGGATAATATCAATAATAGTTTTGTAGCCTTCATTTGTTTTTGTATTTAAACGCCTCTATATATGCAATCCAATCATTAAACGAAAGTTTACACATCTTTTCTAAGTGGTCTTGCACTTCATTAATAGTTACAAAGCCTTTTACGCTATCACCCCAATTTGAAATATAAAACAAATCTCTGTTGGGTTCTATTCCAATATAAATAGCTATTTCATAGGTTTTAGAATCACAATAAGCACCCTTTGTATTGATAATACTGAGGCCATAATTGCCGCTTTCGTGGGTAATCCACCACTTGCCGCGTATATCTAATTTTTCATGTTCAACAAAATTTTTCATAACTCTATTCGTGTTCCTAAATATGCACATCTGTTTCTTCTGCACCTGTAGGCTGTTACGCTATCCTCTATCAAGTTGGGGCAATCTTCGCACGAACCAGCATTTATGCACTCTTCTGGACATCGAGACGAACCAAGATAGGTATTATAGGTGCACACCTTAAAACACGCTTCGTACTCTTCGTTAAAAAGACAATCTGGATTAAAGTAACTGCACATAATTACTGCTTTTTACAAGTTTAACGCCTAATACTTTATTGTATTTTCTTTTTGCAAGAGCCTTGCCTATCATTAGCGCATCGCTCTTTGAACGCGCCCACACGCCAATAATATATTTTGCCGTGCTGGGATACGTTCCAATTTCAATTTCTACTTCATAATATCGCATAACACACAAATCTACTCTACATTTCCAAAAACTTCGATTATAGCCTGTATCTGTTTAGGCGTAACAAATCGGCCTTTAATTATAATATCGTGCTCCTTGAGCTGCTTTTTGAGGTAATACGCGCTAATATTGTAACGCGCCGCCACTTCCTTAACCGTGTAAAAATGTACCTTCATAGACTTACAAGTTTACAACTTCATAATAATACTTTGACTTGTGCGCCTGTACGCGATGAAAGGCGGCTTCGACAAGCGGCGCGGCAGGAATCCTGCCTTTAATAGCGTTCCATTGTTCCTTTGTCTTGTGAATTATAAGCCTGTCCACGAACTTCCACAGGCGCGGCGGCACAAAGCAAAACCCATGAAACATCAACAGCACATCGACGTTAATTTGCTTGCTATCAACTACAAAGGTCTTAAACCACTCATCGAGCTTGCCCTCAAGCAACTTTGTTGCGTCCTCAACAACTAACAAGCCGTTTCTAAACAAATACCTACCGCCGTGCTGACTGCAAACATACTGCAAGTTATACTGTACACCTTCGCCCTCTGGCGGTGGCGCAAACAGACGCAAAACGCCGCTGTTATCCTTCCACATCGACAAATATTCAGCTTTTGGCAGCTGCTGTATTCCTGCGTATTGTGGGTGGTTCAATGTATCGACAATCAAAATACGGTGGTCTGCGCCGTTTGCGTCCGCATAGGCTTGTATAAGTATCTTTGCGGTATTGGTCTTGCCACTGCCGCGCTCGCCTGCTATTACAGTAACTTTGTTTACAAGTTCGTCGCTCATAATTTCTACCTGTTTAAGTCGGACTTCAACGCGGCCATACTTGCAACACGCGGAGCGGCAACCATAAGCGCAGCCAAAAGTAACGCTGTCTTAGGGTCTAAGTTGCTCTGTTGTTGTTCTAATACCTTTGCAAGCGGTTTACGCAACATTTCGGCTTCTTTTTCCTCGTATGGGAGTAAGTCCTTGAATTGTAAATACACCGTCCAATCGTCGTAAAGCTGCTTTTCCTCGTCGGTTAGCGGTTCTTTCTTGCGCTGCTTATTCTTTATTTCGCGTACCGTTTTGCGCTCGTCGGCGGTAAAATAACGCTTTTCGGCAACCTTTGCAAATGCTAACTGCTGCACACTGTCGGAGAGTGTTACAAGTAGTTCCGCCTGTTCCTCATAGTCGAGTACTGGCTGCACTGGTTCGGGCTGCGGTGGCTGCATCGCGACTGCCTGTTGCTGTTCGTAAAGTTGCATCTGCATTGCCTCGGCTTCGCTCTGTGCTATCTGTGCCTGCTCGATAGCTTCCTGTGCCTGCTGTTCCTTTATGGCGGCGGCAAACTGCGGCGGCAAGTCGGCTGTATCTACTGCGGCGGTTTCTGCTGCCTGCGGTGCTTCGCTGACAAGCGGCGTATGGCGCACACCTTCTGTTAGCTGTGCGCTGTTGCCGTCCCGTATAATGTCGTTAAATATCGGTGTTTTCATTTCTCGCAAAGTTTTGTAAAGTTCTGGATTGCGTTTTCGTCAAACTTCGAGGCGTAGGCTTCGAGTTCGTCGCCATGCATCAATGCTTTTGTGATTCGGCCAATAAAAACGCTTTTGCTTTTGGGAATTCCGCCGTCGCCAAAAACAAATCTTACAAGGTCGCGAACATCGCACATTGCCAGACGGCGTTTTTCGCTTAGGTTCTGCACACGCTCAAACTCGGCGCGGCTTATTGTGATAATTTCGTTCTGTGATTCCATGCTATTTACCTTTTATCAAGTTTATACTCAAAACGTTTAGTGTATATCTGCATATATCCGCAACGGTGTTTCTTGCAGAACGCCTGCGCTTCGTATTCCTGCTTAAAGCTTATACGGTGGTTGTCCTTGCTTGTGCCGTCGGTAACAAACACCATTTTGCCGTTATCCACATAGTACGGCAAAAATACAGACTCGCTGAATTTTACTGTAAAACGTGCCATAACTACTCCATTAAACCGTTTTCCTTTAGCACCTGTATATCCTTTGCGTCAAACACAAAGTTACCTTGCTGCTGATAGTGTGCAAACACACGCCTAACAAGTGCGTTAATATCGTTCTTGGGGCAAAAGTCAGGACTAACAAGGAAAGCGACCTGCTTTAGGTACTTGTAAAAGTCCGCATCGAAGATGTTTTGCGGCACTTCGACAAGCTTTTCTACTTCTTTTACCTGCGGCGGCTTATTCTGCGCCTTCTCCAGTTCGGCCTTCAGGTATTCTTCCTGCACCTTGTACGCCTCTATCTTTGCGTTTAGTTCGGCTGTGTGTTCGTCGCCTTCTGCAACAGGCTTTACAGCTTCTTTCAAAAGATACTCTATAGCACTCGCCTTGGTGGTATAGTTCGGAAACTCGGCCAGTACCTTATCTTCCATTTTTTCGCGCAATTCCCTGTCGAGGTTTGCGCTAACATTCGCGTTTGAAAATAGTCTTAATTCCATGATATTTTAATTTTGTAATTCATTAAATCTTTTCTTACCTACAAGGCCTTCAAGGTCGATAATACGAAGACTAAAGCCTAATACCTTAGTACGCAAACGCAATACAACCAACTCTTATCTGTTAATCTAAATTGTTATTTTTTACTTTGTCTTCTACCTCTCCGCTGTTACGTTCCAAAACTTGCCCTATACGGTTGTTGGCACGCGCCAGAAACCACGCTGCAACCTTCAAGGCTACACGGTCAATAAATCGGCAAAACTGCTGCTTGTAAAGCATATCGGCTTTTATATAGTCGATGTTTACGCTTGCGGTGTAAATGTCTAAATACTCGCTACACTTCATTGTTATTTTCTTTTTTGGTTTAACTTGCTTGGTATATAAAACACCACATCACACTGCAATATCTGTGGCAGTTCATTAAGCACAGCACCGCTGAAAGTATCAGTATCGGTTAGCTGCATAACTACTTCATGTCTTCTATAGTTCGCAATCATTTTACTTGGTATTTTAATTCTACATTGGGTAAATTCTTTCGGAATATAGGCGCAAGCGTCTCAATGTTGGCCTCGATGCTGTCGGCCACGGCTCGCGAACAGGCAAGAAACAATTTGCCGTCCTGCACCTTTGCGCTGTGTATGCCTTCTATCATACCCCGACGCTCGCCCATTGGCACGGCCGCAACCGACGCGCTCAGGAACGCCGCAACAGGCGGCTCAAACCTTACGCCCTCGCTCTTGCATTGCCACATTCGCACGGCACTTGGCACGCTCGCCAACTTCGCGCCGTTGCTCTTGCACCAGTTCTGGCTGCTGTAGTAGTCCCAGAATCGCCGCGCCTCGTCCTGTGGATTTTTTCTGTTGTTTTTGAAAAATTCAAATAAAATAGAATCGAAATTAAAATTGTTTGTATTTGTGGCGGTAGCCTCTTGAGAAACATAAACATTTACATTTTCATTTACATCTACATTTTCATCTACATATACATTAGGGTTTCGGTTTGGTTCGGTTTCGGTTTCGGTTTGGTTTTGTTTTGGTTCGGTTTCGGTTTCGGTTTGGTTTTGTTCGGTTTTTGTATTATATTCATTTTCAATACTTTGCGGTTTTCGTGGTCGTCCGCCGCGCTTGCCGTTAACATAGTGCATATTATTTGCGTCAATCATCGGACGTATAAGTGCAAGTATGCTGCGGACTATCGCGCTGTCAGTCTGGGGTAACTCTCCGCTCAGGCCATACTCTATTATGCCTGTAAGGACTTCGCCGCGCAAGTCTGGCGGCAATTCCTTTGCTGCATCGTAAAACGACTTGTAAAATATAAAGCTCTTGCGTTCCATAGTAGTTACCTGCATTCGATAGTTAAACTGAAATTGCCGTTGTTCAAAAAGCAGCAGTAAAAGCATTCGAGGCCTATTTTAGACAATATTAGATTCAGTTTGCCTGTGTCTAATCGCAATTGTTTTGCTGCATAATCAAGCCTTGCTACGCTTCTATCCTTGTCGTTTTGTGTATCAGTAAAAACACGCTTCGAG
>JAZKZG010000161.1:0-2162 GCA_045612565.1 Eubacteriales bacterium
CGACATTCTTCCTCATGTTTGAAAAGATCATACCCCACGCTGTCTGTCTGTACCGGATAGAACCGACGATTTCCGGTTAAGTCAACAAGGAAAGACGGATTGTTTGTGCTCCCAACAAATATGCACCTACGCGGTCTGTCATCCACATTGCGGTCATACGGTTTGCGGTAGCTGTCTTTCTGACGAGTAATGAATGCCTTGACAGCTTCCACTTCCTTTGCCCTTGTGAATGCCGCGAGTTCCGGAATTTCGCAAATCCACTTCCCCGCTAACTGTTCCGTTGCCTTGTCGCCGTCTACCGTTTTGATTTCGCCGAAGTAGTCATCGTGTAGGGCAAGGAAGCGAACAAGTGACGATTTGCCTCCGCCCTGTTTGCCTATAAGCACCACCACATCGTCCATCTTGCATCCGGGGAGCATCATTCTCCATATTCCGCCCGCAAATATGAGACGGGAGCATTCCCTAACATATGGAGTATCGTCTGCTTTCGCCCATTCCGTAAGGAAGTGTTCGCATCTGTCAACGCCATCCCACGGCGGTAGGTTCTTTAGAATCTCCAAGACAGGATTATATGAACGCTCTTGGAATAGGATGCGGAGGGCATCGTAATGCTTCTTGTCGGAGTAGATGCCAAACTCTTGCTCGATATACTCTTTGCTCATCGCCTCGTCTGCATCTGTCCATCGGCGAATCTCGACGATCTCTTTACCGTTCCTAACTGTCGTGATGTGTCGCTCCGGGTAATTGGCGAGGAGGTTAAACCGCACGTTTGCGTAGAAGTCTTTCTTCAGCATAATGCTTTTAAAGTTAAAGATAGTGGGCTTCGGCTTGTTGTCGCCATCCAATTCAAGGAACGGCATCCCGGCATCTTGGTATAGTGCTTGGTTATAGTTCCTAACCGAAACAAGTTCCTGTTGGCGCTCTTTGTCGGTGTACGCTTTGAAAATCCTGTTGATAATCGACTTCGCGGACAACTCCTCTGCCCTTGCCATGAACAGCGATTGCGCGATAGCACGTTCAGTTTTGTCGGGGATAGCACATACAGACGGGCAAGCGGAAATGAGATCGTTTACAGTAAATTCCTTTATCGCATCCGCAATGTCATCCGCGGAATCGTAGCTTATGATTTGCTTCGCAATCGCTCCTCACCCCTTGCCTGTTAGGATTTCTATGATTCTCCTCCCGGTGTCGTCGGGATGGCAGAAGCAGAACGAGCAACCGTATTTCCATTCCATTGCTTCCATCATGCCGACTAACCGTTCAGATGAAACAGGCGGGCGCGGCAATTTGTAGCTTTGCATCTTTCCCGCTTTTTGCGCGTTAATGATGAAACCATATTCTCGGTTATATTTCTCTATCCGCGGGTTCTTCCACCGCTTTGCTTCTTCCATGTTGGTGATCTCCTCGTCTTCGATTAGGAACACAAGGCGAATGCCGTCGTCTCTCGCCCGTACACACTCATTGCGGAAACGCTCATGGTCAGAAACGATATCGGAGTAGATTTCCGCCATGCCTTTCTTGGTGTCAACTGATATTGTCGGTGGCATAGCATAATCCCCTACGTTGAGTTTCTGCCTACGGATTGTTACTCCGTTTGCCTCACACCATTCCTTGATGTTGTCGTGTTGCCCTATTTTCTGCCCCGAATCTTCAATTATGGTCATCTTCCAACCCCTTTATTTCCAATTCAATGTCATTCATTTCTAAATGCCGAAACGGGAATTGTAGTGTCATCATTGGCAATTTTCCCGCCCGCAATTTGATGTCAGCAGAACAAACTTCTGCGCTCATATCTTTGCCATCGATATATAAATGAATACAACCATTGCAAGGGGTTTCAACAACAACACTATGTACCATCAGAACGGCAACTGCGAACTATCGTACTCTTCATCCGACACCGTTTCCATTACGGGCATAGGAGGCGGATTCTTCGGCGCAACCGTTCTTGGTTCAGACGGCAGATTTCCCTCTCGCACTTCAGCGGCGGTGCAGAAATCTTGTACGTCGAGCGCGTCTTTCAGAGAGCCGTCTTTAGCGGAATAATACTGACGGATTCCGATGATTAAGCCGATGCCCTTGTTCACAAGGCACTCCGGTTTATTCCAATTGAATGTGAAGTTGGGGTTCGTCCGTTCCACGCGTGTGATGAACTTCTTCAG
>JAZKZG010000162.1:0-32737 GCA_045612565.1 Eubacteriales bacterium
TTGTTCGCCCCCCGTTTTTTTTGTTTCAAAATTAGGTGGGGGGGTATAAATTCATTTTTATTTTTGCACAAATTTTTATTTTGCAATTATTTCGCGTATATTTGCCGTTATATGCGTTTTATATCTGTTTTGGTTTAGTTATTGCCTTTACTGTTAAAAGGCTTTACGCCCTATATAATGCCGCTGTGTGCACTATATAAAGCGTTACCACCTTTCTGTATTTATAGGGATTGAACTGTTGCGTTGATTTTCAAACTTCTCTGTATGTACCTTGTTATGACAAGCTTTGCAAATAGCAATGAGATTTACATACTCAACGCCCTTGTAAGTGTATGTCCTATCAAGTGCGGTTTCGGGGTGTTTGCGTACAAACTGAATATGGTGTACTGTGTCCGCTTTCGTGTAAATACCTTTGCTTTTACAAACTTGACATTCGTTGTGCTGCTCTGCTAATACTTCGGATCGTAACCGCTGCCATTCGGGCAGCTTGTAGAACTTCCATATATCCGCAGGCTTCAAGCCTTTTATAAAATCAACTATGTGTTGCGGTGTTGTCGGTGTCATTGCCGCCCCTCCTGTTTATGTTATGTCACGCAATGCCGCGATTAAGATAGCAGCAAGTAAACCGATATAAGTTAATATAGCGTGTATCATTGTGTTACCTCACTTAATAAAGCTGTTTTGCAAGTTGTTCAGCAATAAGCTTTCTGCCTGTTTCTTTGTGATGTGCTCCGTCATTTGCATTGAAATACTGATAACGGTTAAACTTGCCAATGCCGATATTGTAATCATCAACATAAGGCAGATTGTATTCCTCTGCAACCTCTTTCAGCTTTGCATTATAGTCGCTCAACTTTAAGCCGATTGAATTAACCCTTGTATTTGAGTCCTCTGTATATTCGTTGTTTTCGTCAACCCAAAAACGATAAGCGGCAGACAATACAAAAATTCTTAAATTCGGGTAATCTGTCAAAAGCGTTTCAATAGAATAACGCAACGCACCTGCAAACTTGCTTGTGTCAAGCGGATTATCTTCGTTTTCAAGCGGAATACCAGCGTAATCATTTGTACCGTAAGCAATGGTAACGATATCAACCTTTGAAAAATCAATATTCTTCAATCTTTCAAGTCCTGTACTGTATCTTTCGGCAAGATTACCGCTTGCAACAGCTTCATTCTGCAAAGTGAAATCCCTTGTTGTTATCGCTTCGGCAAGGTTATACATACAAAAAGCATTGTACTCCGCTGTAGGGTGAACACTCATTCTACAACCGCCAAAACCGCAATTATAAACTGTTGCGCCTGTTTTGTTTGCAAGGAATGTTGAAATATCATTCGGGGGTTGCTGATTGCCGAAAATGCTGTCACCGAAATTGACGATTGTTTTTCCGTAAAGCGGCAACATAGTTTTGATATTTTCAATTTCAGTATTTGCTTTTTTGATATAAACTTCTGCTGTCGGTTCTGTTGTGATTGTTGCATTTTTCGGTATTGCTTCAATATCTACAATATCAGCAAATGTGCCCGAATTGCTGCAAATTTCGGTATGTTCGTTTGTTGTGGCATTACCGATATTTATATAGAAGTCCTTAAATCTGCTTGTGTATTTGCCTGCGGTAAGTGCATTCGCGTGGCAAGGGTAAATTCTGAATTCAATAGTTTCTTCGGTTGCCGTAAAAGAGAATGTTTTAAGCTTTCCGTACACGGTTTCGCCACTGCTCGTTATTTGAGTATTTGAAATAGGTGCTCTTACTGCACAAGTGCAAAATGCTTCGTTTTCACCTTGTGTAAGTCCTGTCAAATCAATATTGACTTGATATGTTTCACCAATAACAAAATTAGGAACAGTAAATATGATATAACCCTGATACCAGCCTGTTATGCTTTCATCACTTGTAATCGTATAAACTCCGTCACTTTCGGTAATGGTAGCTTTGACAGTGTTATAGTCTGCGTTTTGAATATCACCGATTGTAGGTGTTTGTAACCTATAAGTCGCTTCACCGTCTGCAACAAGCTTAATGTTACCGCCATTTTCAAGCGTTAAAGGTGTTTGACCGATAAGTTCATAACTTTCGTTTGTCGGTATATCTGCTTTTGTAATAAATCCGCTGTCATTTTCAAGCTGACTTATTTTCTTCGGCGTTGTGATTGTGTATTCTTCAACGGGCTTTGTAAAATCTGCATATTTGCGGAAATTAATCTTTGTTTCACCTGTTACATTATTCTGCGTAATGCTTGTTATTACGCCGCCGTGTGAGTTTGTTAAAATAGGGTGACCGTCAAAATATGGCATTGCATAACCGTCGCCACCGTCAAAAGCCTCAAACAAGTCGAGTACTTCTTCGTTATCGTGCGTATGTCTTGCCGCTGTATTTGCCGTAAGGTCTGCCGCCTGTTCATCGGTTAAGCCTGTGCCGCCTGTGCCGCCTGTCGGCAATTCAAGTTCAAGACCGCTGCTGTTGCCGATTATAAGACCGCCGCTGTTGTTTTCAATTTCCTTTTCAATCAATCGCTCGACGGGAATATCAATAAATTCGGGCACATCAAAATTTGTATCAAGCGAAGCTTTCGCAAGTGTCAAGCGCAGGAATTTCACGCCGTCTGTTTCTACTTCTTCAACACGAGAAACAACTGCACCGTCGTTGCTGTATCGCAGCTCATTACCTTTAAAAGAAACACGGTCAATACCGACAACATCGGGCATAATAGGAAGCCCGCCGTTGTTCTGCTCCGACGCAGGGCAATAAAAATCATCAAGCGTTTTTTTGTTGTCGTGCGTGTGTGAGCTGTTTATTGCGATAGTGCCCTCTGTCTTTGTGCCTGCAATATCATCACAAGCAACCGACTTTTTGCACTCAATTCTCGCGGGTGTTGTTGTTGAAAGTTCGCCCGCAATAACGCCAACAAGCACCTCACGTGCATTTGCTATTATTGGAGCTTCGCAACTGTTGCCGTTGAAAGTTACATCTATATGTTTGCCGTTATATATGAAACGCGCTGTTTTGTCGCTGTATTCGCTCCATTCGTCGGTGAAAGCAAACTCAATCGTATAATCGGAGTTGCCGCACACGATAAAAGCTTCTTCATCGACAAGGCTTGCTATTTTATTTGTAATTGAAATTTTTATGCTCATTATCGGTGTCACCCTTTGAAAAGAAAGTTGCCCGCCAAACGGGAGGAGAATGTCAATCCGTTTAGCGGGCGTAAGGAAGGAGATAAAATGAAAGGAACAAGCAACAAAGTGCCCTCTTTACATTTCATTTTATTAAATTGTTTTGTGACATATCGGACAGCTTTTTAAAATAACGCTGCACATATTTTCGGCAACTGTCCTCGGTGTTGTTTCCGCCTATTGCGTCCGCAACCTCATTCCAAGTACAGCCGTCTATATAGTGCATTTCTACCGATAACCGCACTTGAGCGTCGTCAATGCTTGCAAGTATTCTTGTTATTTCAAGTTCGGCGGCAATTTGCTTTTTTTCGAGCGTTTTGAGCTCTTTGTATAGTTCTTTAACTTGTTTTACTTGCTTATTTTCTTTACCGTTCATTTTGAGCCGTAATTCATTCATTCGGCGTGAAATACGCCTTTTTTCAACTCGAATGCTGTTGAATTGCTTTAAGTTGTTTATATCAAACATCTTGCCGCCCTCCTTTTATACTTCGGTTATTTGTACAAGAACATAATCGCTTTCGCTGTCTATTACTTCGTGATAAACCTGCTTGACGTACTTGCGCCCGTCGCCTTTTAACACGCTTGTTTTCTGTAAAGCGTCAAGGATATATTTTTGCGCGCTCTGTATGTTGTCAACGTCGCGCCGCTTTGTTGCCTCATTCCACTTTATGCGGATTTCAACGGGTCTTGTGACGGGTTTTATGTCACCCGCCGCAATCGCCGCGTAAATATATTGACCTATTAAGTTTTCAATATCGCTTTTGAACTTTGCACCTGCGTATTTGTTACGCCTGCAAGCAAGTATATATTCATTAAGGCTCGGAAGTTTCGCATTGATGAAAAAATACAAGTTATTTGCCTCCTTTGCTTTTATACCAAAAGCTATATGTAACGCGGTTTTGGCTCGTTGCGTTGTCGAGGTGTTTGAAACCTTTCCCGTACCGTTTAGACATATCTTTATAGGTATTTTGGCTTCTGCCGAAACGAGCAAGTGCCCAATGCGGTGAGTGTCTCAAGGCTCCGACGAGCGCAGGTGTTGTCGTTGTGAGATTTAATTCAAAGCCCTCGGCTGTCACTATCTCGGCAACTGCATTTATAAAAGCTGTGCCAATGCCGACACCTTGATAATCGGGTAATACAACGAGCCTATGCACACGTTTTTTCCCTTTTTGCATTGGAAAGTAAATAATGCCCGTGTGAGCGACAATTTCGCCGTTAAGCACTCCGACGTATTGTTGCGCCGCGTTGTGCAAATCTGTGTTCAAATAGTGATATTTCCGAAATATTTGCCATACTGATTTCTTAATTGCGTTGTCAACCCTGTATATTTCAAGCTCAATTTTCGGGCGGTTGAACTCTCCCTTGCAATAAAAAAACGCATTTCGTCCGTGTCGAATATCCAATCGGGCTCAAGCCATTCCGTAACATCTCGGTGGCAAGAAACCGCAATGAATTTTTTACCCTGCTTTCGCACCGCTTTTGAAATTGCATAACTCGAGGTTTTTGCAACTTCTCGATTAACCACGCTTGTAAACTCGTCGAAAATTATAAGTTCTTTATCATCAAGAATATTGCGCGCCAAATCAACGCGCATTTTTTCGCCGTTTGATAATACCGCATAAGGTTTCAACCAAGACGGAGGGCTCGCAAAGCCGACACTTGTAAACGCCTTTTCTATATCCTTAATTGATTTGCTTTTCGGCATATCATCAATAACGGATTTTGCCTCGTATGTATAGCGGCTCGTTTCGTAAGCCTCGCCAAAACATTCCTTTGCAATCGTGCTTTTACCTGTGCCCGAGCCGCCGACAATTAACCCCACATTCCATTCAACGCCCTCAATTTCAATGTTGCCTGTAAAATGCTCGTCAATGTGCTGTAAATCAAGGTCAAAATTGCCGACAACATTTGCGACACGGTATGTTTGTTCGGGCTCAACCTTTTTTATAATGTCAAAACGCGGCATTGTAAGCCCTCCTCTGTTAAGCGGTTATATATTTCCTCTTGCTGTTCTTCGTCCTCGCACTCGACAACAACCTCAAAAACTGCGTTCACCTTTTCCGATAAGTCGTCGCGTTCTTTTGCCTGCTGCTCGGGCTCTGCAATTTCATCAAGCTCAAAGCCGATAACGTCAACACCAAGCTCGGCAAGCTCCTCAATTTCAAGTTCAAGCAATTCATCATCAAAACCGCTGTTCATTGTGAGTTTGTTATGCGAAAGCGTGTACGCTCTGCGCTGCTCGTCTGTTAAGTGGTCGAGCCTTATGCAATCAATTGTTTTAAAACCGAGCTCTTTGCAAGCAATCAAACGCCCGTGTCCTTCGACAATGATATTTTTGTCGCCCCATACTGCAACGGGGTCATTGAAGCCGTTTGCTTTTATGCTTTCTTTTATCTGCTCAATCTGTTCGCGCGGGTGCAATTTGGCATTGCGCTCATTTGGTGTAAGCTCGTCAATGTTAAGTGTTACGATTTTCAACTGCTCTGTTTTCATTTTGCAAAACCTCCGTTTAATATGTTTCGTTCTGTGACTATAAGCCGAGCATTTTATTGAGTTCGGCGAAATTCTCGCTTACTTTGCTGTGTCGCCTGTTTTTGCCGATAACCTCAATCGGCAGGCAACGCTCAAGCACTCTGTCATATATACGCTTGTTTGTTATGCTGTCGGGCTTTTTTAATTCTTCCGCCGTCAAGTTTGTTGTAATAATCATCGGCAGCCCCGAGCGATAACGGTTATCAATGACATTGTAAACAATCTCTTGCATATATTCCGTCTTGCGCTCTGTGCCTAAATCATCAAGCACAAGCAAGTCAAAGCGGTTTATGCTATCGTAAATTTCCTGCTTGTTATTGAAGTTCTGCTCAATAATGTTTGCAATTCGCCCGAAACTCGTTACAAGCGCGTAATAACCGCCATCAATCAACGCATTTGCGATCGAAGCAGCAACAAACGTTTTGCCCGTGCCGACTTCGCCGTAAAATAAAAGCCCTTGCCCTGTTTTGCGAAACTCGCTGAACTGCTCAACATATTTTTTCGCGGCGTTTGTGATACGCGGGTTTGCGTTATCATCAACCGAAAAAGTCATTTCTTCAAGCTCGCTGTCGGGAAAACCTAAACGGCGACGCTCTGCAACAATTCGCCTGCGGTGCTTTGCCCGTTGTTCTTCCTGTTCTTCTTTGTCGCGCTGCTCTTTTCCGCATTTACAAAGACAATGCGGCGTTCTTATTTCACCGAGAAAATTGACTCGCGTTTGCTTTGGCGTGTGACATTTGCCGCAATGCAAAAGCCCGTCCTTTATGTAGTCGCCTGTTTCTTCTTTGATTGCTTCGGCTGCGTTTGCCTCCAAAACATCAAAAGCCTGTTGAAAGCCCATTTTATTTCACTTCCTGTTCCTTTTCTTTTGCAGCTTGTTCGCGTTTGCAAAATTTATATAATCTGTTACCTTTGCAAAATTCGCACTCGCCGTGATTTCTGCAATCTCTATCATAAAGTGGTGAGCCGCGATATTGTTTACGCTTTTCTTTTCCGTGCTCAATCGCTTTATCAAGGCTCATTTTATTCCCTCCGTTTAAAATCCTTGCAAGACTCGCCTTTATGTATTAAAAGACATTCGCATTTATAAAACGTAAGTCGCGGGCAGCCCTCGCATAAAACAGCGTCGCAATGTTCCGTATTAAAAATACACTTTTGGCACAATTCGCCCGTTTTAATCGGGTAAGCCTTAACTCGTTTTATCTTCCGTTTCATTTTCCGCCCTCCGCTGCAGCTCTTTTTTGAGCTGTATGTTTTCCGCCGAAAGTCGCGATATTATATCAATGTCTTTTTGAAAAGTTGCCTCAACCTGCCTTTTGAGCTCTATGAACGCTTTTTTATGCTCTTTTCGGCTTATGCTTGTTTGAACAAGTATACCGATATAAAAGCCTGTGAGCGCAATAGTAAAAGCCAATAGCCAACCTTTCCACGGGAACAAGATAATTTGATTTATGATATCGTCAAACATTTCTTTTACCTCCCGCTCGATCCGAAACCGCCGTCGCCGCGTTCTGTTTCTTCAAACTCCGTTACAAGCTCAAGGGCTGCAAGCTCAACAGGCATAATTACAAGCTGCGTTATTTTGTCGCCCGCTTTTACTTCGTAATCGTAGCCGCTGTGATTGTAAAGTTTCGCAACAATCGCGCCCGTATAGCCGCAATCAATAACGCCCTCGCTCGTTATGCCGTATTTGACGTTGAGCCCGCTTTTGCTTTTCAACATTCCTGCGTAGCCGTACGGAATTTCAACGTGTACGCCCGTATTAAATACCGCGCTTTCTTTTGCGGGTATAATCTGCCCCTCAATCGCGTAAAGGTCGAGCCCTGCGTCTGCTTCGTGTGCCCTTGTCGGCATTGTTGCGCCTGCTTCGAGTATTACTTTAATTTTCATAGTTTAATAGCCTCCTGTTATATTCTTTTATTGCGGCTTTGTGATTGATACATAACCGCTCGTTCGGGTAATGCGTTTTGAAATTTTCAAATTCAATGCACAACCCGTCTTTTCTAATGTGAAAGCCCGTTACTATATGCTCTGTAATATATAAATACCTGTCGCCGTTCACATAGTAAACAACGTCGCCGATTTTACAAGGCAGATTAATTTTGTATTTCGTCATTGTTTGCCTCGTTTTCTGCAGCTTCGAGCTGAATTTCACTTTGCCCAAGTACTTCGTATATTCCTTGAAGCGTATCGGCTGAAATATTGAGAACGTGTGAAAGGTGCGACTCGTTTACACCGTTTGCAAGCAATGAATTTAATTTGTTTGCTTGTTCGGTTACAACTTCGCAAATCGTATCAAACAGCCATTCGTAATGTTCTTTATAGTCAATCATTTTCGCCCCTATACCTCCATTCACCCTTAAAAGGGTCGAAATAAAATTTCAGTTTTTCCGCTACGCTTCCTAAATTTGCAAGGCTCGTTGAAAATTTAATCGTCGGCTCTGTTTCTATTTCCTCGGCTTCTTCCTCGGGCTGCTCCTGTTCCTTGCGCTGCGCTACAATATCCGTAATATAACGCAAACCTTTGAAACATTCGTCGCAGAGGTGTATTTTTATTTTTTTGTGCTGTTGCGCGGAAATACGCCGTGCTCGGTAAATTCCGCTGCTTCAATAAATTCTTTCATTTCGCTTTTGTGCGGGTCTTGTATCATTTCGCCGCAAGCGTCACACATATAAACTCGCATTATATTCCTTTCCTTTCGCCGTAGCTGCAATAAAAATTATCTCCACGCTCAACAAAATATTCTTTGCCGTAAAATGTTGCATACCACAAAGCACAACTTGCAGGAACATATCTATATTTACAATCCTTACACCTTACAACCTCAACCACATCGGCGGCAGGGATTTCATCAAGAATATTGGCGGCGGCATAAGCATAATCGTAAACAAGGCGTTGTTTAGCTTTTTCACGCTCTATGTATTCAGCCATTGTCAACACCTTCTTTCAGCTTTTTCTTATAGTGTCGGCAAAACAAAGCCTTAAATCTTTGTTGGCTGTCGCTTATGTGTTTGTATTTTACTCTGCAAGTAATGTCCTCACTTGCACCACCAAACCAACCACCACACCACTGACAGTTTTTACAGTGACGTATTAAAGGCGTTAATTCATTCGGCATTGTTACGCCCTCACTTTCTCAATCAATGCGCCGTGCTTCAAAACAAGGTGATACATTTCAAGTTCATCAAAGCCTCTTGCACAAACTCTGTAACCGTCCTCGAAAATAAACCAATAGAATATTATTTTGTCGCCCATTTCGTCACCCCTTTTTCTTATGACCGATTATTGAAATAGCAATCAAAGTTACACAAATAATTAAAGTAATCTGTACTGCTGTTGTCATTTTGTATCACTCCTTAAAATATGTCGTCAAGGTCGCTTTTTTCATTGCTTAAAACAACGCCATTTTTGCCGACCTTTTTATTTCCGTTATTGCCTGCGTTGTAATTGTTAAGCGGGTAAAAAGCCGCCCACCCTCTGCAAATAACCTCTTTGAGATAGCTGCAAACATCAAGCCCGCTTTGCTTTGCAAGGTCGTTGAGCTTATCAATGTTCAACTTAATAGCTCTGTCGGTCATTGCTGCCCGTTTCGCTTTGCGTACTTTGAGCCATTCAAAAAGTAAATCCGCTGCTTCAACTCTTATTTCAATATCAAGCGTGTTTGCATAAGTTAAGATAATTTCGTTGAAACTATCTTTCTTGCTTTCTTTGTTTTTTATCTGCTTATTACTTGTTTTATTATTTGGTATTGCTTCAACATTTTTGTCGGTTACATTTCCCGTTTTTGCTGTTTCCATTTCACAATTTTGTAAAATGGAATACCCCTTTTTTGTTATTGCATACCATAGCGTCCGATCATACGGAGCTTTGTTGTAATTGCCTGTAATGACAACGCCGTCGTCAATGAGCTTTTGCAGTGCGTAATCAATTTGTCGCTCCGTTAAATACGGGAACAATTCGGCAAAAGCCTTTTTGCTGTTGTAAGTCCAAAACAAGCCGTCAAAGAAATTTTTGTCATTTGCCTTGTTTTTCTCTATCCAAAAGTGAATATTTTTAAGCAGCACGGCGGCGGGTATTCCGTAGCGTTTCGCTATATCAATATCAAAGCTATGCTCCATTTTTGCACCTCAAACAAATAGCGCATTGCTTGAAGTGTGTCGGCACTTTCAAACAATACGCCTGCGTTGATACAATATTCTTTTTACCGCTGAACAGTACCGACATACTGTATCAACAAAGAATATTATATACCCGTTTAATTGAATTATTTTGCTTTTGTAGCAATTTGATAAAAAATGTTGCGAAGTGTAACGTTACAGTTAAAAAAATTATCCTGCCGCATACGCTCGAAATTTCTTTTCTGCTTCGCTTCTTGTTATTTCCGCTGCAATATCCTTTAATTCGGGATATTCCGCTTGTAACTTCCTGCGGCAGCGCGTAACCGTTTCATAAGACGGGATATGCAGCTTATCGTGAAATAGCATTACTTCCGAAAAGGTTATATCCAAGAATTTCGCAAGCAATCCGTTTCGGGCGAAATACTCGCGCACTACTTCGTGATACAAAATATAATCGTCAGCACGTGCCGTCGGGTCGTAAATTAAAATATCAAGCACAAGCCGCTCAATGTTTTTTAACCTTTGCAATTCGCTCAATCCTTTCGATTATTTTAGAACGGCAATTCATCGTCGCCGCTGTCAATTTCCTCAAAATCGCCTGCCGCGGGTATAGTATCGGGAGCGGTTGCGGGCGCAGCTTCATTATTCGCCCTTTTTCCCTCGCAAAAGTAAACGCCGTCCGCGTTGATTTCGGTTGCTGTTCGCTTGTTTCCTTTTTTGTCCTCATAGTTTCGTACCTCAATCGCGCCCTTAACAATCGCGAGTGCGCCCTTTGTGAAATATCTTGCTACAAACTCCGCTGTTTTACCCCATACAACGCAGTTGACGAAATCGGTTATCTCTTTCCCGCCTTTGTCTTTGTAATTGCGGGGTACTGCAAGCGTGAAGCTTGTTACCGCTTTGTCGCCGCTTGTGTAACGGAGTTCGGGGGTTGCTGTAAATCTGCCCTGTATAATTGCTGTGTTTAACATTTTGTTTCGCTCCAATCTGCATATAATTCGCTCAACTCCTCGCCGTGCTCCGCATTTACACCAAGCTCGGCAAGCTCGTCGAAAATTCCGTCTATTAAGTTTGTCATTTGCTTTGTCGTATACTTTGAGCTGCCTGCAATACATTTCACCATTTTTGCGGGTGTCCGTTTGCCGTTGCGCTCAACTGTGATATTGTCAATGATTTCAACTTTGCGGTAAATCCGTTGTAATTCCTCGAGCTCTTTTTCGGGTGCTGCAAGGTAAGTCGCGACGCCGTATCGCTCGAGCATTTGGTAATATAGCATTTCGGGCGTTATTTCGCCCGTTCTGCCGCCGTTTAATTCTAACGCGTAAATTGTTAGCAATCGCCACATCAACGCATTTTGCCCCAAAGAACGGCGTTTTTTTACGCTTTCAAGCTTGAATACAAAAACACCGTCTTTCTTGAGCATTTTGCGGGCTTCCATAACAACGGGTTTGACCGCTCCGCTGCTTATCCGATCCACGGATAAAATGAGCTGTTTTGTGCCGTCCTCTGCTGTCTGCATTTTCACGGCGTTTATTTTCAGCTTCATTTGCTGTCCTCTGCCTGCAAGTGTTTTAATGCTGCCTGCAAGGTGTTGCTCGCTTCGTCGCGCATATTTTCGGGCATTATAAGCACATCACGCAGCAACTTTGAAACGCGTTCGCTCAATACGGCTGCTTCGCTGCGAATATCATTGCCGCACTTCCAACAAAAGCGCGCGCCCTTGTTATGATTTTTCGCTTTGCAATGCGGGCAAGTTTTGTTTTTGTCTGCGTTCTGTGCGTATTCATAATGCTTTATCTGTTTTATGCCTGTACGGTCAAGGTAATTTGCGACGGTCTGCGGGCTGCGGTTTATTTCCTTTGCAATTTCCAAGTTTGAGCGTCCTATCGCGTGCCACTGTGTTATGATGTTTTTTTCGCTGCTTGTTAACGGTGCGCCTCTCATTTTAATTTCCTCCTTTTACATTGTAGCGGGCTGCTGCCATATATAAACGCGTTTGTCGTCTTTGCTCGCGTTCTTAATGGAAATAGCCGTTATTTTTTTATCTTCAATCAATATCTTTTCAATATAAAAATTGTCGTATGTTGTGAGCTTGCCGTTCTTTTGCTTTGTTCGGTAATTCGGCTCGCCTTTTTTATCCGTCGCGGGTATGTAGATAAACGGGGAAGTATAGAGCTCGCGACCTATCGACCAACATACACACGCACGCTTAAAGCTGTCCGAACTTTCCCCCTTTTCCTTTTCAGTGTTGCTTTCCGTGCCGCAATCGGATTTATACACCCAATTCGGCGGGGCTGTCGGATCGTCGTAATCTGTGTTGATTGCCACGCGGCAAAAGAGATTTCCTTTGCACTCGTAATGCTCGCGCTGCCAATTTTCCGCGCCGACGGTTTCGTCGAGAATGTTCATATCGCAACGCGCGTCTTTGTAAAGCAGCAAGGTCAAGCCGTCCTCGTTTATCATACCGACGCGCAACTCAATTTCTGCGGCGGTTAAATCACGAAAAACTAATTTGCTCATTTAATGCGCACTCCTTCATTTGTTTTAAGCACGCAGCCCTCGACGGTTTCGCCCGCCATTAGCTTTGTACGAATAGCAGCCTTGTCTACCTTTGCAAGCTGCGGTATAAGAAATTCGGCGGGGATTTTGTTTTCGTCGATAACCTCAACCGCCTTGCTTTCGTTCAAACTCACTGAAAATGTGCCCGCTTTTTCCTTTTTGCTGTCTTTTGCGTGTAAGAAATCGGCTATAACGCCTTTCATACGCGTAACGGCGTTTTCGGCTGCTTTCTGCTTTTTCTCTATGTACTGCTTTTCGGTTTTGCAAGCCTCCGCGTCTGCTTCAAGCTGTCGGATAACTTTGCAATAGCTTTCGAGCTTTTCTTCCGTTCCCATTGAAGCAAGCGTATCGTTGAAAGCCTGCTCGTCAATTTCGCCGCTCGTAAGCAAGTTATAAAGCTCTGTTGCGGCGTTTGTCATTTCGTATAAATTCATTAAAATTTCGCCTCCTCGAGTTCGTTTTCAAGCTCTTTAATGCGGGCTTCAAGTGTTTCGATAGTCACACGCAGTGTACTGTTTTCGTCGCGCAGTGTGTTGTTTTCGTCGCGCAGATAATCAATTGTAAAAGCGTTGTCTTTTAATACGATTTCAAGGGCTTTAAAAATGTTCGGGTAATCCATTATTTTATATCCTTTCTTATTTTTTGTTCTCGGCTGCGTCTAATGCTTTTTTGATGTCTGCAAGGTTATCGCAGGCAACAAACTCGCCGCCGTTAATGATTTTTTCAGTTAATGCCGCAACAATACCGCTATAACTGATTTTTCCCTCTGTTGCTTCTAATGTGATTTTACGCTCGTTTCTCATTTATTCGCCGCCTTTCTGTAATGGGAACATATCTGCGTCGGATATGTTGAACTCGCTTTGCAACTTTAACCAAAACTCGGGACGCGGGTTTCTTTCGCCGCGTTCAATCTTAATGTACGTCACGCGGGCAACTCCGCAACGCTCCGCCATTGCTGCCTGTGTGAGCTTTCGAGCAAGTCGGAACATTCGCAAATTATCTCTTTTCACTTTGTCACCTCCTTAATTAAAATCGTTGCATTATGTAACCATAGAAACATAACAGAACAAGTGTTTGCTTCTCGTATAACATTTTATACTATTCCGTTTCTTTTTTCAATTTGCAATTTACACAAACTTATAGTATTTTATTTGTACATTTTGTTGCGTTTGTGTATAATAAGTTATGCTAATATGTTACACTTTGTAACCATTTCGGGGAATAGTGTTTCGGTTTTGTTCTTGAAATGTTCAAAGAAATTTGCATATTAGAACAGATTGTGAAAAAGGGGTGTCAAAAATGATAAGCGAAAAATTGAAAGCTCTGCGTATCGGGCGCGGGTACACGCAGCAACAGCTCGCAGACAAATTGAACATCAACCGTACGACAATAAGCAATTATGAAAGCGGGAACAGAACGCCGCGGCTCAATGAGTTGATTGCTATTGCGGAAGCTTTCGGGGTTTCGGTTGACTTTTTCGGAGTTGTAGCAAAAGACGAGGCTTTCGAGCTTGTGCAGCGGGCAAAAGCGGTGTTTGAAAGTCCCGAAATCGACAAGCCAACAAAAGAGGAGATTTACAAAGAATTGATGAAAATGTACTTGTCACTTTAAAAGGGGGTAACGGAATGAATAGGGAACAAAGGCGAAGTTTAAAAAAGGCAATAGGACGCAGAAAACGCGGCGTAGGTTACGGGCGGTATAGTTCAAACAATCAGCGTGAAGAAAGTATTGACGCGCAGTTGCGGGCAATCCGTGACTATTGCGACAAAGAAGATATTGATCTCATTGCCGAGTATTACGACGAAGCACAAACAGGAACAAATGACGGGCGCGACGATTTTCAAGAAATGATAAACGCAATATTAAAAGGCTATATTGAAGTTGATTTTGTGCTTGTTCATAAATTCAACCGATTTGCCCGTAACAAATACGATAGCGCGCTGCATAAAAAACGCCTGCAGGAAATCGGCGTGAAAGTAATATCTGTTACGCAAAAAATCGACGATAGCCCCGAGGGTGAAATGCTTGAGGGATTTATCGAAGTAATTGACGAGTACTATTCAAAAAACCTTGCGCTTGAGGTTAAAAAAGGGCTCAAGGAAAACGCGCTCAAAGGCAAATACACGGGCGGAAAAATTCCGTATGGGCTGCAGGTCGATAGCGACGGCTATTTTTGCCCCGATCCAAAGACCGCACCTATTGTGCGCCGTATATTTGAGCAATACGCCGACGGCATACCAAAAGGCGCAATCGTAAAAATGCTCAACGAGCAAGGCTATCGCAATCAATTCGGGCGATTGTTTAATACAAGAACGGTTTTCGATATGCTGCAAAATGAAAAATATATCGGCGTTTACATTTACCGCCACACTCGCGAGGAAATTATAAAGCTTGACGACGTAATAAAAGACCCTATAATTGATGTTGCATTATGGGAGCGGGTGCAAACGGTGCGAAATAGCGTAAATAAGCCGAAATTTCGCGAGCGAAAACGCTTTTACTATATGACAGGTAAAACAGTTTGCGGCTGCTGCGGTCATACCTTTTGCGGTGCAGGGGCAAAAAAGAAGTCCGCAACAACTACGGCAGCGTATTATAAATGCAGCGGGCAAACAAAAGCCCGAAACGGCTGCAAAAATGGGAGTTTAAACAAAGATTATTACGAGGAAAAGATTTTAAATCGCGTGCTTGCTTGCGTGTTTACGCCCGAAGCGGTCAAAGATATTGCTCAACGGGTATACAGACAAGTTGAAGCAGAACGAAAATTGCCGCAAACACCGACAGCAGAGCTCAAAAAGCAGCTTGCCGAAATCAAACGCAAAGAAGCCGAATTACTCGACTATATGCTTGACGGCAAAATCAGCCGTGATGTTATGGAAGTTAAAGAAAAGCAACTTTCAACAGAACGCAAAGCACTCGAAAGGCAAATACAAAAAAACATTGAGCTTGAAAACGCTGATATTTTGAGCGTTGAGAAAATCGAAAAATTTATACTTGCGTTTAAATCTGCATTATACGAAAAAAAGGACGACAACCATATTTTCATTAAAGCGGTTTTTGACACGTTTATTGACGAAATCGTTGTAAACGCTGACGAAATAACGGTAAAAATCAAGGTGGATTTTTCCGCCTTTGATTTTACCCCGCGGGGGGATATAATGCAGATTAGGGGGGCGTTATGTACGGTTGCACCCCTTAATATTAGCAGCTCTTTAAGACGTAAGAAACACAACGAAAGGCTCAATTAAGTAAAACGAAAGCGGGGTTTTGTGCCCCGCTTTTTTATTTTATCTTCCTTTTTTATCGGTGCTGATATGCTACCGCGTGCCTATTCTGCGTGATTTTCGCCTGCTTTGCTCGTTTCCTGCGGCGGTATTTAATTACTACTTGAGCAGCAAGCCAACCGATACGATCCGCAAGCCAATCCTCAAAAGCAATAAGCTTTTCCTCGTGAATTATGCCGAACAGTATTACGACAAACGCAAGAAACGGGATTGTGTAATTATCAATCATCGTCGCCGCCTCCGAAGATTTCGTCTTTCAATTCCTCAACCGCTTCGTCCATACTCATTTCGCCGTTTTTAACTTTTTCAGCGGTCTTTTCGGCTCGGTGTTCTGCAAGCGAGAAAATAAGTTCCCACGCCCTGCCTGTTTCGCAAGCTATTTCCGCGGTACTTGTGAGCAGTTTAACGGGGATATTCGCGTCGTTTTCATTGAGTGCCTTGCAGATTGAGCCGAACAGCTTTAAAATGTTGCCGCCGCTGCCGTTTGCAATTATCTGTATGCCCTGCTCGTCCTCGATCGCTGCAAGTGTGTTTGTCGGCATTTCGCCGCTCGGGCTGAAAATCATATACTTTGCGTTATTCTCGTTTTTTCCGTTCATTTTAGTTGTTTCCTTTCTTAATATCTTCTTTTATTAATGTTTTGATATACGGCATATAACCGCCTTTTTTTCGCTCATTTTCGAGCTTTTCAATGAGTTCGTTTTCTTTCGGGTAAAGCTCAATATAATAGCGTTTTGTTTTCGCTCTATATTTGCGTTTTGCCCTGCGTCCCGCTTCGGTTTGCATAGCACATCACCTCGCTTTCTGTATGCCGCAGGCTGCGGCGATTTTTTCGGGGTCAAACTTGTTGTTTTCGCAGAGGTTTACATTTATGAAAAACTGCGTGTCGCTCAACAATCCCGCTTCGTCAAGCTTTTTCTTTCCACTGTTGTAATCTTCTATTGAACTTCCGTACCCGTCCGCGTGTCTGTGGCTTTTTAAACCTTTGCAAGTTTCAAGCCATTTAAAACCAAGCCGCCTCTGCATTGCTGCACAACAAAGCGGAAATGCTGTTTTTTTAAGGTCGAGCGGCTGTCGCCAATCTTTAATTTTTACCATTGCAACCGCTAAATCATCACCCGCCTCGCTACATTTACACATTACTGAAAGAGCTACACGGTAACCGCTTTTTTCAAGGTTGTTTATTACGGACAGTACCGCAACGCCTGCTTTGTTTATCGTTTCCGCACTTGTGCCGCCGTTCATTGTCGGGTTGTAAAGTATTGAAAGTATCTTTGATTTTTTTACCTCAACGTCCGAACGTATCATACTTTGCGGTAAACCTATCACGGCGGCGGGTACGTTCGGCACATATCCGACAATATCGTTCGTAACCCTGCAACGCCTCGGGGCTTTGCCGTTAAACTCTGCGTCTATCATTCCCCGCTTTATCTTGTCGAGTGGTTCTTCGTACCCGTTGAGTGCGAATTGTACGGCTTCTTCATACGTTTCACTACCCGACCACACGGGCTCGTCGGTGTTTTCGCTATCGCGGCAATCTCTCATTATTTCATTATTCGGACGCTTGCCGAGTTCCTTGACAAGGTGCGAAAGGCTGTTAAATTGCTCAATTATATAGTTTGTCAAACTGTGCCCGCCTCCTTTGCGGCTTTGTAATAGCGGTTATTTTCAACGCCGTTGCAAGATTGCAAAACGATGTTTATATCGTCTTTTTCGAGCCCTTTCAAAAGTGCAATTCGCATACATTCGGGCAGCGGTAAAATGTCTTTGAGCTTTGCAATACGGTCAACCGCTCTGTATGTTACGAGGTGTTTAATGCCCGCTTTTCTTGTTGCTTTACGGAATGCTTCGGCGAAGTTTACAAGCTCCTCGTCGCCGCCTGCAAGTGCGTTTTCGATGTTGCGGCTGTAATCAACTTCAACGAGGGCGAAGCGGTCAAGGCTTGCTGCGTCAAGTTGGTAACGTCCGCTATATTCGATGTCTGCACCCGTGCCGTAAGTATTGCCCGCTGCAATTACGCGGAATTTTTCGTGTGCGTTGATTTTGCCGTTCGGGAAGTCAAAATATCTGTTTGCGATTGCGGCATTTAATACAATGAGCGTTTCGGGAATTGACGCGTCCATTTCATCAAGGAAAAACAAACCGCCGTTTTTGAAAGCTTTGTAAAACTCTGTTTCGTGGAATGTGCCGTGTGCGTCAATAAAGCCCGTAAGCTTGTATTCCTGCGTAACGGCGTTTGTGAAGTAAAACTCAAGTCCGAGGGCTTCGGCAATCTGCTTACAAATAACGTTCTTACCCGTGCCCGCTGCACCTGTCAAGAAACAAGGTATGTCGGCATTTACGAGGTTTAAAACGAGGTCAAACTTTTCGTGTGTAACGCCTGTAATTTCTCTGCGTGTTGTAGGGGTGACAATTTCGTGTTTCTGCGGAAGTATGCCAAACTCATTGATAATGCGGTTTTTAACTTCGGGGAGTACAGTTTCGAGGATTTCTGCGGCGGAGCGTTCAGCAATAGCACCCGCGAGGGCTTTTTCCATTGCGGTCATTAATTCGCTGCCACCTGTACCGCTTCGCTTTTGTGTTGCTTGTCTGTGCCTGCGGTCAAACTCGATAGTTGCAACCTTTTCAAGCTCGCTGTATTCGGCTCGGGGTCTGTCAAAAAGCTTGTGCTTGCCTGCTTCAATCGGTTTGAAATGATTGCAGGGGTCATAGAGTGCGTTGTTATAAAGCGTATAGAAGTTTTTTACGCCTCTTTCGATGTCCTTTTCGGAAACTACTATTGATGTTTCCTTACCTGTTGCTAAAATAATCATTTTATCGTCCTTTCTGCGGGGATTGCCGCCCCGCTCGGCGTTGTTTATTTTGTTTTAAGCCATTTTATTGATAACTGCTAACAGCATTTGATGTTCGTTCCAAGTGATTTTTTCTTTTTGAAACGCCACGTCAATTCCGTTCTCGCCGTAAAAGACATTTGCAATCGCGTCCTCTTTGTTTTTTGAATTGATGATTCTCTGCAAAAACTTTTTGAACATTGTTTTTATCTCCTTTGTTGTTTTGGAGGTTTCCCGCAAGGTTGCCTTTCGCAGCCGTTACCGTCTGCCGTTTTCGTTAAACTACTCACCGACTTGCACTGACGCATTCTGTTTTATCCTTGCGGGGCGTTGCCTCTGTTGTGTCTACATTATATACCCCCACGGGTACAAAATCAATATGTAAAATCGACAAACATTTGCGGCTTTTCTTGTGGAAGTTATACAAATCGCACAATGTACAAGCAAAAAGAAAACAGCAGAGCCGAAGCCCTGCCGCCGTTTGCTGCTATTTCGCAATATCTGCACGAATTAGCCGCTTTATATATTTAACATAGCCGTCAGCGTTACGCTCCGCCTCAAGCTTTTCTATAATATCCGCTTCGGACGGGTAACAATCTAAATAATAACGCTTTGCTTTTTCTTGATACTTTTTCTTTGCTCGCTTTTGGCTTTCGTATTTCGTCATTCATCGTCGCCCTCGCTTTCTTCAAAGCTGCTTTCTGTAATGCTGCCGTAAGTGTACCCGTTATCGTTGCTCAAATAAACCTTTGTTTCGCTGTCGAACTGCTCAAGATATTCGATAAGTTCGCCGACTGTCATTGTTTTGCCGCACTGCTCTGTATTGTACCCGTTGTGTCTGCCCTCGATAAATAATCTCATTTTAACCGCTCCTCTCGTTGTATAAGGTTATCTCTTTTACAATTATATTATACACCCACGTGTATAATTCTACAAATAATACGCATTAAAAAAGAAGCAAAGCCGAAGCCCTGCCTCTTTTAAAGTATTTTAAAGCATTTTAAAGTAGCTCAAACGCGGTTGCTTTTGCGAAGCCGATTGTATTTGAGCTTGCGGAGCTACCTTTTTTTGCTCCGAGCTGATACGGAAACGTTTTGCCCTCGTATATTTTTACAATATAAGCGGTCTTTCCGATCGCCGCGTCATTGCTTGCATTTTTGCTCGTTGAGCTGCTTGAATATTTACCCGTAATTTTTACCTTTGAGCCAACTGTCGCGGTTTTTGCGGGCGATTTTGCGGCTTTTACAAGCTCATTTACGCGTTTCTGTACTTCGTTATAATTATAGCCCGCTGCTGTGAGCTTGTTTTTGCGGTCTGTGCCTGTGCCCCATTTACCCGCGATAACTTCCTTTGCAATTTCATCAACCGATTTTGTGCCTTTTTCGGGCGAATTTGCAGGCTTTTCGGGCGTTTTAGTTGCCTCGTATGTAATAAACGGGCATTTGCCCCAATGCGTCCACGGGCGAGATTTTAACGCGGTTTTAACAACGCCGTAATTGAAGCCGCGAGCCTCTACAACATAGCCGCCGCCGATGTAAACACCGACGTGACCGTCAAAGAATACAAGCACGCCCTCAATATCGGGCATTGTTGCAATTTTGCCGCCCTCTTTGCAGCGGTTTCTCATACCGTTTGCGCTTACGTCCTGCGCGCTGTTATATTTCGGCGTTGTATCTGTGTTGCTGTCGCACCACAAATAACCCTTAATAAGTCCGACGCAATCGTGAACTTTGCGTCCGATATGCTTCTGCGTTGCTGTTTTTACGCGGTCGCCTGCATACTGTGTCGGGTACTGTCGAGCTTTCTGCTGTAAAAGATAAGGCGAGCCGAGCTGTCCGAATGTACCGTACCAATAAGGAAGTCCGAGTTGTGCTTTTGCGTATGATACAAGACCTTTATTTGTTTTACTCATTGATATCGCCTCCGAAAGCTTCTGCAATTTCTTCTTCTGTTAAATTGAAATCATCAAGTAAGTTTGTAACGAGTTTCACAAACACATTCAAAATCGCTGTTCCTGCTGCGGTTGCCGCTGAAATAGCAGCCGCTTCAATATTAGTCATTCCCGCTGAAACCCACGCTGTGACGAAAGCTGCGAGTAACACTACAACCGCTGTTTTCAGTGTTCTTATACCGATATCTTTCAACTGTTCTTTTGTGATTTTCATAGTCTTATACTCCTTTTTATTTATTATTTTGTTCGTGAGCTTGCTCGTCGTTGTATTTTTGCAATAATACGCGATATTTCGCCTTTATTGCTCCGTTTCCGCCGTTGTCAACATATTCCTCGCCTGCACGTAAACGCTCGTCAAGGGGCATTTCTTCGCTCATTATGATTATTTGTAGCTCACGCATATAATTTTCTTTGCAATGTTGCTCAATTATTGCGACTTGCTTCTTTAAATCTGTAAAAAAGCTGATACATTTTTTTATTGTTTTATAAATCTTTTCGGCAGCTTTCCAAATTGAAAGAATAGCACCCGCCACGCCCGCAGCTATCAATAACCACTCATAATACTGCATTTCGCTCACCCCCTCACACGCCGATAATACGACGCAGCACCCATTTTGTATTATCATAAGTAACGCCGTTTATAGTGCCGCCGAGTGCGTTGCTGTCGTGTCCGACTATTTTGTTATCGTGTATATACAAGTATTTTTCGCCTATGCAAGCAAGACCGCTTGAGCCCATTCGGAAAGACATTCCTTTGCCTGCTTTCCACGCAACAAAACTTTTCGGGACAAAGTGACTTGTGAAATCGTAATCTTCGACTTTGCCGCTGCGATAGGCTGAAAATATCAAAACAATTCCGTTGCGTTGCTCGCTAATATAAGCCTGTGAGCCGTCGGCATATTTGAGCGTTGCTGTGTGTGACGCTTGCATATATAAACCGTCCTCCCACAAAACGGGCTGCTCGAACTCGTCGGCGTTAAAAAGAGGTCGCCACGGCGTAAACACTCGCTCATTGTTTGCCGTCCAAAAGTTGCGAACTTTCACACCTTTTTTTCTGTAATCGGTGTTGCCGTCGTGCACGTGAGGCAAAGCTATTTGCACGCCTTGTTCTTTGTTTTCTTCAAGGTAAAAAGTCTTGACGTAGCCGTAGCCGTCATAATCACTCGGCATATTCTTGTTTGTAAACGTAAACGGAACTTTAATTTTATTCGGGTCAATGTTGAAATTGTTGAATTTCGCGTAATTCACCCAATTTTCGGACGTGTTGTTTTGAAAAGCAACGGGCTTTTCAAAATCGTCAACGTTGCTCACGCTCGCAACCTTACCGAAAGCAATACCCGTTCCGTCTGCAAGAATATCGAATATCGGCGCTGCTGTCGGCAGCTTGACAACTTTTGTTACTGTGCCAAAAAAGTCGCTAACAACAAAGCGAATATCATACGCGTAGTCGGTTGAAAATTCGGGCGATTGCAGCCACATTGTTTTTGCAACTGAATACTCGTTTTTGCTTATATCGTGCTCAAGCGCCGTGTAGCTTGTATCGGTTGTCTTTTTGTAACCGAGCCCGTAAGTTGCAGTATTTTTATTTCCGCAGGGCGAAATTTCAACGCCCACCGTCCACCTCAAATAACTGCCTTCGTCGTCCTCTGTACCGTCCGATCGTACGCGCGTAACTTTAAAGTCGATGTTTGGCGCGGAGTACGCATACACGGTGAAAGAGGTGTTTGCTGTTGCACTGCGTCCTCGGCTATCCGTGACGGTAACTGTTGCCGTGTTTGTTCCTGCGGGTGCAGATATAAAGCCCGTTGTTCCCGAGCCGCTTGAGAATTTTTGCCCTGCAATATTGACGGAATATGATTTTATTGTTGAGCCGTTTGAGCCTGCAGCTGTTACAGAGAAAGCAATCTTGCTCTTGCCGTTGACGTATGCGCCAAACTGTGCCGCAATGCCCGCAACCGCTTCCGATAACTTCAACGAAACTGTCGGAACTGCTCCTGCAGGAACGTTGACCGTATAATTTCCCGATGTTTCGCCGACGTAAGCCCCGCCGCTCGTATAAGTTTTACAAATAAGCGTTATGCTGCCTTTTGTTGCGTTTGGAATGTCGCTCGCAAGTGCTGTCGGGATTGTCGCCCACGTGTACGAAGTGCCGACGTTATCCGCAATTTTGTAGCTTGTGCCGTTCCATTTGTACCATAGCGAATGCTTATACGTGCTTACTTTTCGGGTTATGTTGAATATTGCGCCCGCTCCCATTGTGAGCGAGCCAACGCCCGCGCTTACGGATATTGTAAAATCACTTGCCGCAGGAATTGCGTTAAGTGTCGCGTTGCCGCTGACGGTTTTCGAGCTGTAATAAGTGCCGCTCAAAGTAACTTCAATATCCAAAGTACAAGAAATAGCGAATGTTTTTGTGCCGTCTGTATTGTGCGTAATGTTTACGGTTTTTGAAAAAAGGTTTTTTGTCGAGTTGCCCGAAATACCGACGGTACACGTTGACGTGTATTTTGTGCCGTTTATTGTCAATGAGATATTTTTGTTTGTTGACGAATTGATAACGCCACTGCTTGCAGTACTAACAAGCCGAGCAGTACAAGTGACATTTGACGTGTTGCCGCTCTGCGAGTTTGTAGACCAATAAACCTGTAATTTCAGCCAAGATGTAATATTTGTTGAAATTGTGCCGCTGCTTGCCATTGTTCAGCCTCCTATTTTACTTTAACAAAAGATAAGTTGCCGTTTGCGCGAGGTACAAACGCGAAATTGCCGATATTGAGCTGCGTCAATATTGTTGCATTTGTAATATAAAGCTGATTGTCTGAAATATAAGCAATTTCAACGCCGTTTTGTACGAAAGCAATTTTGTCGTTGATTATTTTACAAATAATGTCGCTGTCACTTGCTCCAAGCTCAATAACGGGCTGCCCGTCTGCGGTCATATAGTAGCGAATATAAGCGTTTAATTCAGTAAATTCACTTGAAATAGCTCCGCTCAATTCTTCTGTAACGCTTGTTATCGAGTTGTTGAAAGCTATTGTTATATCTTCCGCCGTCTGCGTTATGTTTGTGCTGATTTCTTCTTTGATTGCTTCAAGGTCGGAAGCCGTAACATAGCTCGCGGCAGCCTCGGAAATTATTGTGTTGATTGTCTGTGACAAATTCGTCGTGAATGTTGCAAACTGTGACGAAACAGAGCCCGCAACATTTCCGATTGATTGAATAACGCCCGCCAACTGCTGCAACTGCACGTTGATTTTATCCGTTTCGCTTGCCTGTATCTTTGAAAGCGTTGTTTTCTTTTCGCCGATTGTAATTGAGCCTTTATGCGGCGCGTTAATATCAATCGTCTTTTTTGTAATTCGCAGCGTTTCGTCAAGCCCTATAAGCTTATTCTTTACGGGGTAACTGTCGCCGCAATTCAAACCGTCGATTTCTTGCCCGATTTCTTTAAGGTCAAGGGCGGTCAAAGTGTGCGAAAGGTTGACGCGGTTTTCTTCCGTCATATACTCCTTTGCGCGCTTATACAAATTGCTTTGCTCGGTTATGTCCGAACAATCAAGAACGCCGCAAATAACGCCGAGCCCCTCGATTTTTTCTTCATCGTCAATCCACGGATCGGATAAAGTCACGCCCTCGGGTGTCGTGTAGCCCTCAAGGGTGAGCCGTTCCTCTGTTTCTTGCTCTGTTTCGTTGCCGTCTGCGTCTGTTACTGTTGTTTTGAGCTTTGCGCCGAGCGGAATAACACGCGTTACAATATCAATCGGGCTGACTTCGCGGCTTGCTTCCTGCATATTGCGCCCGAGCTCAATAACGGTTGCTCGTGTTGTACCTATTTGCTGCAAATAATTGAGATATAACTTGCCGTCGGTTTCTACAATTTCAAGTTCGCCGCCGTAAACATCAACAAGCTTGCTTTTGAGCGTTTCAAAAGTCGTTTGATATTGCAAGCCTTTGTATATGTTGCCCGTGTCGGCAACTTCAACATCAACCGAGCCGCGAAAAATATGCTTGTCTGCTTCGGTTTGCGCGTTGTGATTGCTCAAAACAAGGTCAATAAACTCGTTAAGCGTGTAAAGTGCTTCGGCTTTATACGGCTGTATGCTGTCGTAAAGGTAGCCGAGGAAGCTTTCACAAGTAACCGTCTTGCTTACAAGCCCCGACGAGCTCATTTTTTGCTCTGCAAGCAACACACGCCCCGCAAACTCAACGCGTCCCGTGAGCGTGTTTGTTGCTCTTATGATTGTTTTACGGCTCTGTATAAGGTCAAAACCTTTGTTTGTCGGGTAAATATCAAACGAAAAGCTGTTAATTGCACCTACTTCCTGCGAGATTGAGCCGCCTATGTGTTCACCTTGCCCGTTTATAGGCTGCGTCACGCCGTTAAGCGTCGCGGTAACGTATATCATTAGAACGCCTCCTCTGCATATTCAATACGGAGCAAGCCTTCGCCCTTTGCTGTAATGGTATTTGCGCCCTTTTCAAGCGTTAAAAGTCCGCTGTAACTTCCCGCACTCAATGCGTAAGAGTTTGCGCCGTTGTTTATCGTCGCAGTTGGCGAGGCTACATAAGGCGTGTATTCGGTTGCTGTTTCGCCAAGTTCAATTTGAACATTTGACATTACGCATTCTCCGTAATCGCCTTTTTCCAAAGCATTAAAACCGTAAACCGCAACATTGCTGTTAAGCATTTCGGAAGTAATTGTTTTTTCCCCTCCGTTATACCAAACTTCGTCAACGCCGCCTAAATGAATATAATTGTTGCCGCCGCTTTTAACAAAACTCAACACGCAAACGTCCCCAACTCTCAAAGACGGGCAGAGAGTTGCGAGTGTAACATCAATCAAACCGCACCAACCAACGCCTGTATGTTCTTCGGTTGTTGTAATAGTGATAGAATTTGTATCGATTTTTGAAACAGACACGTTAGCGTAACTTGTCGGCTTTATTTTTGATATATCAAACAAATTTTTGCTTGCAACTCTTATCGTCGGCATTATAGCTCGCTCGCCCTCGTTTTCGACGGTTACGCTCTGCGCCGTTGCCGTGAGTGCTTGCGTTATTGTTTTATCCGTCAGCATAAACGGGTAGCAAAGAAACTCAACTGTCAAAAGCCCTTGCAAGTCGTTTTCACTCCAAGAAGCTTGAGCGTGATAAACTTTGTAGTATTTCGTCAATGAAATATCGGTGTCGTAGAGCTTGCCGTCTGTTTTTCCGTGCAGCCAAGCGTTCAAAGCGGCTTTTTGTTCCGAAAGCTCACGTTTGGTGTCGGCTATAACATCAAAACTATATTTGAGCTTTAATGCTTCGTATTCATCAACGCCGTTGTCGTGATATGAAAAATCCCATACGCCGCTCATATACGGGACGGTTTCTGTGATAACTTTACGCTGCGGCGCAGGAATTTCCTTTGCCGCAACATATAAGTCGAAATCTGTGTAACTGCTTTTGCCGTTGTAAATAATCATCGTAACGCAACGCCCCTTTCTGCGAGCTGTGAGCGTGTGCCGCTCTGTATGTCGTTATAGCTTGCCGTTGCCGCTGCAACTTCGCGTCCGTCAATGTAGATGTGACTTTCAAGGGCTTCGAGCCTTGCAGCAAGTCGGTCAACCGCACTGTCAAAGCGGCTTGCGAGTACATCAGCAAGTCCGTTATCGCCCGAAATAGTGAGCTTGTTAAGCATTGAAGCAAGCGGCGCAAGGCTGCGCTCATTGAGCGGCAATGCGTATTCTGTGCCCGCTTCACCGAAGCCGTGCAAAACCGTCGGCTCTGTGAAAACGCCGCCTTTTGCGTGCCATTGTATACTGAAACTCGGCAGCTTACCTTTACCCGCTATTCCGTAAGGAGCTTTACCGCCCGAAACAGAGATTTTCGGGATTTTGAGCTTCGGCAAACTCCAACTGAAATTGAAAATAGTCTTGAGCTTTTCGACTACTCCCGAGATCGTTTTTCGTGCGTCCTCAACGGGTTTCGTTATTTTCTTTTTCAGTGTGTCAAAAATGTTCGCTGCCTTGTTTTTAATCGCCTCAACTTTATCAACAAAGCTCGTGTGCAAACTTTGAATCGTGTTTACGACGTTTTCCTTTGCGTTCTTAATAGGTGCAAGCATTTTTTCTTTGATTGAACTGAAAATATCGGCGACTTTCTCGCGTAATGAGCCCGCTCGCTCAAGTATGCCCTCGCCCAAACTGCTGACTATTTTTACGCCCGTTTCAACAATGCTTCCAATTCCCGCGATTATAGCTTGAATTATAGCTTTTAAAATTTGCGGAATTTTAGAAACAAGTTGAGGTATAGCCTTAACAAGACCGAGCGACAACTGAATTGTCAGTTTAATTCCCATTTCGAGCAATTTTGGCAAATTTGAAGTCACTGCCGTGAGCAATTTTTCGATTATAACGGGAATTTTGTCAATGAGTAACGGCGTTGCCGAAATCAAGCCGTCGGCAAGCCCCAAAATCAGCGAAATTGCCGCGTCGATTATTAAGTCGATATTGTCGAGCAGCGTTTCTGCCAACATAATTACGCAATTTACAATCTCGGGAATGAGTACAGGAAATATATCTCCAAGACTTGAGGCGACTTGAGAAACCATTGAAATTATAGTTTTCAAAATTGTTGGTAGTTGCTGCAAAATTGAACTCAAAATCTTCGGAATTAAGGCGGAAATTGTTTGAATTACAGTAGGTAGCATTTCGACAATTTTTTTGAGCCCCGTTGAAATTATGCCCGACAAGCCCTCTGCCAATTTGTCGGCTGCGCCCTCTGTCCCGTTCAATGCGCCTGTAAGTCCCTCGCCGATAAGCGAAACAAAAGGCGTTATTGATCCGAGCAAATCGTTTGCGAGCTGCTTAATACTCGTCATTATCGGCTCGGCGATTGCGCCTATTTCGTTTATTGTGTTATTTAAATCTGCTTGAGCTTTGTTTGCTTCAATAATTTCGGCGTTGTTTTCGCGGTACGCGTCCGCACTTTCGCCGTAAAGGTCAGTAAGCGTTTTTTGTATGTATGCCGCTCTCTCTTCCTCGGTTGACATTGTTTCAAGTTTGGCGTTGTAGTCGTCAAGGTTTACGCCTTGCCATTCGAGCGCGTCTGCGAGAACGCCCTGTACGCTTCCCATAGCGGCAGTTGCAGCCATACCCTCCGCAAGTCCCTCCGTTGGAATGCTTGTACCATAGACACCCATAACGCCCGTGAGTATACGGGTGTTTGCTTCAAGGTCTTTTTCGTTTTTGGATATTTTGGCAAGCTGTTGTCCTGCTTCAACCGCTGCACCCTCGTCGCCAAGTATTCCGTATAATTCGGAAAAAGTGTTCTGCGCGTCTGTTGCCGTTAAGCCTGCCATTTCAAAGCCTGTTTCAAGCTTTGCCATTTCGTTACGTGCTTCGCGCGTGCTTTCGCCGAGTGCTAAAAAGCCCCCAACCGCTCCCGTGACAGCAGCACCCGCACCCGCAACCGCTCCGCCGATACCACCCGCAACGGATTTTATTTTATCAAGCTTCCCGCCTGCGTCGCTCGCGCTATTTCCTAAATCTTCATAAGATTTATCAAGGCTTTCGGCGGCGGCTTCTGCTTCATTAAGTTTCTGCTTATTTTCTTTCAAATCGCCCGAAAGGTTGTCAATTTCCTTTGCGAGTTTTTTTGCCTCTTTTGAGTTTTTACCCTGCTCGAGCACAACGTCTGCGTATTTTCTTTTGAGTGCAGAAAGGTCGTTTTCTTGCTCCTCAACTTCGTTGCCGAGTTTTTCAAAAGCTGTTGCAGTTTGTTTGCTTCCTGCTTCGAGCTTTGACAGCTTTGCGGCTGTTTGGTCGAGTTCGTTTTGTATTGCTGCTTGCTGATTTTTTGCAGCAAGTACGGCGTTGTTTAATGTTTCATATTCTTTTGAATTTTTGCCGAGCGTTGCCTCACATTCCGCGAGGCTGCGTTCAGTTAAATCAACCTTTTGTGTCGAAGCTTCGAGCTCGCGCTGTAATATATCTTGTCTTTCGCTTAAAAGCTCGGTGCTATCTCCCGCACCTTTTAACTGCGTTGAATTAAGCCGCAACTCATTTGACGCAGTTTTGAGCTCGGTGTTCATTGCTTTTATTCCTTTTTGAAATTCGCTTGTATTCGCTTTAAATTCGATATAAGCTTCGTTTTTTTTGGTAGCCACAAAATCACCCCTCGCGGCTGTTTATTTCTTGTTTAAAAGCTTTTCTTGCTGTGCGTTGATATAATTGTCAAAAGCTGCTTTGTTGTCGCATACTCCTAAAATAAAAGGAATGTCGGCGTTCCAAAACAGCTCCTCACTTACGCCGAGTATGAGAACATAAAGGGTATAGTAATCCTCTATGTCCTCAAGCTCGTAATTTGGTATTTTAATTTTGCTTTTAGGCTTTACGCATTTGAACGCTTCTTTGAAGGCGTGCCCTTTTTTTTTGCGTTAAGCGACGCGATTACTTCGCCGAGTTCTGTTAAATCCCACGGCAGCAAGCCGATAAACTCGTCCTCGGTGTACGCGGGCTCAAGGTTTGCGCAAAGATACGCCGCCCATATAAGCAGCGGAAAATCGAGTATATCAATATCCTCCTGCTTTGTACTAAAAAGCTTCATTGCTTTGTTGACCTGCTTTTCGTAGCCATTGCCACGCAGCCACAAAAGCCTTTTAAAGTTCAAAGTAAGAGTTACCGTGTTACCGTCCATAAGTTCAAGCGTTTCAATTTTTGAATTGATTTCAGCCATTTTAAAAGCTCCTTTTTATCCGTTTAATTTTTAATTATGCTGTTACAAGTGCGGTTGTGAAGCCCTCAAGCCAATCTTTTGCGGTTGTTTCGTCGAGGTCGTCAGCAAAAGCCTCATACATACCCTCGCCGTTCTCGTCGGGCATAACGGCGGCTGTTACTTCGATTTCTGCAACTTCTTCCGCGCCGTTCTCAATGGTCTTTGAAATGCCTGTTGTTACGCAGCATTTCGGATAAGCCTTGTATTTAATGTTGCCGTCCTCGTCCTCGACTTCGGCTGTATAGCAGAACGTCTTGTGTCTGCTGCCCTGTCCGTATGCTCTTACGCCTGCCTTAAGACTTGTGCGCTCCATACCGAACATATTTTTAAAAGCTTCCTCGCGCATATGGAGTGTGAAAGCGAGCTCGCCTGTACCGTCGCCCTTTGTGACGGATTTTACGACAACGCCCTCGCACTTCTTTGTGATTGTCTTTGCGTTAAGTGTTTCGCCGAGCTTACCAACGCAACCGAGCTTCATTGCTTCGCCTGTTGTGCCGTCGGCTTCAAAGAATTTTACAGTGCTTTTTCTTACTGCAAATTCGGAAAACTGCTCAATAGTTGTAGCCATTTTATAACCTCATTTCGTTTTTAAAATCCGAGCATTGATTTCACTTGCTCGGTCATTTCGTCTGCTAACTGCGGCAGCATTGCGTCAAGTCCGCGCCCTGTAAAGTCGAGCGGGGAATTGTTAACAGACCTGCCTTTGCCCTCGTCGGGAAATACAAGATAATTAAATTCTTTGCTCGTAATGATTTTTACGGCGAGATTATAGTTTTCTTGTCTGCCGAAAGGGTTGCTGAATTTCGCGTGCCTTTTGTCACGGTCGGAAACGGGAACAAGCCCCTCGATTGAGGGCTTTATTACTTCGGGCGCGGCGTTGTGAATATAGTTGTTAAGTATATTTTCAACCTCTGCGCCTGCCGCTCCTATTTGCTGCGATAATTCAATAATTCGCTCGTAATTGCTGCTGAATGTTTCGTTAGCCATTTACGCCGCAACCTTTCAAGGGCTCTGCAAAAGTTATAAGCGCAACCTCAACAACTAAATCGGTCTGCCCCTTGTAAACATAGCTATAAGTTATGTCAACATTTGCAAGCCTCATTTTTGTTGCTTTTCGGATCGCGTCGATTATCTCGAACTCGTGCCCCTCGGGTATGTAATTTTCTTTGACTATTGCGACGGCGTAATGCCTCACAAAATCAACGCCATTGCTCGCCTTTTTCAAGTTGGAGCGACGGAATACATAATAGTCCCACGGGTCGGTATTCGCGGGAGTTGCGTTGCCGTAATATGTTACGCCGAAAGGCTTTAACGCCTCACGGATTTTATCAAGCATTGACAAGCTCGCGCACCTCCTCAAGATAGATATATAACTCTTTGTTTGCCCTGTCTTTGTCTGCGTTTACAATGTCGTAAAGCATTGAGCCGATTATTATTTTTTGGCGGGAATGTACGCCGTCCACAAGCGGCGTTTTGATTTTGCGGTTAAGTGTGCGCCCTATTGCCTCGGCAAATTCAAAGTCTTGCTCGCGAATTGATAGCTCCGCAAACATCAATTTGAAAACGCGCTCAAAATCGCTTTCCGCTTTCCCGTTCTGCCTTGCAGCAAAACTTGTCGGGGCTGTATTTTCGTTTACAACAAAACAAACGCCGTCGTTATATGCTTTTGCTTTGTAATTATTCGCCATAGGTGCTCACCTCAAAATCAGTTTGCAGCGAAATAATATCACTCAAATAATCAGCCTCAAAAGTCGAAGTGTCGCCGCTCTGTGCGCGTCGCACATAGGCAAGAAGCAAAGCGTTTGCCTTGCCTCCCGCCATAAAGTCAGCAACTACAACGCCCGTTCTGTCGGTTATAAAAGTCACGCCGTTTTTGATGTGATTTATAAGACGGGCGTTTGTGTCGTCGTCCTGCCAAGTGATTTGAAGCTCTAAACGGCAAATATCAAGTAACGCCGTAAGCTGTTCGTTATTCATTGCCGTTTACCTCCTCAATTAGCCTGCAGCGATTTCGCTTGTTGAAACTGTGCCCTCAACCATAACGGGGATATAAGCGGGCTCAAGGTTTGTGATGTCAAGCAGAATTGCGCAAGTGTTGTCGTATGCTCTGCCGTTACCGTGCATTTTGATTTTGTATGTTCTCTTATCCTCAAGGAACTTAAACTCGTCGGAATAAGAAAGTGTGCCCTGCTTGTTTGAGCCAAGACCGAAGAAATACTCGTCAAGCAGGCAAAGAACAGCCTCGTTGTTTGCAAGGGCATTTGAAACAATAACCTTTGTAGGATAGGGGAAAATGTTATTGACATAAGTGCCGTTTGCGCCGAGCACGGTTGTTGCAGGCATAATCTTTGTGAAGTAATCGTACTGATTAACAATAAGAGTTACTTCGGGAATTGTGCGGGGGTTGCCTGCCTCTGTCTTTGCAAGTGTTGCACAAAGTGCGCCGTATGCAGCGGGATTGAGCGAAGTAACCGCAACTGCTTCCTTGAGCGGGTAGCCTGTTTCAGTGTTTACTGTAACGCCCTTGCTGATGTTACGAACAAGACCGATAGGCTCGTTGTGACCTGTGCCCTTAACAATGCCGTATTCAAGACCGAGTGCAATGCTCTCGACAAGGAGTGCGCGGATATAACGGTCAACGAAAACAGGACCGAGGTCAAGCATATCAAGGGGAATAACAGCAAAGCTTGAAAGCTTGTTGTGCATAAGGTCGATTGTCTTGAGTGCGCCCTCAATTTCCTCGGTAATTGTGCTGTTGATTTCGCCCCACTTTGCGGCGTTTGTTGAATGGTCGGAAAGTATCCACTTTGTAAGAATGCTTACGTTCTGGAAGTTGACCGCAGCAAGAAGCGGGTGAGTTTCAGTAAGCTCGCGGAATACATCTTCAACGATTGTTTCGGGGAAAGCAACGTCGATGTTGTCAATAGCCTGCTTGAAGTTGCCTGCCTTTGAAGCTGCAATAAATGCGTTCCAATACTTTGTTTCGTTTGCTGTGAGCTGTCTTACGCCACGTGCTGCGAGTGCCTGTGCGTCGGCTGTTTCGGCTGTGTCTGCCTCAATATCTGCCTGTACCGCAACCTTTACGGCTTCGGCGAAACCCTCCCAAGCTTTGCGGATTGCTTCCTCGTCGCCTGCCTGCATTGCTGTCATAATAGCGGCTGCGGCTTCTTTCTGCTTTGTCTTGAAAATGTCAAGATTTTTCATAATTGTTTACCTCATTTCTTAATAGCGTTTATGAATTTTTCCATATAATTTTCAGCGGGCGGAGTTTCTTTTTCTTCTTCCTCCTGCTGTTCCTCGTCAAAAACTGTTGCCTCAAGCTTTTCAAGGCGTGAAACAATATCAGTTATAACGCTTTCGAGCTCGTCGCCGTCGGGTGTTTCTTCCTCGGGCTGTTCTTCGGGCTGCTCCTCTGCTTTCGGCTTTGTAAGCTGTGCAAAAATAACATTCTGCGCGCTCGCGCTTGCCTTTGCCGTTTCCTGCTTGCTTGCTACAACTTCCGTTGCAAAGCCCATTTCAACGGCTTTTTC
>JAZKZG010000163.1:0-21590 GCA_045612565.1 Eubacteriales bacterium
CTTTTTGTATACAAATAAATTTCATCGTCTATACCAAATTCTTTATTATATGGTTCAGAATGCAAAGTATCCAAAACATATTTCTTTTCAGTATCTTTCAAAACGTAATTTACATAATCACCATATTCGTCAACATAATCAAATACAAGTTCAGTGTAATTTATACCGTTTTTTATACTATTTTCATAAATAGAATATTTATCCTCACGGATATAATATCCGTTTATATTATCAGTAATTATGGTACCTTCTTTGTTTATGCTTGGAAGAAATTTCACTATACTTGTTTGTGAAAGAAGTACAGGAACATCAGGTTTGGTAATCCATATATCTTTATAAAAATCAAAGACTATGCCACCGTCAGTTTCATAATCAAACAATTTATAAGTCTGATTATTAAATTTTAATATGCCATTGCCGTAATCGAGCGCTTGAGAGTTTTTCATTTCGTCAAGTTCTGCACAAGAGCAGAGCATAAGACACACCGCAAGGATTAACAAAATAGATTTTAATTTTTTCATTTTATTACTCCAGATTGAGTTTTCTGTTCATTATGTGACGGTTTACAAAATAAAGCACTACGCAAAGGACTGTGAAAAATGCAATAAGTGTTGCAAAAATCACGTGTGCTGACACATAGGGATGTGCGCGTATTACGTCCATAATTCTTGCAAGTACTCCCATTTCACCAAACACCATACCGATAATCACAAATATTGTACCAAGCACCTGTGTTATGATATAGTACACAAAATATGTTACAAAAGCAATAAACACGCGATTCTTTTTGGCGGTTTGTCCGATTGTGATACAACTATAATAGAGCATATACTGATAGATAACCGAAACAAGAATAAAAAGTGCAACCTCGATTATATAGAACGCTCCGTGAGTACCAAGATACTCAAAATATTGCTTTAAAATATAGCCGATTGCTTTATATACCTCGATTAAGACATCGCCGAGCATTGCAACAGATGCGGAAGTGAGTATAACAGCAATACCAATAGCTGTAAAGGCGAGTAGCGTTACAAGCTTTGTAAAGATAAGCTGACCCGAAGTTACGGGAAGTGTAAAGGTCAAATATCCCTCGGACGTATATAGATTTTTATGAAACCGCACTATGCCGACAATAACCGTCATCACAATACAAACAACGATTGAAATTGCAAGCGCCATAATGGACGAACTAAATACAATACCATATGAAAAATGGTCATTTTCAAATATCTGTATAAAGCGGTTAACTGCACCGATTGCAAAAAGAATTATGTACATTGGCACAAGGGTGCGAAGATATGAAATAAACTCGTATTTTAATAATTTCTTTACCATCTGAATACCTCCCTAAACAGTTCGTCGACACTCTTGCCGTTTTCCTCGCGAATTTCGTCAACGCTGCGCTGTAAAAGTATATTACCGTTTTGAATAAAGATTACCTCATCAAGCACCTGCTCGATATCTGAAATAAGGTGAGTTGAGATAATAACCGACGAGTCGGGGTTATAGTTATTGATAATAACCGACATAATGTAGTCACGTGTTGCAGGGTCAACACCCGCAATCGGTTCGTCAAGGACATAAAGTTTTGCGTTTCTGCTCATAACAAGAATAAGACAAACCTTTTCTTTATTACCCTTTGACAATGTTTTAAGCTTTACAGAGGGTGTGATGCCAAGCTGCGAAAGCATATTATAAGCAAGAGCAGGACGGAAGTCTTCATAAAAATCGGTAAACATTTTTACTATCTGGTCAACTGTCATCCACGAGTTAAGGTAGCTTGTATCGGGAAGATATGCAACACGTGCCTTGGTTTCGGGTCCAGGAGTATCGCCTGTTACATAAATTTCACCGCCGGTTGGGGTTAAAAGTCCGTTTATCAGTTTGATTAATGTTGTTTTACCTGAGCCGTTGGGTCCCAAAAGACCTATTATTTTACCGCTTGTTACAGTAAGATTGATACTATTGAGTGCGGTAAGGTTACCATAGCGTTTGGTAAGATTTACGCATTTTAAAAGTTCACTCATTCATTCCACTCCTCTACATATTTTTTAATCATTTCAGCGTCAAAACCAAGAGCTTTCATCTGCTCAAAGTACAGTGCTGTTTTTGTGTATACAATACTGTCGGTTATTTTTGCAGCAGCATCGGTTTTATCGGCAACAAACCAGCCAGAGCCGCGTTCGGCGTACACTATTCCCTGCTCAGACAAAGTTTCAAGCGATTTTTGAACTGTGTTAGGATTTACTCCTGCTGACAGCGCAATATCACGTACTGACGGAAGCTTACTGTGGGCAGGAAAAACGCCCGATGCAATCATTACAGACAGTTGTTCACATAGTTGCGGGCAGATGGCACGATTTCTGTCAAGTGTCCACTTCAAGTCAAGCACTCTCCTTTCTTAAAAGTGTATTATAGCACTAATACAATTGTACTATCCACATAATACACTTTGTTTTTTAATTTGTCAATAAAAAAATCTCGCAAAAGCGAGATTTTTTGTTATGCATCTATTGGAAGATAGACTGTATAGTCGATATCAAAACAATTTTCTTTATAAACCGTTACTGTTTTGAGGGTATTTCCCCACACAGCCATAACTGTATATGTGCCGTTACCGTTAAGATCGACAATAAACGGAATTGCAATAAAATCTTTAGCATTTTCAAAAGACGATGCCAAGACACAGTTACCAAGCGATTGGGAAAGCAGTACCATTACAGTATAGGCATCGGTATCAGCAACAACAATTGATTCTGTTGTGCCGTCGGCATCAATATCATATTCCCACAGGTCAGTTACAAAAATGTCATCAACTGTTTTGAAATTATCGGGGAATGTTTCTAATATATATTGTTTATAACCACTGTCAGCAATATTTTCTGAAAATGATGTTTTTTTAAGATTAGGACACAATTTCCAGTTTGCTGTTGTTGCAAGTGCATGAAGCGGTGCCTCAGTTATTTTATTATCTGCCACATCTGAAAAAGTTGAATTACCACGATTTATGCCGGTGTCGGTAAAGATTGTAAACTGTCTATCAGAAAGCGTAAGGTCGTTTTCGGCAAGGTTTTGTAAATTATAATAGTAGTTTTCACCCGTTAATTTTGAGTGGCCATTTTGACAAAACGAAATGGGAATCATACCCGCGTTGGTTTTTATATAGGTCACGGTCGAGGCGGTTATGTCAGCTGTTGGATACTGTATTCCGTCATCTTCTCCTGTTGTATCGCCCGGAGAAAGTGGTGCTTTGGTACAGGAAAAAAGACTTAATGATAATATTAGAATTATTGATATAACTTTTGCTTTCATAAAAGGTTACTCCTATTGTTATTCATAGTAAAATATATGAAATAAAACAAAAATTATACCAAAAAAGCAGGAGGTTTCTCTCCTGCTTTATATGGATGATTTTGATTAATACATTCCGCCGCCCATTTGGCCCATTGCTGCTGCCTGTGCTGCATCTGCTGCTTTATCTTTGATATCTGCAACAAGGCTCTCGGTTGTGAGAACTGTTGCGGCAACTGATGCTGCGTTCTGGAGTGCTGAACGTGTTACCTTAGTCGGATCAACAATACCTGCTTCGAACATATCGCAGTATTTTTCGTTGTATGCGTCAAAGCCATATTCAACTTTTTCGTTCTGAAGGATGTTTTCGAGAATTACAGAACCCTCAAGACCGCTGTTGAGTGCGATCTGACGAACAGGCTCTTCGAGTGCTTTCATAACGATTGCAACACCTGTCTTTTCGTCGCCTGTTGAGTTTTCATAAAGTTCTTTTACAGCAGGAATCGCCTTGATATATGCGGTGCCGCCACCTGCAACAATACCCTCTTCTACAGCAGCTTTTGTAGCAGCGAGTGCGTCCTCAACACGCATTTTCTTTTCTTTCATCTCGGTTTCGGTTGCAGCTCCCACTTTAATAACTGCAACGCCGCCTGCGAGTTTTGCAAGGCGCTCTTCGAGTTTTTCTTTATCAAATTCTGATGTTGTTGTTGCAATCGAGTTGCGGATTTGACCAACACGAGCCTGAATAGCATCCTGAGCGCCTGAGCCGCCAACGATTACTGTGTTTTCTTTGGTCACTTTAACCTGTGATGCGTGACCGAGCATATCGAGTGTTGCATCTTTGAGTTCAATACCAACTTCCTCTGATACAACTGTACCGCCTGTGAGGATTGCAATATCCTGAAGCATTTCTTTACGTCTGTCGCCAAAACCGGGAGCCTTTACTGCAACGCAGTTGAATGTACCGCGGATTTTGTTAACGATAAGTGTTGCAAGAGCCTCGCCCTCGATGTCTTCTGCAACAATAACGAGTTTTTTACCTGCCTGAACAATCTGCTCAAGTACAGGAAGAATTTCCTGAATATTTGAAATCTTTTTATCTGTGATAAGGAGGTAAGCGTCGTCTACAACTGCTTCCATCTTATCGGTATCGGTTACCATATAAGGTGTGATATAACCGCGGTCAAATTGCATACCCTCTACAACGTCGCAGGTGGTCTCTGCTGTTTTTGACTCTTCAACGGTAATAACACCGTCAGTATTTACTTTCTGCATTGCGGCAGCGATAAGCTGACCCACGTTTTCGTCTGCTGATGAAACGGTAGCAACACGTGCTATATCATCAGTACCTGAAATCATTTGCGAATTTTTGGTAACAACCTCAACTGTTTTGTCAACAGCCTTTTGGATACCTTTACGTACAATCATGGGGTTTGCACCTGCGGCAATATTTTTCATACCCTCACGGATAAGTGCCTGTGCAAGAAGTGTTGCAGTTGTTGTACCGTCACCTGCTGTATCATTTGTTTTGGTTGAAACTTCTTTTACAAGCTGAGCACCCATATTTTCGAATGCATCCTCAAGTTCGATATCCTTTGCGATTGTAACACCGTCGTTTGTAATAAGGGGTGCACCGAATTTTTTGTCGAGAACTACGTTTCTGCCCTTAGGGCCAAGTGTTATTTTAACTGTATTTGCGAGTTTGTCAACGCCTGCCTGCAAAGCTTTTCTGGCGTCCTCGCCGTAAATAATCTGTTTTGCCATTTTAATTAACTCCTTATTCAACTATTGCTAAAATATCGCTCTGTCTAACTATTACATATTCGACACCGTCGAGCTTTATTTCTGTTCCGCTGTATTTGTTGGTGACAACCTTGTCGCCAACCTTTACAGTCATTGTCACTTCCGCGCCGTCAACCATTCCGCCAGGACCAACTTCTACAACCTGTGCAATCTGCGGTTTTTCCTGTGCAGCTGCGGTAAGAATGATTCCGCTTTTTGTTGTTTCCTCTGCCTCTACCATCTTTAATACAACTCTGTCTGCGAGCGGTTTAAGTTTCATATATTTAATCCTCCTTAAAATATACCATGTTTAGCACTCTTTAACTTCGAGTGCTAATATATAATAACAGCACTTTTGAAATTTTGCAATAGTTTCCAAATAAATTTTTAAAAATATTTTTTATGCCGACTATATATAACATATTTTTTATATTGAAATAATTGAACAAAAATGTTATAATAGTATAAATTTTTATTCAAAAAACAAAAAATAATTTATAAAAAGGTCAAAAAGTACGCATCATGAGAGAAATTTTAAAAAGTTTTCCAAAAAGCGACAGCGAGATACTTACAATTAACCTTTGCGGTATGTCATACTGTGATGGCACATACAAAATCACACGCAAAAACTCATCAATAAACTGCTTTGAGTACATTATTTCAGGAAAAGGCACCATTGTAACCAAAAACGGAAGATTTCACCCCGAAGCGGGTGACGTATATTTTCTAAAACAGGGAGAAGACCATCTGTATTATTCAGATGATAAAAATCCGTGGCAGAAAATCTGGTTTAACATATCCGGTCCTATTGTTGACACACTTGTTGATCTTTATAAAATTGACGGGCATTATCTTTTTAAAAACTGCAGAGTTTTCAGGTTGTTTGATGAATTCAATAAAAACGTTGACAGTCCGATGGATAGAAAATCTATTCTTGATTCAAACGCTGTAATTTTACATCAGATTATTCAGGAAATGGCAAGTTGCATTTCAAAAGAAAAAAGTGAATTTTCTGACGATGCACTCAAATTAAAAGAATATATTGATGCAAATTACAGCAAATCAATCTGTATTGAAGATCTTGCGGCAATTATTTATCGTTCACAATCGCAGACCATACGTATATTTAAAAAATACTTTAATATGACACCGTACGAATATGCACTCAAACGAAAAATGCAGGTGGCAGAACAGCTTTTGAAAGGCACACGGCTTTCGGTACGCGAAATTGCGACTGAACTTGGTTTTACAAACGAACACTATTTTTCGACCGCTTTTAAACATCATATGGGAATGACTCCCGGAAAATGCAGAAAATAGCAAAAAGTTCTACAAAATGTAGAGCTTTTTTATTTTTGCCACGATAAATAGGTTGATTATAAACACAAAAAAGGTATAATAGGTTTAGAAAAATAGTTTGAGGTTATTATGAACGATTATACATTAATATTTGCAGAAAACTTAAAAAACAGACGAAAAGAACTCGGACTTACTCAAAAAGAACTTGCTGAAACTTTAGGTTATACCGAAAAATCTGTAAGCAAATGGGAAACCAGCAAAGCGATTGCGCCGTCTTCGGTCTTGCCACAGCTTGCAAGTTGTTTAAGATGTGATATTAACACTTTGTTTTCTAAGCCAACCAATCCCGAATATTTTTTAGGTATTGACGGTGGCGGAACTAAAACCGCATTTTTATTGTGTGATAAAAAAGGTAAAACCGTTAGCGAAACAATCCTCGGCCCTTGCAATCCCGTTGACATAGGTATTGACAGCGCAATAAAGATACTGGAAAGCGGAATAAACACTGTGTGCAAAAATATTCCACATTCAAAAATTTCTGTATACGCAGGAATTGCGGGCGGAATTACAGGTAACAACCAAGAAATGATAGGAGTGTTTTTGCAAAGTTGCGGATTTTTGAAATATGCAAACGGAAGCGACGCTTTAAATGCTGTATCACTTGCACTTGGGAATAAAAACGGAACTGCAATCATTATGGGTACAGGCATAATTGCATTTTCACAAATTAACGGCGAAATCATCCGCAGAGGCGGTTACGGATATCTATTTGAAGAAGGCGGAAGTGCTTTTGCAATTGGCAGAGATGCAATAATCGCGGCTATAAAAGACGAAGAAACAGGAAATAGCCAGACAGAGATTACCAAACTTATAAAGTCAAAGTTTAATTGTTTAAGCATTACCGAGCAGGTATCATATTTTTATGATGTTGGCAAAAAAGGAATTGCGGAGTTGTCCCCTCTTGTGTTTGAAGCATATAAAAGCGGTGACAGCGTTGCAAAAGATATCATTGAAAAGAATATGGATGCGGTTGCACATCTTATTGAATCAACACCAAAAACCGATGAAAAAATACAGAACATTGTTATTGTGGGCGGTATTGTAAATCAGAAAGACATTGTTTTACCGATAATTTACAAAAAACTCAAAAACCCACAAAAATATCACATTGAAACAAACAGCAAAGCTCCTGTACTGGGTGCACTTGCAATTGCAAGAAAAATATAAGAATAAATGGAGAAATAATATGCTTAAAACAGAAATGAGAAATAAGGCTACAAAACACATTGACACAATGTCAACACGTGATATGGTAGAAATTATACAAAAAGAAAATATAAATTCTGTAAACGCTATCAACAGTGAACTTGAGAACATTGCAAAAGTTATTGATAACATATCCGAACGGATGAAAAAAGGCGGACGCCTATTTTATGTCGGTTGCGGAACATCTGGAAGGCTTGGGGTTTTAGACGCATCGGAATGTCCGCCGACATATGGAGTATCATCCGACCTTGTTGTTGGAATTATTGCAGGCGGAGATTATGCACTACGCAATGCAACAGAAGGAACCGAGGACAATTTTGAACTCGGTGTAAGTGATCTTGAAAAATATAATATAAACAAAAACGACAGCGTGATAGGAATATCAGCGGCAGGCGGTGCAAAATATGTCCTAGGTGCTTTTGACCACGCAAAAAGAAAAGGTGCTTTTACGGCGTGCATTACTTCAAATAAAGACACTCCACTCGAAAAGGCATCTGACATTGCAATATGTCCCGATACCGCGGCAGAGGTTGTTACAGGATCGACACGAATGAAGGCAGGAACTGCACAAAAGATGATTTTGAATATGATTTCTACCTCAGTTATGATTAAGCAGGGATATGTATATGAAAATCTTATGATAAATCTTAAACCGTCTAATGAAAAACTAAAAAACAGAATGATATCTATTGTTAAAGATATTACGGCTACAGATGAAAAAACGGCACTCGAATTGCTTGAAAGCAACGATTTTGTTATAAGAAAGGCAATCGAAAGTTATGAAAACCGTAGCAGAGGTTAAAAATAAAAACAGCGGTCAGATTTTGTATGTAAATGGCAAAGCCGTCAGCCGACTTTCTTATATGGTATATTACACCGAAAAAGCGTGTTTTGACGACTTTGCAAAAGCGGGATACAATCTGTTTTCGATACCTGTATTTTTTGGTACAAACACTATATCCGAGGCAACCCATATACCGCCAATTTCCAAAGGGATTTTTGATACAGATACACCGGATTACAGTGAATTTGATAAAAATGTAAAGGCAATTACCGACGTGTGTCCTGATGCGTATATACTGCCGAGAGTTAATGTTTCGCCCAGCAGAGAATGGGAAATTTTGCATCCCGACGAGTTAAATGATACAGGTCGCGAACCGTTTATGGAATGCAGACGATTTTGTTTTGCATCGGATATATGGGCAGATGAAGTTAAACGAACACTTAAATTATTCAATCAGCATATCGAAAATATGCCGTATGCAAAAAATATAATAGGCTACCATCTTGCCACAGGACAGACAGAAGAATGGATGGCTTTTGACGTAAAAGGGTCACGTGGAAAACGTTCACATGAAAAATTTGAAAAGAGCGGTCTTGAAAAAAACGAGGTCAACTATTACCGATTTTTGTCGGATATAATCGCAGACAGGATTTGTGAGTTTTCTAAATACATTAAAGAACTTACCGATGGCCGCCTGCTTACAGGTGCATTTTACGGGTACACATTTGAACTTTTAAAGCGCGGCAAAGGGCATTATTCGTTAAATCGTGTACTTGACTGTCCGGATGTTGATTTTTTGTGTTCACCCATTTCTTACGCAAACTCAAGAAAAGAAGGACGCGACCACGGGTATATTGTGCCGATATCAAGCATACAAAATGCAGGAAAACTGTATTTTGCCGAAAACGACACACGCACACATCTGTCACAGCCACCCAATGATTTACCGCATTACAACAGCCCTGTATGGTATGGTCCCGATTGCGAAACAACAATTAACATTATGAAAATGCATTTTGCAAAAGCAATTACACGTGGACACTCGTCTTGGTGGTTTGATATGTGGGGAGGTTGGTTTAAAGACAAAAAATATATGTCACTTTTACAAAAAATGCAAAATATTTCTGTTGAAAGTCTTGAAATGAGTATGAAAAGCGTGGCTGAGGTTGCGGTATTTGTAGATGAGAATTCAATATTTAATTTAGAGGACAGTGACCCCGCATACAAAAACGTCGTTTATGACATAAGAGAGGCTTTGGGTAAAGCGGCGGTGCCATATGACATATATCTTGCAAGTGATTTTAATAAAGTAAAAGACAATTACAAGGCGATAATTTCGCTTATCCCCTATCCCACTGATCTGTCAAAACAAATAACAGGGGATGCACTTTTGGAAGTAACAAAAGATAACTTTAACATTACCGTTGATGAGTTGAGAGAGTTTTATAGAAATGCAGGAGTGCATATTTACTGTGAAAAGCAAGCAGTAATTTATGCAAATGAAAGTTATTTGTTTTTCCATTCGACAGAAGACGGCGAGTATTCGATTGAATTACCAAGCGACAAAAAACTTTTCGAAGTGTTTTTGGAACAGGAATATGACAGTAGTTTATTCAAGTGTGCTAAAGGCACAAGCAAACTATACAAAATAAAAGCAGAGTGATTTTTCACTCTGCTTTATTTTTTGAAAAATCCGACACAGTTATGTGACGAGGCGGACATTACAAGTCCCATAAGACACATACTCGCAACCATCGATGAACCTCCATAACTGAAAAACGGCAATGTTATACCGATAACAGGTAAAAGTCCAAGACACATTCCTATGTTCTCAGCCGCTTGGAACAAAAGCACTGCTCCAACACCGACACATATCAGCATATCACCCATATCGCGACATTTTTTGGCGGTAATAAAAACACGGAGTATAAGCAACACCAAAAGCAAAATAATTGCAATATTTCCAACAAAGCCAAGTTCTTCACCTGCAACGGAAAAAATAAAATCTGTTTGCTTTTCGGGAAGAACGCTGTATTGTGTCTGTATACCTTTATACAGTCCCGAACCCATAAGTCCGCCGGAACCAAGGGCAATTTTACTTTGAATGGTATGATAGCCAAATCCGAGTGGGTCAAGTGACGGGTCATAAACCGCAAGAATTCGCATCTGTTGATAGTGAGCAAGTTTGCTGAATGCAAACGGCGTTGCCGCCGCAACAAATACCCCGCTCACAATAAAATAGAGTGCGTGAAGCCCCGCGGCATACATCATAAGCACAAAAATGAAAGTAAACACAAGAGCGGTCCCAAGGTCACCTTCCATAAGCACAAGTACAAATATTATACCAAAATGCAAACAAAGTGGAATTATTGCACGCGGATGGTTTATGTACCCATGTACACGTTTTAGATGTGAAGCAAAAGTAAGAATAAATCCCACCTTTACAAACTCCGACGGTTGAATACTTATAGGACCGATTATTATCCAGTTTTTATTACCAAGCACTTCTTTGCCGATAATAAGGGTAAGAACCAAAGCAAATATACAAAGTCCATAGATTATAAGCGGAAAGCGGATGAGGTTTTCGGTATCTAAAAAAAGCAAAACAAGAATTGCAAGAAGACCTATTATCATTGCCGCACTCTGAACAATCACTAATTTGTTTGTACCAAAACTATCAGTTGCTGAAGAAATAAGCGAAATACCAAAAAGAGAAGAGCCAACACAAAGTAAAAAAATAAGTATGTCTATTTTTTGCACAACGTCCCAAATAAACATAAACACCTTTTTCATAGGTTTTACCCTCCTTTACAGTTAATTATTAACATTATATATAAATAGTAAACAAAATACAAGAGTTAACTTGAAAAGATGAAAATGTGATGCTATAATATATAATGCATTATTATATAATGGAGAAAATATGGAAAAGATTTTAACAAGTCTTGCCGACACCGAAGCTGTTGCAAAACAACTTGCTGACAAGTTGACCTGCCCCAAGGTAATTGCGTTTACAGGTGAACTCGGTGCAGGTAAAACAACATTTATTAAATATCTGTGCAAACACCTTGGTTTTGACGGTGAGGTTACAAGTCCTACCTTTACAATAATGAATTGTTACGAAGGCCGTTTTCCCATCTATCACTACGATATGTACAGAATATTCGGTGCCGATGCCCTCTATGACATTGGTTATTATGATTATGAGGATAGCGGAATTTCACTTATTGAATGGAGCGAAAATGTGCGTGACGGACTTGAGGGAGATATAATCACAATCGACCTCAAATACCACGGTGACAACAGAATTATTACTATTTCGGAGAACATATAATGAAACTTTTAAGCATTGATGCCTCAGGAAAAACTGCCGCCTGCAGTGTTATGCAGGATGAGGTATTAATTTCAAAACGCTTTTGCGCCTCGGGGCTTACTCACTCACAAACACTTTTGCCAATGATATGCGAAATGCTTTCGGATGCAGAAATCGATATAAAAGATATTGACGAATTTGCACTGACAGTGGGACCAGGGTCATTCACAGGACTAAGAATAGGCGCAGCTACCGTTATGGGTCTTGCCGGCGACAGAAAATGCAGATGCGTATCTACGCTTGATGCTATCGCACACAATTTTGGAGATAAAACAACAATCGTTATTCCTGCGCTTGATGCAAGACGCGCTCAAGTTTATACAGCTGTATTCAAATGCGAAAGCGGAAATGTGACACGCCTCGAACAAGACTCGGCAAAATCTGTTGAAGAAACGCTGAAAATAGTTAAACACTATTCCAAAGATAACACCGTCTATATTGCAGGTGACGGTGCATATCTTTTTAAAGAATTAATAAGCGGAATTTCAAATGTTGAAATAGCAAAAGACGAACTTTTATATCCGCAAGGAGAATCAATAGCAAGGGCGGCACAAAACACTGTACCGCTAAAAGCAAAAAATATAAAACTCTGCTATCTGAGATTATCACAGGCAGAAAGAGAATTAAAGGAGAAACAGAAAAATGATTAGTATTGGATGCGACAAAGCAGGTACACCGTTTGTTGAAAGATTTTGCAACGAACTCAAAGAAAAAAATATTGAGTATACTGTTTTATTTGATGGAAAACAGGACGGCTGTGACTATACAGACGCCGCTTTTGCGGTTGCTGAAAGTGTAGCTTCAAAACAAAGTGAACTCGGAATACTTATTTGCGGTACAGGCATTGGTATGAGCATTGCGGCAAATAAAATAAACGGTGTTCGCGCCGCTGTTTGCGGAGATACATTCTCGGCAAAAATGACACGCGTACATAATGACGCAAATATTCTTTGTCTTGGTGCAAGAGTTATCGGTGAAGAACTTGCAGTGGAAATTTTAAATGCGTTTTTGTCGGCAGAATTTGAAAAAGGCGGCAGACACGAACGCCGCGTGAATAAAATAATAGATGCCGAAAACGGAATTTTTTAATATATGAATAAAAAATCACTTAATTTTAATCTGAATAAACCCGAATATCTGTTGATTGCAATCCTGATTAGCTTTCCTGTTATCACTGCATTTTTCAATGTATGGGCGGCAATAGCGGAACTTGTGCTTTCGGTTGCTTTTACAATACACCGGAAAATTGCCAAGAAAAAACACAGTGATAAGATTTTCAACTATCTTCAGAGCATCACTCTCTATCTTGATGAGGCATCAAAAGAAAGTCTTACAAAGTTTCCAATGCCGGTAACACTGCTTAATTCCAAAGCCGACATTATATGGTATAATGATCTTTTTCATAATTTGCTCGAAAAAAATCATATTACCGAGGTTTTTGGCAAAAACTTTGATGTTATTGCTCCGCAAGTTACAATAAACGAAGATTTGGTGTCGCAAAAACACGATATCACCTTTATCGGCAGACACTATAATCTTTTTATTATGCGTCAGGGTTCGGGAACCAAAGACGATTTTTATTCGGTTTACTGGATTGACATTACCGATTCGAGAAACGAACTGTTAAAGTTGCGTTCACAAAAATTATGTGCGGCATACCTGCTTGTTGATAGTTTTGATGAACTCCCATCCTCTATCCCTGAACTTCATAAATCGATTTTTCTCACTCGTGTTGATGTTAAGGTACGTGCTTTTGTCAAATCGGTCGGCGGTGTTATGTACAAGCCAGAACAAGACCGATACCTCGTTTTATTTGAACACAAGCATCTGCAAGAACTTGAACGCAGTAAATTCAAGATTTTATCGGATGTTAAAGAGGTTATTGTAGAGGGATATCACGCAACACTCTCTATTGGTGTTGGTTGCGGTGACGGTTCGCCGCTCAGTGCCGATACAAACGCCAGAAAATCGCTTGATATGGCTCTTTCACGCGGTGGCGACCAGGCGGTTGTACTCAACGGTGAGAAATACAGTTTTTATGGTGGCAACAGCGACAGCGGTCAACGTAGAAAACGCGTCAAGGTGAGAATTATTGCCGAGGGTCTTTTAGCCCACGTTCAGAGTTCAGACAACGTCATTATTATGGGACACAAATACGCTGACCTCGACAGTATGGGTTCGGCAATAGGTATTGCAAAATGCGTACAACATTTCGGCAAGACACCATACATCGTTTATAATTCAAAAGAAACACTTGCTAAAAATATTCATTCGGTTTTTGAAAAAGAAGTGGGATATGAAAACATTTTCATCGAACCCACCGCTGTAAACCGTGTTATTACCGACAACTCACTCCTGATTGTCACAGATACACACAACAGCGAATATGTAGAAAGTGAAAAGATACTTTCGATGTTTAAAAAAGTGGTTGTTATTGACCACCACAGAAAAACAGTTAATAACGCCATTGAAAATACTGTTATCAGTTTCCACGAGCCGAATTCATCCTCTTGCTGTGAAATGGTAAGTGAGCTCTGCGAGAGCATTTCGCATATGCGTCTCACAAAACAAGAGGCAAACGCACTTATGTCGGGAATTTTCCTTGACACAAAGATGTTTACCGAAAGAACAGGTATACGTACGTTTGAAGCAGCAGCTTATCTTAAAAAGCAGGGTGCTGATACAGCAGAAGTAAAATCATATTTTAAAAACGATATTGAAAGTTATAAAAGACAAATAGATATCATATCAGAAGCGCAGATAGTTGACAACAAATATGCAATATCTGTATGGCAAGATGAAGAATTCGAAGGAATAAAACTTATTGCCTCAAAAGCGGCTGACGAAATGCTTAACCTGAGTGGTGTTGAAAGTTCGTATGTAATTTACCCCGAGGGTAACGATGCACACATCTCAGCACGAAGCAATCCAGCCGGAAATGTTCAGCGCCAACTCGAAAGAATGGGCGGCGGCGGACATAGAGCAGCAGCAGGAGCTCAGCTTGAAAACACAACTGTAGAAGAAGCATATGATATGCTTATTAAAATTTTAAACAACCCCGAAAGTGAGGAAAAAATAAATGAAAGTAGTATTACTTGAAGACGTTAAAGGAAAAGGTAAAAAAGGTGATACAATCAATGTATCTGACGGATACGGCAGAAACTTTTTGATTGCACGCGGACTTGCAATTGAACCCAATGCACAGATTCTTAATGACTTTGGCGGAAAAGCTTCGGCTCAGCAGTATAAAATTGATACTGAAACCGCTGCAGCAAAAGAAAACGCTGCAAAACTCGAGGGTAAAACATTTGAAATGTCTGTAAAAGGCGGTGACTCGGGCAAACTTTTCGGCAGTATTACCGCAAAAGAAATCGCTGAATTTATTAACACCAAAACAGGCATCAGTGTTGATAAAAAGAAAATCGACACCGATACAATAAAGGCATTTGGCGCATACCCCGTTACAGTAAAACTCTATAAAGGTATTTCGGCTAAAATCACTATTAATGTTGTAAAGGAAAAGTAAGTTTAAATGGAACTTGGTGACCTTAAAAAAATTCCACACAGTGTTGAGGCGGAGCAGTGCATTATCGGCTCGGTCATTATTGACCCTGCCTGTATAAACGAAATTGCCGACAAATTATCGCCATCACAGTTTTATATCGACAAGTATGCCGGTATTTACGAGATTATGCTAAACATGTTTTTGACAAACAAAAGCATTGATTTTGTAACGGTACTCGAAGCGGTTAAAGCACAGGGTATTTATGATGAGCAGGAAGGCAAACGCGTTCTGTATGAAATGACACAGCTTGTTCCGAGTACGAAAAACATTACCGAATACGCAAAAATTGTTATTGAAAAAGCAAGTCTTCGCAAACTGATTGAAGCGTGTGCGGATATATCGGAACAATGTTATTTGCAAAGTTCTGATGCGGCTGATATTCTGGATATGGCAGAAAGCCGTATTTATGAAATCATGCAAAGCAGAAGCAACACTTCCCTCACCCATATCAAAAGTGCTATTATTGACAGTTTTGATAAAATCAACAAGATTGCAAATGACAAGGATGCATTTATCGGTCTTCAAACACGGTATACCGATATCGACTTTATGTTATCGGGACTTGGCAAGAGCGACCTTATTCTTATTGCGGCGAGACCCGGTGTCGGTAAAACATCGTTTGCACTCAATATTGCACAGAACATTGCTCTTCAAAAGCCCAAAAAGACAATTGCTGTTTTCTCGCTCGAAATGTCAAATGACCAACTTGCTAACAGAATGCTTTCGGCACAAAGCGGCATTAATAATATGAAATTCAGAAACGGTGATCTTACTGACGATGATTGGGTAAATCTTGCACAGGCATCTGTTGTACTTTCAGATACCGACGTTTATTTTGACGATACAGCGGGTATTACTGTTGCACAAATGAAAGCAAAACTTCGCCGTCTTAAAAAACTTGACCTTATTATAATTGACTATCTGCAGCTTATGTCAGGCGGTGGAAGATACGAAAACCGTACAACAGAGGTTGGCGCGATTTCACGTGCACTTAAAATTATGGCAAAAGAATTTAACGTTCCTGTTATTTGTCTTTCACAGCTCAACCGTGAGACTGAAAAAACAAAACAAAAGCCTCAACTTTCTAACCTTCGTGAATCGGGTTCAATCGAGCAAGACGCTGACGCGATTATGTTCCTTTGGAAAGAAGACGACAGTGAACAAAACCAAGGTAGCATCCAGGTTGTTAAATGTGATATTGCCAAAAACAGACACGGTCCTGTCGGTTCGGTTGACCTTGCTTGGAATCCCGATATCACTCGCTTTACAAATATTGCTAAAATGTGATGCTGTACGAAAAGGTTTACAACTCAATAATAAAAAACTCACTTGTTTATGAAGGTTGCACTATTATCTGTGCGCTTTCGGGCGGTGCTGATTCGATTTGTCTTGCTGATATTATGTTTAATATAAAAGACAAACTTAAAATCAATGTTGAATGCGCACATCTAAACCACAATTTACGTGGAACAGAATCGGACAGTGACGAGGAATTTGTAACAAGATTTTGCAAAAAACGAGGCATTACACTCCACAAAAAAAGCGTTGATGTAAATGCAATTGCAAAAGGTCGCAGCATTGAAGAAGCGGCACGTGATGCAAGATACACTTTTTTTGACGAGTTGACAGTCGGTAAAAATGCTTTTGTTGCAACTGCTCACACTCAAAATGATAATGTTGAAACATTTTTTATAAATCTTGTTCGCGGAAGCGGTGCAAAAGGGCTTTGCGGTATTCCGATAAAGCGCCAATGTATAATCAGACCAATGCTTGATGTAAAAAGAGATGAAATCATCGATCATCTTGAAAAACACGGTCTTGATTATTGCATTGACAGTACAAATTCTGACACAGATTATCTTCGCAATTTTATACGCCACAACATTGTAGGCAAATTTAGTGAACGCAACGACATTGACGTTTTTAAAGCGGTAAGTCGGGCAATAGATAATATAAAGCAGGACCAGACTGCACTTTTTGATATTTCGCAAAAAATTACTACGTACAATGCTTTTGAACTTTCAAAACTTGATGATGCTATACTTTTCAGAGTTTTAGCAAAAAGACTTAGTGACAAATTTGATATTGTTCTTGACAGCGTACACTTTGAAAGTGTCAAATCAATTTTAGATAAACCAAACGGAGCCAAGACACAAATCAAAGGTAAGCTTTTTGCAAAAATTATTAGCGATAATCTTGATTTTATAGAAATACAACCCAAGATCACTGATATTTATGAACTCGGTTTTGGCGAAAATAGTATTGATGACAGATCAATTTTAATTAATAATACCAAAGAAATTTACAATAACTTAACAAAAGCAACGGTAAACTATGGTAAAATCAAAGGAAATTTATATGTACGCACAAGACGTGACGGTGACAAATTTTTAAGTGCAAAGCGCAAATGCACATCAAGTCTTAAAAAACTTTTGATAAATGACAAAATAGATTTGCAAACACGAGACAAGTTACTTGTTGTTTGTGACGATAACGGAATTGTTTTTGTTGAGGGTTACGGTGCGGACAAACGTTGTATTGCAAAAAAGGATGATAAAAATTTAATTTGTATTGAAATTAGGGGGTCAATATGTTAAACGATATTAAAAAGGTACTTGTTTCGGAACAACAACTTCAAGAGATGGTTACAAAAATGGGCGCACAGATCTCAAAAGATTATGAAGGCAAAAATCTGCTCGTTATCTCAGTACTTAAAGGTGCGGCAATATTTATGTCGGACATTATAAGAAAAATCACGATTCCCTGCCAGATTGATTTCATGGCAGCATCAAGTTACGGAAAAGGCACATCGACAACAGGAAGTGTAAAAATACTTAAAGACCTTGACATAGATGTAACAGGATTTGACATACTTATAGTTGAAGATATTTTAGACAGCGGTGTTACACTTTCAAATATAATCAAACTTTTGGAATCTAGAAAAGCCAAATCGGTTAAGGTTTGCACACTTTTAACAAAACCAGCGAGACGTCAGGTTGAAATCCCCGTTGCATACGAAGGTTTTGTTGTACCGGATGAATTTGTTGTTGGCTACGGTCTTGATTTTGCAGAAAAATACAGAAACCTGCCTTTTATTGGTGTACTTAAAGAAGAAATCTATTCATAAATAAAATATAGTTCGCATTTTGCGAGGATTGGAGAATGCTTTGAAAAAGAGAAAAAATTTTGGCGGATTGATATATATTGCACTGCTGATTATTATTGCAGTGTCTATATATACAACAATTTCGTCATCAGCAAAACCAAAATCTGTAACATACAGTGACTTGCTTAATTATTTTGAAGAAAAGCAGGTTGAAGAGTTCAAGGTTGTGGGCTATAACGTAACCTGTACATTAAAAGACGGAACAGTTGTTACACACAAACTGTTGTCATACAACACATTTGAGGATACCGTAATTGAAAAATATGCCATTCCGCAAAACATAAAATTCGACCTGAATGAAGGATTTACTTTGCCTTGGTGGGTACAGTTTTTGCCTACACTGTTTATTATAGTAATGGTTGTACTTGCTTATTATATGATGTCAAAGCAGATGAACGGCAAAGGTGGCGGATTTGCAAAGGCACGTATCAAAATGGGGACCGAAGAAAAATCCAAAAAGACTTTTGTTGACGTTGCAGGTGCTGACGAAGAAAAAGCAGAACTTGAAGAGATTGTTGACTTTTTGAAAAACCCCAGAAAATATATCGATATGGGTGCAAGAATTCCCAAGGGTGTACTTTTGGTGGGCCCTCCCGGAACAGGTAAAACACTTCTTGCAAAGGCTGTTGCAGGTGAAGCCGGTGTTCCCTTCTTCTCGATTTCGGGTTCTGACTTTGTTGAACTCTATGTCGGTGTAGGTGCATCGCGTGTGCGTGATTTATTTGACCAAGCTAAAAAGAACAATCCCTGTATTGTATTTATAGACGAAATCGACGCTGTAGGACGTCACCGCGGCTCTGGCATTGGCGGAGGTCACGATGAAAGAGAACAGACACTCAACCAGTTGCTTGTCGAGATGGACGGTTTTGGCGCTCACTCGGGCATAATTGTCATGGCGGCAACAAACCGCGCAGACACGCTTGATCCTGCGCTCACACGTGCAGGACGTTTTGACAGACGTGTTTATGTAGGCGCTCCCGACCAGAATGGACGTGAGGAAATTTTAAAAGTACACTCAAGAGGCAAAAAGTTTGACGAATCGGTTGACTTTAAGACTGTTGCGAAAGGCACAATTGGCTTTACAGGTGCCGATATTGAAAACCTTTTAAACGAAGCAGCACTTCTTGCAGCCAAAAACAATAAAAAAGCAATCAGCGCTCAAGATATTCAGGATTCGATCACAAAGGTTATAATGGGTCCCGAAAAGAAATCACGGAAAATTGTTGAGGCTGAAAGAAAACTGACTGCTTTCCACGAGGCAGGTCACGCCGTTGTCAACTACTTCCTTGACAGTGCTGATGAAGTACATGAAGTTTCAATTATTTCGCGTGGCGGTGCTGGCGGTTACACAATGTCACTTCCCAAAGAGGATTTATCATATAACACCAAGAATATGATGTTTGAAGACATTGTTTCACTTCTTGGCGGACGTGTCAGTGAAAAACTCTTCCTTGACGATATTTCAACAGGTGCATCAAACGATATTCAGCGTGCAACACAGATTGCACAGGCAATGGTTACACGCTATGGTATGAGTGACAAGATTGGTCCTATTCTGTTAGGAAAAGAATCAAACGAAGTGTTCCTCGGCTATGATCTTGCTGCAAAGAACAGTTATTCTGAGCAGACTGCTGCTCTTATTGATAGCGAAATCAAGAGCATTATTGATAACGCTTATGACACTGCTACAAAACTTCTTTCTGAAAACAGCGACAAAGTTAAGGCTGTTTCCGAAAGGTTGCTTGAAAAAGAAAAAATCAGCGGTGAAGAGTTTAAAGCTGTTATGGAAGGCAGAGAGTTTATCGAAGCGAAGATTGTTGAAGATCAGCCTGACAGTGAAGATAAAACAGGTGCATCCGATACAACAGAAGTTGCACATTAAAACAAAAAAACTGTGTAGAAATTATCTACACAGTTTTTTGTTTCGAATAGACACAGCCGCAGTAGTCTTGACGATAGATTTCGTTATCTTTAGAAAGTTGAATTGACCTGAGATAACCGTTTTTCTTTTTAAAATCAGACGGCAGCCACTTTATTTGTCTTTCTTGAGTAAGGTGTTGTCCTATTTCATTTATAAGCGGGGCGTTTTTGTGAGGACTGACTGTAAGTGTTGTTGCAACGTAGTCAAACCCGCCCATTTCTATCGCTTTTTCAATAGTGTGTAAAAGGCGGAGTTCAAAGCATACTGTACAGCGTACACCGCCCTCAATTTCGTCTTCAAGACCCCTTGTTTTTTCAAAAAAGTTCTGCACGTCATATTCACATTCGATAACATTTACCGAAAACAGTTTACAAACCTTTTTTTGAGCATCAAGACGCGTTCTGTATTCAATTTCGGGATGAATGTTGGGATTGTAAAAAAACAGCGTCACATCAAAATATTGAGTCAGGTATTCAAGTACATATGTACTGCAAGGACCGCAACAACTATGAAGTGCAAGGCGTGGTTTATTTGCTAAATTTGAAATTATCCGATCTAATTCTTTTTGATAGTTTATCATAATGATTCAATAAGGTCTACAGCACCTTTAATAATAGTTTCGCCAACACCTGCTTTGAAGCGTGAAGTGCGGGCTTCATATCCTCCCTCGTCATAGGCAGACTGCATCGGGAAATAACCCTCGTAGCCATTTGTAAGCGCACAGGGCATAATTAAATCAAAACCTTTTGCTTTTTTTATTTCAACGCCGATATCGGTAAAAGGCTCACCGGGGATACCAAGCATACAAACGGGACCGATTTTTACAGCAGAAAGGTTTATATCAAAGGTTTCGGGTCCAAATTCAAGTTTACACATACGGAGAGCCTCTGCAACAACTGTAGTAAGTTCCATTGCTTTAAACGGAATAAGGTCATCTCTTCCCTGTTCATGATACTCTTTATATTTGTGAGCGGTGGGCATATCCTTAGGGTCAGGCACGTTGGCTTTTACCGGAATATCACGGCTGACAATATCAATACTGTCGACATCGACGTATTTAACCTTATCATAAACCTGTAAAACCGTTCCTGCAAGTGCACGGCCGATAAAACGAGCCATACCGGGACTTTTCATTTCGTTATC
>JAZKZG010000164.1:0-3064 GCA_045612565.1 Eubacteriales bacterium
TTACACAGGCAGGTAGTGAGGTTTCGGCACTTCTTGGACGTATGCCGTCAGCCGTTGGTTATCAGCCTACACTTGCAACCGAGATGGGTACACTACAGGAGCGTATCACCTCGACCAAAAAGGGTTCAATCACCTCTATTCAGGCGGTTTATGTTCCCGCTGATGACCTTACCGACCCTGCGCCTGCTACAACCTTTGCACATCTTGATGCAACTACCGTTTTGTCGCGAACAATTGCATCACAGGGTATTTACCCCGCTGTTGACCCTCTTGAATCAACAAGCCGTATTCTTTCGCCCGATATCCTCGGCGAAGAGCATTACAAGGTATCGCGTGAGGTTCAAAGAATTCTCCAACGCTATAACGAACTTATGGATATCATCGCGATTATGGGTATGGACGAACTGTCAGACGAGGATAAACTTCTTGTTCAAAGAGCAAGAAAAATCCAGCGCTTTTTGTCACAGCCGTTCCACGTATCCGAAAAATTCACAGGTATTACGGGCACATATGTGCCTCTTAAAGAAACAATCCGCGGCTTTAAAGAGATTATCGAGGGTAAACATGACGATTTGCCCGAGTCGGCATTCCTCTTTGTAGGCACTATTGACGAGGCAGTTAAAAAAGCCGGAAAGGAATAATGTATGAATACATTTTTTCTTCGCGTAGCAACACCTGACGGCGATAGCTTTAAGGGTGAAACAATAATGCTTACAGTTCGCGGGGGTGAGGGTGAACTTGCTGTTATGGCAGGCCATGTTCCGTTTATAACGTCGGTTAAACCATGCAGAATTAAAATCGAAACCGAAGACGATGAGTTTTATGCTAATATCGGCGGTGGAATACTGTCTGTTTCAAAAGAGGAAACGGTACTTATGTCTTCAAGCTATGAAAAGGCATAATCTGTCGGAATAAAACGAACGGTTATTGCAAATTAACCCTTGACAAACAAAGTTAATTATGCTATAGTATATAGGCACTTAAGTGAGTGCCTATATTTAATATCGCGGAGTAGAGCAGTTGGTAGCTCGTCGGGCTCATAACCCGAAGGTCGTTGGTTCAAGTCCTTCCTCCGCAACCACACGAAAAGCCTTGTAAACACTAGTGTTTGCAAGGTTTTTTTTTAAAAAAAAATCCCCCAAAAAATGCCCATTTTCTAACACTTTTCTAACGGAAAGTATTCCGAACCCGCTTGCCACCTACAATTTTCGGCACTTTGAACTGCAAAAAAACACTAATTTTTGCCCATTTTTACCACAAAAAAACTCCGACGGGCAACCCACTCGACGGAGATATTTTTACACTGTATAGAGAAATGAAAATTTTTAAATTTAGTATTATGTAAAAAAGGAGAATTAAAAAACTTTCTTTACTATTTTGGTATACTTCTTCCCAACTCGTGTTTCAATATACTTTTGTAAAATAATTCGTTATTTACGAGTTTTTATATTAAAAAATAGCGGAGTAAAATCACTCCGCTGTTGTTTTGAAATATTCTTTTCTTAATCGCAGTCTGTCCTGCTATGCACAAAAGAGGGAAATTAAATATTAGTCTACAATGGTGAAAGGAAAATATCCTAACGTTTCGCCGGTCTTGTCGAAAATAACAGTAACACTACCTTCACCTATGCCGATATCTTTCATCCCTTGACTTGTGGCTTCACCATTTTGTAACTCGTATATTTTTTCATCAGTGATATATCCGTTTGGAAATACCCACCGAAGTGTAATATTATTTTTTTCTGTGACCCCAGTTAATTTGCCAGCTATTGTGACATATTCATAACTATGAAATATAGTCTTATCATTTGCTGGCATACCTGCACTATTTGTATCAGTGCAAAGATGTCCGACAAAAGCCAATTTTTCTGGTGCAGGTGTTGGCGTTACAACAGGCTTCACTTCTGGTGCAGGTGCTGGCGTTACAACAGGTTTCACTTCATCAATTGGCCATGCTGTTTTTATTTCTGATTTTTCCTTACCAATTGCAACAACAATTTTTCCTAGTTTTTCATCATCATTTTCAGAATGAACATCAATAGTCAACTCAAAATCATTTGTACTAATAGTAGGGAACACTATAATTCCTGAACACGAAACGCCTTTTACAACTTCATAAGGTATTTCTTCATAATCGGCATCGTAATTATCTGTGGAATTGTACTGCTTACCCTCTTGAACTATAACGGCATCGCCAAAATACAATAAAGATTTACCGTTGTTTGTTACTGTTGTATATATTCTTGTTTCTTTTTCCGCAAATTCTATTTTCTCTATTGATATAGAGTAACCGTACTTTTCTTGTTTGAGATTTTCAGGAGTTATCTTTGCGATTGTGGGTGCCACAACTTCCATATATGTTGATTTTTTCAAATCCGAAGATATAACCAAAGGTGCAAACAACTTGGCGTCATAGGCATTTTTATATTCTGTCACTGAATCAATATAACCCGAACACATTACGTAGTCGCCTTGTTTAACTTCAACATCGGTGCTATAGTAAATCATTACATTTTGTGCACAGGTATCAGGGTCTAACCAAATTTGAATGCCTTTAACATTTCCGTTATCGCTCATTACTTGGAAAACCTGACCCTTGATATTTATATGATACCCTTTATAATCTTTGGCATTGGTATATACTTCGTTTGTCAACTCAACAAACACTGGGTTGCCCTCTTTGTCAAATTTAGGTTTAGTATCACGATTGAGTAATAATATTGTGGTTGTTGTAATTGCCGCTATAACAACTCCAACTGTAACCCAAAACCACCATTTTTTTATCAAAGATTTTATATCAAATGTTTTTTTGTTCTTTGTGGTAACTTCGGTAGTATTGTCGCCATCCATTTGATTTTCATTCACTTCGCTAATTTTATTTATTGGATAACCACATCGCGGGCAATTTTCACATTGGTCTGAAATTTTCTTTTTACATTCAGGACATTTTATAAGTGCCATAAAACCCCTCCTCAAAATAAGCATACATATATTAACATAATTTTACAATTTTTTCAATATAAAAATCTAGAAGCACAGGGGACAGTCCCCTGTGCTTTTATTT
>JAZKZG010000165.1:0-26836 GCA_045612565.1 Eubacteriales bacterium
AGGGAGTGTAAGTGATGTGAGTGCCACACAATTGTTAAACGCATAGTTTGATAAAGTTGTAAGACCCTTTGAAAGAACAACATTTGTGAGTTTTTTACAGTTAGAGAATGCACTTGTGCCGATTGATACAACTGTATCTGCCATTTCTACCGTTGTAAGTCCCGTACAGTTATAGAATGCGTAGTAATCTAATTTTGTTACACCTTCGGGAATTACAACCGATGTAAGAGCATAGCAGTTTTCGAAAGCACCGCCGTAAATTGTTTTTAGACCAACTGGCATTGATACTGACGCGAGTGCTGTACAGTTATTAAATGCATACTCACCGATTGAGGTCACGCCCTCGTTTACAACAACCGACTTGATATCGCCCTTAAACGAAGTCCAGGGAGCATTGTTGCTCGGATAATTATACATATCTCCTGTACCCGAAATTGTGAAGGTGCCTGTTGAAACATCAAAAGACCATGTTACGTCAACACCGCACAGTCCCGAAGGATTTTGAGCATAGTGCATATTTGTTGCGGTAGGTGCGTATGTAAGTGTTTTGTACATCGCCTCGGTACCGTCGTAATAGATATCGGTAAATTTGCAGTTTCTGAACGAATACTGTGCAATTGAAGTTACACTTGCGGGGATTGTTAATGTTTTAACAGCCGAAAGGTAGTTAAAGGCATAATCGGATATTACCGAAAGGCTTTTCGAAAGAACGAGTTCTGTAATTTTTCTACAGTTAGAAAATGCGCTTGTGCCAACTGTAACAACAGTATCTGACATTACAACCGATGCGAGTTCGGTACAGCTATAGAATGCATAATAACCGATTCTGGTAACGCCCTTGGGGATTACAACCGCTGTGAGAGCCGAGCAGTTTTCAAAAGCACCGCCCTCGATTACCTCAAGGCCTTCAGGCATCGAAATTGATGTGAGTGATTTACAGTTACTGAACGAATACTCACCGATTGAGGTTACACCCGGTTTTACTTCAACTGTTTTTATGTATGCTTTGATATCATCAGATATTTTAGCACTTGCCTCCCACGCGCCTTCACCTGATACAACAAGGTGGCCTGTGGGAACGTCAAGTTTACCATGAAGATTTGAACCGAGTTCAAATTCAACAGTTTCAACTATATGCGGAGTTGATTTTAATGTGGGGTATTTATATAATACGTTGGTTAATTCCCAGGTGTTTGTAAAATCAAAACCTGTAAAGGTTGACTGAGTTTTCATTTGTGCTGCTGTACACTTGGTTGTGGCAATATCGCCCACTACACAGCCAACATCAACATTATCTATAAAGTAGCAGTCTGATACAGTGATGGGATCTGCACCTGTGTATTTATATAAAATACCGCCTGTGCCGGTTGTACCTGAAAGTTTACCAACGTTATAACAGTTTTGAATACTTCCGCCATAAGTGTATGCGATAATACCGCCGACATATTTTCCGCTGATCTCACCTGCGTTATAGCAATCTGTTACTGAACTTCCGGTACTGCCCACAATACCGGCTGCATCGTTATAAAGCGATGTAACAGGACCGTTATTATAACATTTTTCAACAGGCACATAACTGCAACCTGCAATACCGCCTGTTGCTCCGTATCCTTTTACTTCACCGTAGTTGTAACAGCCCGAGATTTTACCTGTGCCGCCATTGCTTGAAAAAGCAACAATACCGCCGCTGTATGTACTTGAGTTTGTATTTGCGCTATACATTACTGTACCTTCGTTATAACAGTCGGTAACAGTACCGTTATTTACACAAACAATACCGCCAACCCATGCGCCTTTTATTGTAGCAGTATTATAACAGTTTTGAACAAGACCGTTGCTGTCGTTATTACCAACAACACCGCCGGCATACGGAGAATATGTTCCGTCATACACAGCCGTGATACTGCCGCCGTCAACACCAAGGTTTTTGATTGTACCCTGGTTAAAGCCAAAAAGTCCTGCGTAAACGGTTGTGTTTGTAACTACTTTTACGTAAATGTTTTTAACAGCAAAGCCGTTACCGTCAAAGGTACCTGTAAAAGGATTATCCCTTGTACCGATGGGTGCAAAACCTGCACCCGAGTTATAAAAATCACCGCCTGATGCAAAATCAGCATCAGTAAACTCGATGTCATTTGTGAGTTTAAAGTGGGCATCCAGATGCTTACGGACATTATCGAGTTGCTTTTTATTTGAAACAAGATAAGGGTCAGCCGATGTACCGTTGCCGCCCTCAAAGAGTTTTTCAGTAAAACTCAAATTAGGTACTTCGGGAACGTTTTCGATGTCAAAATAGTCATCTTGAGTGCCGCCGTAATTGATATTTGTAATATTGCAACCCAAAAATGCATCCTCATGTATTGAAGTTACACTTGCAGGGATTGTTACCGTTCTTAGTGCTGTACATTCTAAAAATGCATACTCTTCAAGTGTTGTCATACCCTCAGGAAGAACAACGTTATTGAGTTTGTAACAATATCCAAACGCACCATAACCGATCGTCTTGATACCGGTAGCAAATGTAACAGAAGTTAGTTTTTCACATTCGCTGAACATATACTTACCGAGTGTTTCAAGTCCGCTGCCGATGGAAACCGTGGTAAGTGCTGTATTATAAGCAAAAGCATAATTGCCAACAGATTTTACGCTATCGGGGATTGTGATTGATGTGATTGCAATTCCGCTAAATGCATTGTCACCAATATATTCAACAGCATTTGGGATTGTAATGTTTGAAAGTCTGGTACAATTATAAAATGCATTTTTGGCAATTGTAGTTATACTTTCGGGTAGTGATACTGTTACAAGATATGTACAATCTCTGAACGCTCTTTCGCCAATTGTAGTAACACCGTTTGGAATGTTAACAGATGTTAATGCAGAGCAACCGTCAAACGTATAATTGCCCATATCTTTAAGGGTTGAAGGAAGGGTTACTGATCTAATCTTTGTTTTTCCTGTAAATACAGAATCGCTTATTTTTGTTACACCCTCTGGTACAACCACACTTGTTGCTGTGCCATAGTAGTTGTATAAGCACCCCTTAACAATCACAAGACCGTTGCTGTCTTGCAAACCTGTACAGTATTTAAAAGCATCTTTACCAATTTCTATCTCTTTTTCAGGGATTGATATTGATTTAATATTTGTACAGTTTGCAAAAGCCCAACTACCGATAGTGGTTACATTTTCGGGAATTGTAAGTGAAGTTAAACCTGTACATCCATAAAATGCTTTAGAGGCAATTGTTTTTACGCTGTTGGGGATTGAAATTGATTGAATGTTATAACAATCAGAAAATGCATTATCACCAATTGTTACAAGAGTATCGGGAAGTGTTACACTTGTAAGATTTGTATAATAGATAAATGTATGTTTACCGATTGAGGTAATTCCGCTTTTTATAACAATATTTGTAATATCAAACTTGTTTGAAAACCACGGTGTAGTATTGATATTATAATCATACATAGCACCTGTACCGCTGATGGTGAGGGTGCCTGTAGCAGCATTAAATGTCCATGTTGCGTTATCGCCGCAACTGCCGCCGGGAAGGATAACCTCGGGTTCCGGCTCATAATGTGCAACTGCCTGTAAAACAGGATAGTTGTATGATAAGTTGCTGTCAAACTTCCATGTGCTTTCAAAATCAAAACTTTCAAAAGTTTCGGGGTATTTGAGTTGCTCATCTGTACAAGGTGATGCTGTTTCATCTGTAATATCACCAAGACAAGTATCCAGGTAATAGCAACCATCAATAGTATTTTCACTGTCATTGCCAACTATTGCACCGATATATTCAAATTCGGCTTCTGAGTATGTTGCACCCGAAGTTATTGCATCGGATATAATACTGCCTACGTTATAACAATTTGAAACCGTGGTGTAAAGATTCACACCATTGCCACCCACAATACCACCGGCATAAGAATATGCTTCTGTTGGGTATTGTTCGTACTCTTCCACAGAAAAAGCATTTGATCCGGCAGCCTCGGCAACTGCTTTAATTTCACCTGCGTTATAACAATCCGATACAGCGCAGCCATAAGCGTTTATGCCCACAATACCGCCTGCAAAAGACTTTGAGATTGCTATATCAGGATTAATAATACTATAAGTTTCGGGGGCTATAACGGAATAAGCATCAGCATTGATATTTCCCGTATTATAACAGTTGCTGATTTCGGCAACTGCCACCCCTGCAATACCACCGACATAAAGAGTCGAGTGAGCCTGAGACTTAATTCCTGCGATACTTGTAAACATCGATACAGAAACATCTGCATTATTATAACATTTTTCTATATTGGTCATTGTGTAGCCAACGATGCCGCCGATAGAATAATAGTTATAAAAAATATTTTGTGTTTCACCAAAGCCTACTTCGGGGAAAATATCTTCGGCTCTTGTAATTTTTATATCGCTGTTATTATAACAGTTTTCTACTGTACCATAGTTAAAGGCAACAATACCGCCGACATAAAAATTATTTTGTGTATCACTCTGCAGAATAACATCACCACAGTCGAACTCAATTTTACCGTCAACAAATCCAAGGTTTTTTACAGTACCTGTACTGCATCCTATAAAACCAATGTAATTAGAGTTATTTTGGGTAATGGTTAAATTCTTTATAGCATAGCCGTTACCGTCAAAGGTACCTGAAAATGGGCTGTTAGTTGTTGTACCGATTGGCCTCCAACTATCGTCGCCATCAGAAAACTCAATATCATTTGTCATTTTAAAGTGCGAATTAAGATAAAAACGCACATTATTGAGTTGTTCTTTTGTTGAGATAAGATACGGGTCAGCCGAAGTGCCGCTACCACCCGCAAAATCACTCGTTGCCGCACTTGCTATGATTGCATTTGTCGGCAAAAGACCGAAAAGCATTACAATAACAAGCACAAGGCTTAAAATTCTTTTTTTCATTCTTTTAAAAATCTCCTTTCGGGGTTTTAATCGCAAAAGTATATTTATCATTTAATTATATATTTTAATATGTAGTTTGTCAATAAAATATGCTCTGATACCAATCGTCATCAGAGCATATTTTTACGATATATTCAACAGTAATATTACTTTGTTTTTGTCGATTTTATGGGAATGTCAGAAAGCACAAGGGTATTAAGAATTTCCACCAGTTCCCTATTAGAATCTTTCCACGAGAAGTTTTCGATATAATATCCGTCACTTGTGGTCTCGAATTTTGTTATATAATAATTTGGCAAATCGTCGTATTTATATGTAGTTACGGCATAATTGCCAAGTGTCATTTTATTGGTGGTAAGACCTGTTCCACAAAGGCCGAGCGGTGTGTCGCGGTAGTAAATATCGATTTTTTTGTCCTCTTTATTTTTATGCCAGATCGAGACGCCGTGTTTTTGCTCTTCGTCAATTGTAGCGTATCGCCAGTTTGGCTTTAGAGTTAGGCTGATACCGATATCACCGTGAGTATAGTTTATATCGGTGGGGTATGTCAGGTTTTTGCCGTCAACAATAACCTCTGTTTCGTCGATGGTATCTGTTGTATCCGTTTCGACAAATATATGCCACAGCGCCATATCGTCGGTACAAATCTCGGGGATATTACGGTTTATTGATATAACGATATCCTTATCGTTTACAAGATTTACTGTTTCTATATCATGGCGGATTGAACCACTTGTTTCCTCTATCATACAAACAACAAGTTGTTTTAATATAAAAAAATTGTCATTGTATCTTTGTGATACTGTTTCAAAGGACTCGACTGAGGTATTGACCGCAAAGCGCTCAATATACGCATCAAACTCCGCTTTTGAACGGATAACCTCGGTATAGGGCAAGTGAGGCGTGTACTCCACATCTGCACGGACATACTGTGCTTTGAAATCGATAAGCTTTACATTATCTATATTTGGATCTGTGGGCTGTGTAGTTGTTTGTGTCTGCTGATTATAATACCAAATAAGTATAAATGAAAAAATCAGTATAAGTACAAGTACAAGTATTGATGCTTTTTTCATAAAGATTCACTCCTTCCTAGTTATATATGTATTGAAAACAACAAAAAGTTTCATTGTTTTATAAAAAAATCCGCCTTTTTTAAAAAAGACGGATTTTTGGTTATAGTTTTGCTATAAGTGAGTCGACGAATTGTTTTGCAGCACGGGCTGAACGTCCTCCGCGGGCGAGCGCAAAGCTCTCGGCTTTTATTGCAAGTTCTTCTTTTGGCATAGTTACTCCTGCGGTATCGCAAAGATGGAACACAATATCAAGATATGTGTTTTTATCAGGTTTCTGGAATGTGATATGAATGCCAAATCGCTCGGAAAGCGAGATAATCTCCTGCATTGTGTCGTTGCGATGGATATCGTCACCGTCGCGGTCAGAAAAACTCTCTTTAACAAGATGACGACGGTTTGATGTGGCATAGATTGCCACATTGTTTGATTTTGCCGAAACCGACCCTTCAAGAATTGCCTTTAAGGCGCTATAGTTATCATCATCCTTCTGGAATGATAAGTCGTCAATAAACAAAATGAACTTTAATGGATTTTGATTGAGTTCGTCAAGAATTGCGGGAATCTGACGAAGTTGATCTTTGCGCACCTCTAAAATACGCAGACCCTCGGTATAAAGTTCGTTTACTACAGCCTTTACGGTTGAGGATTTACCTGTACCCGCATCGCCTGTGAGAAGGATATTTGCCGCGGGTTTACCCGAAAGCAAAGCCTTGGTGTTATCCACAATTATACCCTGTTCACGCTTATAATCGATAAGCGAGTCGAGGGTGGTGCTATCGGGATTACGCACGGGAACGATTGTGCCTTTTGCGTCAAGATAGAACATACGATAACGCGCATAGATGCCGTAGCCGTACTTTTCGATATTTTCCACACGGTGCATATAGTCACTTGCAATCTGCGTTTCAATCATCTCAAAGTGGGGCAAAAACTCTGCACAGTTGAGAGTTTTTACAAGCGCACGGCTGTTGAGGTCGGCAACCATCTGCCAAGTTTTGAGTTCGTGGCGGACTGCCTGTTCAATCTGAGGTGATACAGTTTTACCCGCACCAACTGCTTTTATATACATATTCTCGTCGTCACCGACAATAGAGCGAATATACTCCGAAAGAGTTGCGAAGTCGGTAGCATAGAGTGATGACACAAATTCGCTGTAAGCGCATACTGCGTCGGTGGTTACCTCGTTTTCAAGCGAATCAAAATATTTCATAAGCGCCGATACAACGGGGTCTTTTAAAAGTGTGCGGAAAACCGCAACAGCGCGAAGACGTGTATTAAGTCGTGTAAGATACGTGTTTTTCATTAGTTAAGCACCGCTCCCGATGCACCGCTCGAAACAAGCGCCGCATAACGTTTAAGATAACCCGAAAGTTCTTTTGTTTTGGGAACAAACTCACTCATTCTTTTATTGAATTCTTCGTCGGAGATTTTGAGTTCGAGTGTGTTTTCGGGGATGTTGATACTGATAATATCACCGTCTTTTACAATACCGATAGGACCGCCTGATGCGGCTTCAGGTGACACGTGGCCGATACAGGCACCGCGGGTTGCACCCGAAAATCTGCCATCAGTAATAAGTGCTACGCTTGAGCCAAGACCCATACCCATAATTGCAGAGGTGGGGTTTAACATCTCGCGCATACCGGGGCCACCTTTTGGACCTTCGTAACGGATAACAACAACATCGCCTGCCTTGATTTTACCGCCGTCAATTGCCGCCTGTGCGTCTTCTTCACAGTCAAAAACACGTGCGGGACCTTCGTGCACAAGCATCTCTGCCACAACTGCCGAGCGTTTTACAACACCGCCATCGGGTGCGAGGTTACCACGGAGAACTGCGATTCCGCCAGTCTCACTGTAAGGATTGTCAATAGGACGGATAACTTCGGGATCAAGATTAATATGACCGTCGATGTTCTCGCCAACTGTTTTACCTGTAACAGTAAGGCAATCTGTATGAAGTAAACCTTTTTTGTTAAGTTCGTTCATAACGGCATAAACACCGCCTGCCTCATCGAGCTGTTCCATATAGGTGTGACCTGCGGGTGCAAGGTGGCAAAGGTTGGGAGTCTTTTTACTGATATCGTTTGCAATATCGAGGTTTATTTCAATTCCGCACTCGTGTGCAATTGCAGGAAGATGGAGCATACTGTTGGTCGAACAGCCAAGTGCCATATCAACTGTAAGAGCGTTATCGAATGCTTCTTTAGTCATAATATCGCGAGGTTTGATGTCCTTCTCCACAAGTTCCATAACCTGCATACCTGCGTGTTTTGCAAGTTCGATTCTTGCAGAGTAAACAGCGGGGATTGTGCCGTTGCCCGAAAGACCCATACCAACTGCTTCGGTAAGACAATTCATTGAGTTTGCGGTGTACATACCCGAGCAAGAGCCACAGGTGGGGCAGGTTTTACACTCATATTCGTTTAATTTTTTGTCATCAATTGTTCCTGCGTTGTATTTACCTACTGCCTCAAACATCGAAGAAAGGCTTGTTTTTGCACCGCCTACGTGACCTGCAAGCATAGGACCGCCGCTTACGAAAACGGTGGGGATATTAACACGTGCCGCAGCCATTAAAAGACCGGGTACGTTTTTGTCGCAGTTGGGTACCATTACGGCACCGTCAAAGCCGTGAGCGAGGAGCATAGCCTCGGTTGAGTCGGCAATGAGGTCACGGGTTACGAGTGAGTATTTCATTCCGATGTGACCCATAGCAATACCGTCACAAACGGCGATTGCGGGGAATACAACGGGGGTACCGCCTGCCATCGCAACACCAAGACGCACAGCCTCGGTGATTTTGTCAAGATTTATATGACCGGGAACAATTTCGTTATACGAACTTACAATCGCAATAAGGGGGCGCGAAAGTTCTTCTTCAGTAAGTCCCAATGCGTGATAAAGCGAGCGGTGAGGTGCGTTGATTGCACCGAATTTAACTGAATCACTTTTCATAAAAGTTTTTTCCTTTTTAATTTAATAGAAAATTCAATAACTAAGAAATTGATGCAGATTTGACAAACTCGACCAGAGGCATACTAAAAAGTACGCTAAAGAGGTCGAGTTTGTTAAAAGCAAGTTTACTTGCGGTCGGCGTGATTTATTAGTTATTGATAAGTTTATCCTCGCCGTTCCAGCTATAAAGTTTTCTGATGTCTTCACCTATGATTTCTGAGGGATGCTCAGCAGCGAGTTTACGCATAGCCTTGAAGTGAACCTGTGAACCTGCGTCTGACATATCGAGAAGGAAGTCTTTTGCAAATGTACCGTCCTGGATATCTGAAAGAACCTTTTTCATAGCCTTCTTTGTTTCGTCTGTGATGATCTTGGGTCCTGTGATATAGTCACCGTACTCGGCTGTGTTTGAAATTGAGTAACGCATACCTGCAAAACCGCTCTGGTAGATAAGGTCAACGATGAGTTTCATTTCGTGGATACACTCAAAGTAAGCATTTCTGGGGTCATAGCCTGCTTCAACGAGTGTTTCATAACCTGCCTGCATAAGTGCGCAAACACCGCCGCAAAGAACAGCCTGCTCACCAAAGAGGTCAGTTTCAGTCTCTGTACGGAAGTTTGTTTCGAGAACACCTGCACGTGCACCGCCAATACCGAGTGCATATGCAAGACCGATATCCCATGCATCGCCTGTAGCATCCTGCTCAACAGCGATAAGACAAGGAACACCTTTACCTGCCTGGTACTCTGAACGAACTGTGTGACCGGGGCCCTTGGGAGCAATCATAATAACGTTTACGTTTGCGGGGGGCTTGATGCAACCGAAGTGGATGTTGAAACCGTGTGCAAATGCGAGTGTTTTACCTTCTGTAAGGTTGGGTTCGATGCTCTCTTTATAGAGTTTTGCCTGTTTTTCGTCATTGATAAGGATCATAATAACGTCAGCGGCTTTTGCTGCTTCTGCTGATGTCATAACTGTAAGACCCTGTTTTTCAGCCTTTGCCCAGCTCTTTGAACCCTCGTAAAGACCAACGATAACGTTAACGCCGCTGTCTTTTAAGTTGAGTGCATGAGCGTGGCCCTGTGAACCGTAGCCGATGATTGCAACTGTCTTGCCACTAAGTTTTTGAAGATCACAATCCTGTTGATAAAAAATTCTTGCCATTTTAATTTACCTCTTTCTTTTATGTTAATTTTATAATAGTTATAGTTAGTCGAAACAGTAATTTTGATTACTGTTTCGACACAAAAACCTTGTTTTTTGTGTCGATTTTTTTAAAAAATCGACTATATCTATTGCAATGATTTATTAGCACAATTATTTAAATAATTGTGCTAAGCCGATATATCGGCTTAGCAAAACGCTTTGCGTTTTGCTAAATAACAATCATTATAAATTTGTTACTTTTCTGATAGTTGAGCCGCCGCGCTCAAGCGATACAACACCTGTACGGCAAATCTCCAAAATTGTATAGTCGCGCATAAGATTGATAAAATCATCAATGCGGCGGCTGTCACCTGTAAGTTGCATCATAAACGAATCGCGCGAATAATCAACCGTTACTGCACCGAATGCATCAGCAGCAGCACGGATGTCACTTCTTGTTTCGGGATCGTTTGCCATTTTTATAAGCAAAAGTTCCGAACTTACCGTTTCATCGGGAGTGAATTCTTTTATCGAAACAACATCGGGGAGTTTATAAAGCTGGTCAATGAGTTGGTTTTTGGTGCGTGTTTCGCCCTCAAAGAGAACAGTTATACGCGAGTAGTCTGCCGACTCGGTCTCGGACACTGTGAGGGTGTTAATATTGAACTGACGGCGACGGAACATACTTGTTACGCGGTTAAGAACACCAAAACGGTTGTGAACAAGTATTGCGATTGTATTTCTTTGCATATCAGTCACCTATCCTTACTATAATGTCGTCCATTGAGCCGCCCGGAGGAAGCATCGGTAAAACGAACTCGTCTTTGTCGATTTTGCAGTCAATTACATAGGTACCGTCACTTTCAAAAGCGCGGTTTAGTGCACCGTCGAGTGCGTCTACTGTATCTACTGCCTCTCCGTTTGCACCAAAAGCCTTTGCAAGTGCCACAAAGTTTGTTTTGCGGTCAGAGAGTATTGTATTTGAATAGTGTTTGTCAAAAAACAGAGTCTGCCACTGACGAACCATACCCAAAACACCGTTATTTAAAATAAGTATCACAACAGGAACATTATGTGAAACTGCAGTTGCAAGTTCGTTAAGGCACATACCAAAACTGCCGTCACCTGTAACAAGCACACTCTTTTCACGTGTACCGATTGCGGCACCGATTGCAGCGCCAAGGCCAAAGCCCATTGTACCAAGACCGCCTGATGAAATAAAGCGACGAGTGTTTTTAAAGTTTACTGTTTGTGCCGCCCACATCTGATGCTGACCAACATCGGTTGCAACAGCGGTATTTTCACCTAAGTGTTTATTGAGTGTAAGGAGTGCGGCGCGTGGTGTAAGACCGTCACGGTTATCAAGCGACGCCTCTTCTTCGGTACGGAACTGACTAACCTTGTCCGACCAATCGGGATGAGTGGTTTTATTTACTTTTTCAATAAGTTTTTGTAAAGTCAGTTTGATGTCGCCGCGGAGACCGTGGGCGGCACTCACTGTTTTTGAAAGTTCGGCACCGTCGATATCGATATGTACAATTTTTGCATTGGGAGCAAACTTTGCGCGGTTGCCTGTAACTCTATCGTTAAAACGTGCGCCGAGTGCAATAATTACGTCGGCATTGTGCATCGACATCGAACATGCATAGTGTCCGTGCATACCCTGCATACCCAAAAAGCGCGGATGGTCGGTCGGTACACCCGAAAGACCCATCATTGAACAACCTATCGGTGCATCAATCTTTTCGGCAAGTTGAAGAACTTCATCCTGTGCATCGCCCGAAATAAGACCACCGCCAAAATAGATAAAGGGGCGTGTTGCGGCATTTATACACTCTGCCGCCTGTTCGATACGGATATCCTTTGCCGCTGTTTTACGCTCGGGAGTAACAGGTTTTTTTGCCTCGTACTCACACTTTGCAATCTGAACGTCTTTGGGTACGTCGATAAGAACAGGACCCGGTCTTCCCGACATCGCAAGTGCATATGCCTCGCGGATTGTATCTGCAAGGTTTTCAACGTCACCGACAAAGTAGTTATGCTTTGTTATGGGAAGGGTGACACCGGTTATATCTATTTCCTGAAAACTATCTGTACCAATGTGTGAGTTGGGAACGTTACCTGTTATTGCAACAAGCGGAACTGAATCAAGGTAAGCGGTTGCGATACCTGTTACAAGGTTGGTAGCGCCGGGACCCGATGTTGCAAATACAACACCGACCTTACCCGTTGCTCTCGCATAACCGTCTGCCGCGTGGGCAGCACCCTGCTCGTGTGCTGTGAGAACGTGTGTTATTTCATCCTGATATTTATAAAGTGAGTCATAAACGTTTAAAATCTGTCCGCCCGGATAGCCAAATATTGTTTCAACGCCCTGCTCAATTAGTGTTCTTACAATTATATCTGAACCTGATAAAAGCATTTTTTCATCCTTTCTTAGAGATTCTTTATAATAGCATCGCCCATCTCACGACAGCCGATTTTTGTGATGCCGTCGGTATTTGTCGGCATAATATCTGCGGTGCGAAGACCCATATCGAGTGTGCGCGAAACCGCGTTTTCGATAGCGTCTGCTTCTTTTGCCATATCAAAGCTGAAGCGAAGCATCATTGCGGCAGATAAAATTGTGCCGATGGGGTTTGCAATGTTTTGACCCGCGATATCGGGTGCAGAGCCGTGGATTGGCTCATAAAGACCGTTGGTAGTGTTACCGAGGCTTGATGACGGAATCATACCGATTGAGCCTGTTATCATCGAGGCTTCATCAGAGAGAATATCGCCGAACATATTTTCGGTAACAACAACGTCAAACTGTGAGGGGTCTTTTACAATCTGCATTGCGCAGTTGTCAACAAGCATATCCGAAAGTTCAACGTCTGGATACTCGTTTGCAAGACGGTGCATAACGCTTTTCCAAAGACGGCTTGAATCGAGTACATTGCTCTTTTCAACCGAGCAGAGTTTTTTGTTTCTTTTACGTGCGGTTTCAAAACCTATTCTGCCGATGCGCTCGATTTCCTTTTCGCTGTACTGAAGGATGTCGGTGGCAACCTTTTGTCCGCCAACAACGTCTGTGCGATGGTCGCCAAAGTAGATACCGCCGATAAGTTCACGAACAATGATAAAATCGATGCCCTTGTCCACAATTTCTTTGCGTAAGGGTGATGCGTCAGCGAGTTGCGGCCATATTTTTGCGGGGCGGTTATTGCTGTAAACGCCCATTCCTGCGCGAAGTTTAAGCAGACCTTTTTCGGGGCGGAGGTGACCGGGAACATCGTTCCACTTGGGTCCGCCGACAGCACCGAGGAGTACGCTGTCTGCAAAGATACATTTTTTGAGTTCGGCATCGGGAAGCGGCTCACCGTATTTGTCGATTGCGACACCGCCGACGTCAGCCTCGGTATACTTAAAAGTATGGCCGAATTTTTGTGCAACCGCGTCAAGTACGCGGACTGCTTCGGTTACGATTTCGGGGCCGATGCCATCGCCTTTTATGAGTGTGATATTTTTAATCATTTATTTATCCTCCTTGAGTGATACAAGAAGTCCGCCTTTTTTTATTATGTTCTGGATAAATGGCGGGAACGGCTCAGCCTTATAGGTTTTGCCTGTTGTGATATTGGTGATAACGCCTGTGTCGAAGTCTACTGACACTTCGTCATTTGCGTTTATTTCGTCACAAGCCTCGGGACATTCGAGGATTGCAAGGCCGATGTTGATTGCGTTACGGTAAAAGATACGTGCAAAACTTTTTGCAATAACACAGCCTGTACCACAGGTTTTTATAACGAGCGGTGCGTGTTCACGAGATGAGCCGCAACCGAAGTTGTAACCCGCAACCATAATGTCGCCTTTTTGCACGTTCTTTACAAACTCGGTATCGATATCTTCCATACAATGCTTTGCAAGTTCGTTTGCATCGGCAGTATTGAGGTAACGTGCGGGGATGATAACGTCGGTATCGACGTTATCAGGATATTTAAAAACTTTTCCTTGTGTATTCATTACTTTTCCTCCGATGCGGTAATGTAGCCTGTAATTGCAGATGCTGCGGCGGTGTGGGGACTTGCGAGGTAAACTTCCGATTCAACGTGACCCATACGGCCTACAAAGTTGCGGTTTGTGGTGGCAATACAGCGCTCACCTGCTGCAAGAATACCCATATAACCGCCAAGGCAGGGTCCACAGGTGGGTGTTGAAACCACGGCACCCGCATCAATGAATGCAGTCACATAGCCGCGCTCGGTACACTCACGCATAATCTGCATTGTAGCGGGAATAATGATGCATCTTACACCGTCGGCAACCTTTTTGCCCTTTAAGATGTTGTATGCCGCTTCCATATCTTCCATACGTCCGTTGGTACAGCTACCGATTACAACCTGATCGATTTTGATATTGCCGAGTTCAGATGCAGGTTTTGTGTTTTCGGGAAGATGGGGACAAGCAACGGTGGGAGTGATTTTTGAAAGGTCAATATCTATTGTCTTTTCGTATTCAGCATCTGCGTCAGCCTCATAAACCACGGGGGTGCGTTCGCATCTGCCGTTCATATATTCCATTGTGATTTCATCAACGGGGAAAATGCCATTTTTGGCACCCGCCTCAATTGCCATATTACAGATGCAAAGGCGGTCATCCATTGTCAGCGATTTTACGCCGTCACCTGTAAACTCCATGCTCTTATAAAGTGCGCCGTCAACACCTATCATACCGATAATAGTGAGAATAACGTCTTTACCGCTGCAGTTTGCGGGGAGTTTGCCTGTAAGGTTAAAGCGGATTGCCGAAGGTACTTTGAACCATGCTGTACCTGTTGCCATACCTGCCGCCATATCGGTACTGCCGACGCCTGTCGAGAATGCGCCGAGTGCACCATATGTACAGGTGTGGCTGTCTGCACCGATTATGCAGTCACCCGCGGTTACAACGCCCTGTTCGGGTAAAAGTGCATGTTCAATACCCATTTTTCCAACGTCGTAAAAGTGGCTTACACAGTGTGAACATGCGAATTCGCGGCACTGTTTTGAGTGCTCGGCTGATTTTATATCTTTGTTTGGAACAAAGTGATCAAGCACGATTGCGATTTTATCTTTATCAAAAACACCGTCAAACCCCGCTTTTTTAAATTCGTTGATTGCGACGGGGGTGGTGATATCGTTACCAAGAACTATGTCGAGCTTGGCACTAATTAACTGTCCTGCCTTTACGCTGTCAAGACCTGCGTGTGCGGCAAGGATTTTTTGTGTCATTGTCATTGCCATATCTCTATTCTCCTTTTACAAGATTGTTATAAGCGGCAATAAGAGCATTGATACCTGCACGTGTGATGTCGGTATCGGTACCCGCTCCCCAATATACTTTATCGTTTACGTCATGAAGACCGATATAAGCGGCGGCGGTTGACTCCGAGCCTTTACCCTTGAGGCTGTGTTCCGAATAAACCTCAAGTTTGTAGTTGGATTTGGTATATTCTTTAAGCGCGTTACTTACCGCGTCAAGTGTACCGTTACCCTGTGCATGAACTGTTGATTTTTCGCCGCCACGCATAAAGGTTACGTATGTATCAACACCGTTTTCACTTTGTGTTGAAGTCATATTGGCGATTGAAATGGGTGATTTATTATCAAAATAACTGCTTTGGAAGATTGCAAGAACGTCGTTAACAAGCAGTTCGCGATGTTCGTGGTCAGAAACGTTTTTGCACATATATGAAAGATGCTCACGCATTTTTGCGGGAAGGTCATAACCATAAGTCTGTTCAAGAAGGTATCCGATACCACCCTTACCGCTCTGTGAATTAACACGGATAACGTCGGCGTCATAAGTACGGCTGATATCCTCAGGATCAATCGGGATATATGGTACGCACCAGTTATGAAGCGATTTTTCTTCGCGCCATTTCATACCCTTTGCAATAGCATCCTGATGACTGCCTGAAAAAGCTGCAAATACGAGTGCGCCTGCATAGGGGCTGCGCTCGTACACGTGCATACGTGTGCACTTTTCATAAGTTTCAACGATGGTGGGCATATCCGAAAAGTCAAGTTGGGGATCAACGCCGTGTGAGTACATATTCATAGCGAGTGTGATAACATCAACGTTACCTGTACGTTCGCCGTTGCCAAAAAGTGTTCCTTCTACCCTGTCGGCACCTGCCAAAAGTGCAAGTTCACTGTCTGCAACACCTGTTCCGCGGTCATTATGCGGATGAAGTGAGATTGTCACATTCTCGCGGTACTTTAAGTTTTCGTGCATATACTCAACCTGACTTGCATAGATGTGAGGCATACTCATTTCTACTGTTACAGGAAGATTGATTATTACATTGTTATCGGGTGACGGCTCAAGGACATCAAGAACTGCGTTACATACTTCGAGTGCGTACTCGGGTTCGGTACCTGTAAAACTTTCGGGCGAGTACTCGAAACGGAAGTTGCCTTCGTACTCGGCAGCGAGTTTTTTAACAAGTTTTGCGCCCTCAATTGCGATTTTCTTTACTTCATCCTTTGATTTTTTGAATACCTGTTCGCGCTGTGAAACACTTGTTGAGTTATAAAAATGAATGATTGCGTTAGGTGCGCCTTTACAAGCGTCAAAGGTACGGCGGATGATATGTTCACGACACTGTGTGAGTACCTGCACGGTAACATCATCAGGAATCATATTGTTTTCGATAAGTGTGCGTAAAAACTCATATTCTGTTTCACTTGCAGCGGGGAAACCAACCTCAATTTCCTTAAATCCGATTTTTAAAAGCAGTTTATAAAACTCAAGCTTTTCTTCGAGACTCATCGGAATAACAAGGCTCTGGTTACCGTCGCGGAGGTCAACACTACACCACTTTGGTGCTTTTTCTATATGGTCTTTTTCAACCCATTTATAATGTTTGCCGGGAGCATTGAAATAGCCCACGCTGTATTTTGATTTATCCATCATAGTTCTTTTCTCTCTTTATAAACTATATTTTTGCAATAACGTCAACTTCAACGAGTACGTTTTTGGGGAGTGTTTTTACTGCAACGCAAGAACGTGCAGGTTTTGATGTGAAATATTTACCGTAAACTTCGTTAAATGCGCCAAAGTCTGCCATATCTGCAACAAAACAGGTAGTTTTTATTGCGTTATCAAGGCTTGAGCCTGCCGCTTCAAGAACTGCTTTGAGGTTTTTGCATACCTGTTCGGTCTGTTCTTCGATTGTAGTTGCCTCAACTGTGTTTGTTGCGGGATTTATTGCAATCTGGCCCGATGTAAAAACAAAGTCGCCAACCTTTACTGCCTGTGAGTAAGGACCGATTGCATCGGGTGCATTATTTGTATGTACTTTTTCCATTGTTATTCTCCTATTCTACTATCTTGAAGCCCTCGGCATTAAGAACATTGGTTATCTCTTGTACGTGGTCATAGTCGCGTGTTTCCATTACGATACGAAGGTAACAGCCGTTGATACTTGCGGTACTGCCTGCGCGTTCATGGTGAACGGATATTACGTTACCGCCGCAGTCGGCAATTATTCGTGATACGTCTTTTAACTGACCGGGTTTGTCGATAAGTTCGATTAAAAGCTGCGACTGACGGCCCGATTTTATAAGACCGCGTTCGATTACGCGTGACATTGTGGTAACATCGACGTTACCGCCCGAAACGACGCTTACAACTTTTTTGCCTTTGAGGTCAAATTTGTTAAACATTACTGCAGCAACTGCAACCGCTCCCGCGCCCTCTGCTACCATCTTCTGTTTTTCGATAAGAGCGAGCATTGCAGATGCGATTTCATCCTCGGTCACAATTGCGATATCGTCAACATATTTTTTAATGAGTTCAAACGTGTTGTCGCCGGGGGTTTTTACCGCGATACCGTCAGCAATTGTCGAAACGCTCGGAAGTGTTTCAATCTTACCGTTTTTGATTGAGTTATACATACTGGGGGCGCCTGCCGCCTGAACACCATATACCTTGATTCCGGGACGAATTGACTTGATTGTATAAGCGATACCTGAAATAAGTCCGCCGCCGCCGATTGGCACGATAATTGCGTCAACGTCGTCCATATCTTCGATTATTTCAAGCGCGATTGTACCCTGTCCCGCGATAACGTTTTCGTCATCAAAGGGGTGAACAAATGTATATCCCTCTTTGTCACGGAGTTCGATTGCTTTTTTGTATGCATCGTCATACACGCCTTCAACCAGACAAACGTCGGCACCGTAGCCACGGGTTGCCTCGATTTTTGAAATTGGTGCGCTGTCGGGCAGACAGATGATTGACGGTATGCCGTGCGAAGTTGCAGCGAGTGCCACGCCCTGTGCGTGATTGCCCGCAGAACAGGCAACAACGCCCTGTTTTTTCTCTTCGTCTGAAAGCATTGCAATTTTATAACCCGAACCGCGTAGTTTAAACGAACCTGTGTTCTGCAGATTTTCGGGTTTTAGGTACAGTTCACAGTTATCGGTAATACCGGGAGCCGCAACAAGATGCGTTTCGCGGATTATGTTTTTTAGCACTACCTGTGCGTGAAATACCTTATCAAGTGTTAACATTCTCTTTCTCCTTAATATACAAAAAATCCCGTCTCACATTTAAGAGACAGGATTTAAAAAATCTTGCGGTACCACTCTTATTGCCGTAAAAAATACGGCCGCTCACTGTGACATTGTAATCACTCGCCGAGATAACGGTCAGCCTACCGTTCGTTCTACTTAAAAGGAATTTGTTCAAACCGACCGCTCCGGAGTGAGTTTGCAAAATATCATTCTGTCGACTTGCACCATCCGTCGACTCTCTGTAAGACTGGTTTATCCTGCTTTTTCTCCATCAATGCGTTTTAATAAAAGGATTATAGCATCTATATATTAGTATGTCAATATATTAATATATATTTTATTCAATTTCTTGTATCCAACCCTCAGGTGCAGGAATTGTACCCATCTGCATTCCACGAAGGGTTTCGTAAAGTTTTTTGGTGACAGGACCCATATCGTTCATACCCGACGGCAGACAAATTTCGCGACCGTGGTCAACTATTTTACCAACGGGTGAAATTACAGCCGCTGTGCCGCACAGACCGCACTCTGCAAAGTTTTCGAGTTCCGAAAGTGCAACAGGACGTTCCTCAACCTCCATACCAAGATAATCACGTGCCACCTGGATAAGTGAACGGCGTGTGATCGAGGGCAATATTGTGTCAGACTTAGGCGTTACAACCTTGTTATCTTTTGTAATAAAAATGATATTTGCGCCGCCTGTTTCTTCGATATAGGTGCGTGAACCAGAGTCGAGATAAATGTTCTCGTCAAAGCCTTTTTCGTGAGCATCAACAATAGCATAAAGACTCATTGCATAGTTAAGACCCGCCTTGATATGACCTGTACCACGGGGAGCCGCACGGTCAAAGTCACTGATACGTACAGTAAGGGGTTTTACACCGCCTTTAAAGTAGGGGCCAACAGGGGTTGCGAAGATTCTGAACTGGAATTCGTTAGCCGGTTTTACGCCGATTATTGCATCGGAACCGAACATAAACGGTCTTAAATAAAGCGATGCACCCGAACCATAAGGCGGAACAAAATCTTTGTTTGCAGCAACCGTCTTTTTAACCGCGTCGATAAATTTATCAACGGGAAAAACAGGCATTTTCATACGCTCACACGACTCTGCCATACGCTGTGCATTGAGGTCGGGGCGGAAGCATACAATCTTGCCATCGGCAGTTGTATATGCCTTAAGGCCCTCAAAGCAAGTCTGTGCATACTGGAGTACACAAGCGCACTCACTCATTGTAATAGTATCTTCGGTAGAAAGTGTACCGTCATCCCATTTTCCTTCCTTATAATTAGAAATAAAACGGTAGTCGGTTTTGATATAACCGAAGCCCAAGTTATTAAAATCGATATCCTTTTTTGCCATTGATGTCGCCTCTTTTATAAAAATATATTTACCATACTACCACTTTAAACCGCTAAAGTCAAGAGGTTAAAAAAATTTTCTGTTTTTTCAAAAAAAGGGTTGACTTTAGCGCTTTAAAGTGATACACTAAGTCCAATTCAAATAACAGTTTAGCGATTTAAAGCGCTAAAGACAGGAGAAAAACACTTATGAAAAAGACAGTAAAAAGAATTGTGTGTGCTGTAGTTGCACTTACACTTATGATGATGTGCCTTGCATCATGCGGTACAACAACCACTACATATAAAGTAGGTATTTGTCAGCTTTTGACACACGATGCACTTGATGCAGCAACCAAAGGTTTTAAAGATTATCTTACCGAAAAACTCGGCGACCAGGTTGAATTTGACTTTAAAGATGCCGCAGGCGATTCACCCACATGTGCTACAATCTCAAATCAATTTGTAGTTGACCAGGTTGATTTGATTATGGCAAACGCAACACCCGCACTTCAGGCTGCAATGTCGGCAACAACCGAAATTCCGATAGTTGCAACATCAATCACCGACTTTGCAACAGCACTTGACGCTGACAGTTGGAATGGTACAACAGGTATCAATGTTACAGGTTCATCAGACCTTGCTCCCCTTGATAAACAGGCAGAGATGGTAAAAGAACTTTGCCCCGACGCTAAAAAAGTTGGTATTCTCTACTGTTCAGCAGAGGCTAACTCAAAATACCAGGCTGATATTGTTGAAGCAAAACTCAAAGAACTCGGCTTTGAAGTAAAAATCTATACAGTAGCTGACACAAACGAAATTACAACAGTTACAACAACCGCTTGTGACGAAGTAGACGCGCTCTACCTCCCCACCGACAACACACTTGCAGGTGCAGTTGAAACAGTTAACCTTATCGCAGAACCCAAAAAGGTTCCGATCATTGCAGGTGAAGAGAATATGTGCAAAGGTTGCGGCGTTGCAACACTTTCAATCGACTACTACAGCATCGGTCAGAAAGCCGGTGAACAGGCTTATGAAATTCTTGTAAACGGCAAAGACCCCGCTACAATGGAAATCGCTGTTGCTGATGTTACAACCAAAAAATTTATGAGTGACAGAGCAACCGCTCTTGGATTAACCGTTCCGTCGGATTACGTTGCTATTGAAGCAGCTGAGTAATTAAATTACAGACGGCAGATAAAATGTCTGCCGTCTTTTTGATTTTGGAGGACAAAATGACAGAAATACTTAAATTTATTCAGGCAATGCCGGGAGCTGTGGCTTTTGGTCTTATCTGGGGCATTATGGCAATCGGTGTGTACATCACCTACCGCGTACTTGACCTTGCTGATCTTACCGTTGACGGCTCTATATGTACAGGTGCTGCCGCACTTACAATGTGTACAATCGCAGGAATCAACGTCTATCTTTCGCTTGTAATTGCTTTTGTTGTGGGTTGCGCCGCAGGTTTTATTACAGGTATTATCCACACAAAATGCGGTATCCCCGCAATCCTTGCAGGTATATTAACACAACTTGCACTGTATTCAATCAACCTTCGCATACTTGGCAACAAGGCAAACCAGGCTCTCCCTGCCTCAAAATACAGCCTTATCGTATCTATGAGAAACATCCCGTTCGCAATCGTTATAATCGGTTTGTTTGTTGTGGCAATAATCGCAGTTCTTTATTGGTTTTTCGGCACAGAACTCGGCCACTCAATCCGTGCGACCGGCTGTAACGAGGCGATGGCACGTGCAAACGGTATAAATACCAACACACGCAAAATAATCGGCTTTGTTCTTTCAAACGGCGTGGTTGCCCTTTCAGGTGCGCTCCTTTGTCAGTATCAGGGATTTACAGATATCAATATGGGCAGAGGCGCTATTGTTATCGGTCTTGCATCGGTTATTATCGGCGAGGTTGTATTTGGAAAGTTATTCAAAAACTTTGCACTCAAACTCCTTGCGGCTGTGTTTGGCGGTATTATCTACTACGTTGTACAGACACTCGTTTTACGCCTCGGCCTTAATGCAAACGACTTAAAACTCTTCTCGGCAATTGTGGTTGCGCTTTTCCTTTCAATCCCCTATTGGAAATCGCAGTTAAAACCCAAAAAGGTGAAAGGAGACGAAAAAAATGCTTGAAATTAAAAACGTACACAAGACCTTTAATGCAGGTACAATAAATGAGAAAAAGGCATTAACAGGTGTTAATCTTACTCTCAACGACGGTGATTTTGTCACCGTTATCGGCGGTAACGGTGCAGGTAAATCAACAATGCTCAATATGATCACAGGCGTATATCCTGTTGACACAGGTACAATCAAAATCGACGGCATTGACATCACAAACCTTCCCGAACACAAACGCGCACAGTACTTCGGACGCGTGTTCCAGGACCCGATGACAGGTACTGCCGCAAATATGCAGATTGAAGAAAACCTTGCTCTTGCCGCACGTCGCGGAAAACCGCGCACACTCGCATCAGGTATCAAAAATTCCGAACGCGCAGGTTACAGAGAATTACTAGCAAAACTCGGACTCGGTCTCGAGGACAGAATGACATCAAAAGTAGGACTTTTATCTGGCGGACAGCGTCAGGCAATCACACTGCTTATGGCAACACTCAAAAAACCGAAACTTTTGCTTCTTGACGAGCATACCGCGGCTCTTGATCCGCAGACTGCCGCAAAAGTGCTTGATATAACCGAAGAACTTGTTAACGAAAATAAACTCACCGCGCTTATGATTACACATAATATGAAAGACGCCATACGTCTTGGCAACCGCCTTATTATGATGGATAAAGGTAAAGTTATTTACGATATCTCCGGCGAGGACAAAAAGAAATTACAGGTATCTGACCTTATGGAACTTTTTGCAAAAGCAAGTAACGGTGAATTTGCTAACGACAGAATGTTACTTGGATAAAAAAGAAAAAGGAAACACGAATTTTTCGTGTTTCCTTTCGTTTTGTCTTATACAAGAAAATACAAAGTCACATTTTACTGTAATCGATTTGTTAAAAACCATCAAGTCTATTTGTTGTTTACAATTGAGATCGCATACCATCTTTTTATATATGCATCTTTTAGCAGTTCTTTATTTTGTTCAACCAACATAATAAATAGATTAGTTAGTCCGTCCCACTCTTCATAATCTCCGGCAGGATATAGCGACCATTGTAACTGCTCCAATGTCCAATTGTTCTTAATTGAATTATGTAACATTGATGTTGTTGCATAATTTTCTTCGTTATCCGCCCCACCCAAAGCAATAGGATAAATATGGTCAACAGTTGGAATCAGTTCCCAATAAGCATTATGACATTCATCCATTTTCCAATGAGGATGGTACGGGAAAACATCAGGCAAATAATATGAGATGACTTTCAACATACCCGGGTTTACTAAACGTTGTCCTGAATACCTATCAATAAATCCATCTTTGATAAATTGTTTTATTTTTTGCTTGTCGGTATACGTTCTTTTTTCACGTTCCAAGTAAACAAAGGGATATTCGTCTTGTATAATTTGTATTGCTGCAGTTTTGTTGTTTTCCAAAAGATTGGTTGCAACATTTTTTAAAGTTTCTGCCCTCAATGCTTTCTCCTATATATTTATTCTTTACAATATTTTCCCTCAGTTTTTATTTCTTCTACAAACTTTTGAAAGTATTTTGAGTTTGAACAACCTAAAAAATGATCTTGATTACGAATAATTGCAGTATTCAAATGGTATAAATTGCATTTTGTTTGATATTCAGGAGGTAATGCACAAATTATACCCTTGAATATTTTACTCGTATGAAGTTGATCAAATTCTACTTTATCAAGTTCTCTTGCGTGAAATTGTGCTTTTCTTAAAGCCTCAACTGACTCCTTGTATCTTCCTTCTTTATTTAATAATCGTGATTTTGTTGTGAGTATAATAACCCATATCGAATGGAAATCTAAATAATTTCCATCTTCGAAAACAAGTTCAAGTATTTTTTCGATTATTTCACAAGCAAATATTGTATCAACTAAATTTAGTGCTTGTAAGCCGTTTTTAAAACCATCTTTACCATCAAAACACTGTGCTTTTCTTAAATCAACATCTGTGCTGATATGTCCCAACAATACATCTGTTGAAACGTCAAATATTTCAGCGATAGGTACAATGAGAGAAATATCGGGCATGGCAAAATCGGTTTCCCAGCGGCTCACCGCTTGCGGAGATATTGCAAGTTTTTGTGCTAATTGGTCTTGTGTCATATTAGCTTCTTTGCGCAATTCTTTTAATACTTTCCCAAAAGACATAATTATATTCCTCACTTTTAAGTTAAAACGACGCCGTTCTTGTGTACAAATTATATCACACATAAAACTAGTTTGTCTATCGCATCTCATTTGAGTAAATTCAATTTTAAATTTATTTTCACCTTTGAAAAGTTGTAAAAAGATACGGTTTTTATACTTGTCCTTTAGAACACAATCCCTGTGAGTCCTATTTTTATTTTATTTCGTATAGTTCCCAACACAGTCGGGTGAGTGAGAAATATACTTTCACGGCTTTGCCGTGCCATCTCCCTCAAAGAGTGAGGCTTTTACTGTTTTATCGATATATTTTTCTTGTTATATTCAAGTGACATTATTTCACTTTAAAGCCCTGAGCTTCGATGGTTTGCTTTATTATGGAATTATCGATATCAAGCGAAAGAGTTATTTCAACAATGCCCGTATCGGAATTCGCGCTAACCTTAGCAACCTCAGGAAGTGCCTCGAGAGCATTTTTTACACTCGCCTCGCAATGTTTGCACATCATACCTTCAACTTTAAATGTCTTTTTCACCATTTTTATCTCCTTTTTGTAAAAATTAAGACGCAATGCATTTATAACAACGCAAAAACTCGAAAGACTCATCGCAAACGCGCCATACATCGGCTGAAGTTCCCAACCGAAAAGTTTTATAAAAGCACCCGATGCAAGTGGGATACCGATTGCATTATAAATAAATGCCCAGAACAGATTCTGATGGATAACCTTGAGTGTGCGTCTTGAAATCTTGATAGCGTGGACAGCATCGGAAAGTTTGCTTTTTACAAGCACAACCTGTGCCGAGTCGATTGCGATATCGGTACCTGCGCCGATTGCTATACCCACGTCCGCTGCAGTAAGTGCGGGTGCGTCGTTGATGCCGTCGCCTACCATTGCGACACGTCCGTTTGCCTTCTGACGACTTATTTCATAAAATTTTTCTTCCGGCTTTACGTTTGAAATAACGTTGTCGATACCAACACTTTTGGCAATCGCTTGTGCGGTTTTTTGACCGTCACCTGTAAGCATAATGACATTTATACCCATCTTTTTGAGTTGGGTTGCAGCGGATTTACTATCTTTTTTAACAGTGTCCGCCACCGCAATCAACCCCAAAAATTCACCACTGGTACAAAACATCATCGGGGTTTTTCCGCTTTCGGAAAGAGCCTCCGCCTGTGCAAGTATATCATTTGAAACATAAACTTTTTGCTTTATAAAATCAACGCTGCCGCCAAAAACAACATTGCCGTCAATTGTACCCTCCACACCGCCGCCGATGTGCGCTGTAAAGTTTATGACGGGTTTCAGTTCAGTGTGTCTGAAGTTTGCAAATGCAGTAACCGCCTTTGCAAGTGGATGCTCACTAAGGTTTTCAAGCGATGCGGCATACTGCAAAAGATAGGGCGAGTGAGGCAGGATATCGGTAACCTTGGGTTTACCCTCGGTAATGGTACCTGTTTTATCAAGCACTACAGTCTGAATTTTACCAAGGTTTTCAAGGGCGGTTGCGTTTTTAAATAAAATACCGTTTTTGGCGCCGACACCGCTTGCAACCATAATCGCAACAGGCGTTGCAAGACCGAGCGCACACGGACAGGATATAACAAGGACCGAGATTGCACGTGCAAGTGAATAGTTTACCGTCTGTCCTACACACAGCCACACAACCCCTGTTATTATTGCAATAAGCATTACGGTCGGCACAAAAATTGCCGAAACCCTATCGGCAACACGCGCAACCGGTGCTTTGGTTGCGGTGGCATCACTGACTGTTTTGATTATCTGCGAAAGTGTGGTGTCTTCACCGACGCGGGTTGCACGGCACTGCATATAACCCGAAAGATTGACGGTTGCCGCCGACACGCTGTCACCCTCCGCTTTATCGACAGGGATGCTCTCACCCGTGAGCGCCGATTCGTTTACCGCGCTGTTGCCCGAAACAACAACACCGTCGGTTGCAATACGCTCACCGGGGCGTACCACAAATATATCACCGACTTTAAGTTTTTGAATGTCAACCACCTTTTCTTTGCCGTCAACGAGTATTGTTGCGGTGGTGGGAGCGAGTTTTATAAGACCCTTTAAAGCGTCGGTCGTTTTACCCTTTGAAATTGATTCGAGCAGTTTTCCGACAGTGATGAGTGCAAGAATCATCGCGCTTGATTCAAAATAAAGATGATGCAGCATATGATGCTCACCGAGGGCTATACGCACAATTGTAAGCGCACTGTATCCAAAAGCCGCACCGGAACCCATCGCCACAAGCGTGTCCATATTGGGTGAGCGGTTAAGCACCGCCTTTATTCCGCTTATAAAAAACTTTCGGTTTATTATAATAACTGCCGTTGCAAGTATCATCTCGCATATTGCCAGTGCAAGTGGGCTTTTTGCAAGAAATGTCGGCATTTTAAGCCCCCACATTATGTGACCCATAGAAATATACATAAGTGCAAAGCAAAACGCAAGTGACATCACCACGCGTATTATGAGCGATTTTGTTTCGCTTTCGGGAAGTTTTTGTATTTTTGCCAT
>JAZKZG010000166.1:0-17400 GCA_045612565.1 Eubacteriales bacterium
GTATTATGACGCTACAAATCCGTATAATTATGTTTATGGTGAGGAAGAGTATGAATATAAATGCTATATATCTCCAGATGCAGGGCTTGAGTATGCTTTTAATCCTATTATGTTTGTTCATAATGGTAAAATAGTACGTGACACAAATATTAATAATGATTTATTCAAAATTTATTTTGCTCAATATGGAAAAAACGCACTTTACTTTACAGATTTGCTGAATAATGCACAAGATTATATTGAAATAGCAAGAGCAATTAAATTCAGTGATTTTGTTGAAGATGTTAGCAGTATTGCGGCTGACAGTTTGGGTGCAATAGGGGCGATATATTTATCGGGAGGAACAGCGTCTCTGTCTGCAATTTCTAATATAGTGGCAGAGAAAACTCTTGATGAATTAAAAGAACATGTTTTTCATATTGCACAAATCATTGCCGATGTACAACTTGGATATTTTTATGCAACTGTGGCTGATATGGAAGTGACGATATCAAAACTTAATAGTATTGAAAGTTTTGAATTTTTTGAAAACTGTGAAACGTATTTTAATTATGCCGAAGACCTTTTTAAATCAAGAGCAAGTGCAGCTAAATTAACTTCAACTATAACTGCTGATCTTAAAGATAAAGATACATTTCTGGAGGTTTTTTCAAGTCTGCTGTTAGATGCTGCTAGCGGTTTTGTAGGCGGTTTTTGCGAATGTATCAATTCTGTCAGCGAACTTGCTGAAATGCAGGAAAATCCCAATTTATTTGCAAAGATTGTAATGTTTGCAAACGAAATTGCAAAATGTGATCAATCAATTGGTGAATATCAAAAAGCAATATTGTCAATAGCCGAAAGTGATGTTTCTGATCTCTTTAGCATAGTGGAAGCACACAATGCACGTGATAAAGCAATTACTCCGGCTCAATTACTTGAAGCAGCTAACGAGGTTGCTTTAGCACAGCATCCAGATAATTCAACACAACCAAGCCTACCTCAAGAAGACCCGGATTTTGAAATTCAAAGTGGTGTGCTGGTTAAATATAAAGGTAGCGGTGGTGATGTTTATATTCCTTATGGAGTAACAGCTATAGGAGACAATGCTTTCGAGGATTGTTCCGCTCTTACATCAATTGTAATTCCTGATAGTGTTACATCTATTGGTTATAGTTCATTTGAATCGTGCTCCGCTCTTACATCAATTGTTATCCCTTATAGTGTAATATCAATTGAAAGTTTTGCTTTTTATGGTTGTTCAAATCTTGCATCAATCACACTTCCTGATAGTCTGACATCAATTGGTTCTTTTGTATTTTCTAATACGGCATATTATAATAACTCACAAAACTGGCAAAATGGAGTGCTTTATATAGGTAACTATCTTATAAAAGCCGATAGTAACCAGATGTCATATTATTATACTGTTAAAAGCGGCACACGTGTGATTGCAGAAAGGGCGTTTCAAGAATGTTGCTTTTACCTTACATCAATTACAATTCCTTATGGTGTGATAACAATTGGTGATTACGCATTTGATTATTGTGCGAATCTCGCATATGTCTCGCTTCCTGATACTCTTATAACTATTGGCGAAAGTGCATTTGAAGATTGTTTTGAACTTACATCGATTACCGTTCCCAAAAGTGTTAGAACAATTGGTGACAGTGCGTTTGAAAATTGTTCTGCTCTTACATCAATCACAATTCCATACGGTGTGACAACAATTAATTATTCAACATTTCATCGTTGCTCAAACCTTAGATCAGTTATAATTCCTGAAACTGTGAAAACAATTGGTGTTAATGCTTTTTCTTATTGTTCCAGTCTTAGATCAATTACAATTCCTGTTAGCGTGACAGAAATTTATAAAAGTGCCTTTTTTTATTCTGCAGTCAGTACTGTAAACTATGGGGGGACAGAAGAACAACGTTCAAAAATGATAATACATTCATCTTATAACGGAGAGATACTTTCTGCGACGTGGATATACAAGCACGATCATACATATGACAACGACTGCGATACAAATTGTAATATATGTGGTATCACAAGAGTGACTGAACATAAATACGATAACATTTGTGATACAAATTGTAATATATGTGGTGCTAAAAGAACAGTACAGCATAATTACGATGACGTTTGCGATTCCTCTTGTAATTTATGCGGGTTTACACGAAAAGCACCACACAAGTATACTAATAATTGCGACATCGCATGTGATTTATGTGGAACTACAAGAACAATAACTCACTCTTATGGAGATTATGTATCAGATAACAACGCAACTGCCGATACAGATGGTACAAAAACACGCACTTGCTCGGTTTGCGGTGCAAAAGAAACAGTAACCGATGAGGGGTCCAAACTTGATATAAATTCAGACGGTTGTGCTATGACAAACACCGTAACAGGAGAAAGATACAGTTCGGTAGAGGAGGCGCTCGATGACGCAAACGAGGGTGATATTATTCAACTCACAGCGGATGCGTCGGCACAAACCTTGCTTGTAAACCCTGATGTATCACTTGACCTTAATGGTCACAAGTTGACTGTAAACCGTTTTGTAGGCTTTGAGGATAGTGATATCTACGATAGCAACAAAGCATCAAAAGGTGGCTTGTATGTTGCAAAAAACAGACTGATTCTCAGTCAAACCAACTCACAACTCCCTGTATATGACGATGCAAACGGATGCTATACATTCTTAAAGATTAACCTTTCAAGAACTTCGTATTCATATGGGAAATATACATCGGGTCCTGTTTTCGGTGACTCGGCAACAATAGCAAAAGGAATTGCAAAAACGCTGTTTGGTCAGGGTACCGAAAAGAGTGGCGTGAATGTACGCATACGAGTTTCGTGGGTTGATAAAAACGGCACGTATACTGCAACCCAGGATTACACTTATACCGATAGTATGGTAAGCACAGTTGTAAACAGTTTTACGGGTTCAAAGTATACAACTATATTCTCAGCAACGTTCAGTGATGCGGTGCTCACTCAAGGTGATTCAATTGAAATTTCAACAATAGTTGATTCCGGCACAGGTGTGCAACTTTCAAGCGCCACAACCACAGTTAACATTTCACAATCATAAATACAAAAGGGAACGGATTTTCCGTTCCCTTTTAATCGTTTTTATTAAAGAATTCTCTGACTGCGTTTTGATAGCGCTCGGTATCGACATAATATGACAGCCCGTGACCCGCACCCTCGACAATAATAAGTGTTTTGTCTGAAGCACACGCATCAAAATTTTCGTGCGTCATACACGGTGGCACAAAGGTGTCGGCATCGCCGTGTACAAACAAAACAGGCACTTTGCACTTTTTGAGCGCACTGACGGTTGAGGCGCCGTCGCCGTCATACCCCGCTTTTTTGTTCACATAAAAATTCGCGATAGGGTAGGCGAGTTTTTCGCTTATTTTGAGGTTGTTTTTCATCACGTGCTTCCATATTGCGCGAGGTGAGGTAAAACCGCAGTCGGCAATAATACCGCGTACGCAGTCAGCAATGTCAAGCTCCGATGCCATAAGCACAGTCGTGGCACCCATAGACACTCCGCAAAGATAAATAGGCATATCTGGGTAGAGATTTTTTGCATACTCAATCCAGTCGAGGCAGTCAAACCTCTCATAAACTCCAAACCCGATAAATTCGCCTTCGCTTTTACCGTGACAGCGTTGTTCGGGCAAAATAAGTGTACAGCCCTCTTCCAAAAAGAAGTCAGCGCATCCGCCAAAATCAAAACTCCAGTCGGACCGCCACCCGTGCATTGCGATAACCACTCGCTTTGGTTCGTGGGCTTCAAATATATGTCCGTAAAGTTTTAGTCCTTCACGACTTTCGATGTGTACGGTGTTGTGGAGTTTGCCCTCTAATTTTTGTGAGAGCAGACTTGCTTTTTCATAATACTCCTGTCCGATAAGTCTGTTGTTGAGGCGCGGTTTTATCTTTTCGGCCGAACGCGGCAACTGCTTTTTTATTGCCATATCGGTAAGCATCTTTATTGTTGCAATTGATGCGCCTACCGTCGCCGAAATAAGAGCTGTTGCACCGATTATGATTTTTGTTTCTTTACGTAGTTTCATATAGTTATTATATACAAATTATTTTTGTTTATTAATTTCCTCTGCCTCAAGTTCGCGGTAATTTACTTTGCCTACAAGAGTTTTTGGGAGTGACTCTTTAAATTCAATATCGTATGGCATAGCATATTTTGCGATGTTTTTTTTGAGGTATTCAAACAAAAGCGATTTGTATTCATCACATGGTGCAACCCCGTCTTTAAGTACAATAAACGCCTTGATTTTTTGCATTTTGAGTTGATCGGGTACACCGATCACGCAACTCATCTGTACCAGTTCGTGTGCATCAATTATGTTTTCGATTTGCGACGGATATACGTTATAACCGCTTGTTACAATCATACGTTTTATGCGTTGCTTAAAATAAACAAAACCGTCACTGTCCATTGTACCAAGGTCGCCTGTATGAAGCCAGGTCAGCCCGTCAGCATGTGTTTTAAGGGTGGATTTTGTTTCTTCATCATTATCCATATATCCGAGCATAACAGTGGGTCCGCTTATACAGATTTCGCCCTCTTCACCGTATGGTAACTCATTTTCGCCTCCAACTGCCACAATTTTGTAGTACATATCGGGAAACGGCTGACCGATACTTCCTTCTTTTGAAAGATGAGTGGGGGTCAGGCAACTTGCAGTGACGCATTCGGTGGTTCCGTAACCTTCGCGAATTTGTATTTTTGAGTTATGTTCTTTAAGGAAATCATCAAATTTTCGCTTGAGTTCAACCGAAAGACTGTCGCCGCCGCTGAAAACACCTTTAAGGCAACTGAGGTTGGTATTTTTCATAACATCTTGACGAGTCAGTGCTTCAAAAAGTGTTGGCACACCTGCAATAAAGTTACAACGGTATTTTTTGATGAGTTTTGCATAACTTTTTGCGGTAAAACGTGGCACAAGTATGCATCTGCCGCCGTTTGTGAGCATTGAATGAATGCTGACTCCCAGCCCAAAACCGTGAAACATCGGCATAACGGCAAGCATTTTATCGCCTGCTTTAAACATTGGGTTGGTTGCAATAATCTGTTTGCTCAGCACGTTAAAATTATAACTCGACAGCAAAATTCCCTTGGTGGTACCTGTTGTACCACCGCTGTATAAAATGACTGCCGCTTCATTAGCGCTTTGCTCGGTATGTGTAAAGTTTTTTACTTTTATGTCTTGTAAAAATTCGGTCCACAAAATGACGGGTGCATCTTTTGGGAGTTTTTTAATTTTCCTACCCGCTGTGAGCATATATCCGATTTTTGTTAATGGCAACAGCGCATCTTTTATGCTTGTGATAATCAGATTTTTAAGCGTGGTGTCCGCGCGTATGTGCGAAAACTTTTCATAAAACTGGTCAAGCGTTAATGCGAGTACACTCTTTGATTTATTTATAAAAAACTTGATTTCGTTTTCGCTCGAAAGCGGATGAATCATATTTGCAACGGCACCCACGGCGTTGATGGCGTAAAACATAATTACCGCCTGCGGACAGTTAGGGAGTGCCACCGTCACTCTGTCACCTTTTTTTATACCAAGAGCCGCGAGTGCGTTTGCACAGATATTAATCTGCGTCAGCAATATGTTGTAGCGCGTTTTTTTGCCCATAAAATCGTATGCCACAAAATTGGGGTACTTGTTTGCTGTTTTGCATACTTCTTCATACAGTGTGCCGTGGGAGTATTCAAGTGTTTTTGGCACTTCGCCGTAGTTTTCAAGCCACGGTGCTTTTACTTTGTTGTCCATAATTATTTCTCAATCAATTTTTTAAAATAGGGGAGTGCGCGTTTTATCATATCGTGGTCTACGCAGTATGCGATGCGCACATATCCTTTGCATCCAAATGAATCAGAAGGTACAATCAGAATATCAAGCGTTTTTGCCTTGTCGCAAAACGCTTTGGCATCGCCGTTCGGTGCTTTTACAAACAGATAAAACGCACCGTCGGGATGAACGCACTCGTAACCATATTCGCAAAGCGCGTTATACAGTAAATCTCTGTTTTTGCGGTAAGCGTCAATGTCCGATACCGCGTTTATGTTTTTTGCAATTGTTTTTTGCAAAAGTGAAGGCGCACACACGTATCCCAGACTGCGCCCTGCACCGCAGACTGCGGCAAATATATCGTCGGCAAAATCACATCTGGGGCATACTGCAATATATCCTATACGTTCACCCGGGAGCGAGAGAGATTTACTGAACGAATAACATACAACGCAGTTGTCATAATAGTTCATAATATACGGAACGAATGCGTTATCCGAGTAAACGAGTTCGCGGTAAGGCTCGTCGGCAATGACGTATATGGGGTGTCTGTACTCTTTTGATTTTTCACCGAGCAGACCGCAAAGGCGCATAATGCTCTCTTCTGTTAAAACCGCGCCCGAGGGGTTATTGGGCGAATTGATAATAACTGCCTTTGTATGCTTGTTTATTTTTTTGCCAAAATCATCAAAGTTTATCTGAAAACTGTCAAGGTCGGCATCGACCGTCACAAACTTTGCACCTGCACCCTCGCAGAATACCTTGTATTCGGGGAAATACGGAGCAAATGCAATCACCTCGTCACCTTCGCAGCAAAGCGCACCCAAAGTAATTGTAAGTGATGCCGCCGCACCGCAGGTGATATAAATGTTATCGGAGGTGGTTTTTGCAAAAAAACGTTCATTTATGCTGCGTGATACCGCCTCTCGAAGTGCCATATCTCCCGCTGCTGAGGTGTAGCCGTGAATGTTTACGGTATCTCCTGATACGAGTTGTTTTATAGTTTCGTCAATACATTCGGGTGTTCTGATGCTGGGATTGCCCAAAGTGAAATCATACACATTGTCGGCACCCACGACTTTTTTTCGTGCAAGTCCGTATTCAAACGCATCGCGGATGACAGAGCGTACACGTCCGAGTTCAATGTTTTTCTGATTAATGTTGTTCATATATATCCTTTAGATGTATGTAAAAAGCCACTAAAAAGTGGCTTTTTACTTTATTTTATTAAACCGATTTTTTTCATTTCGGTTGCAAGTTATGTTTTGATGCCTTCATCCATCTCGCAAAGCGGGAGCCGGTAGCCGCCAACGTTGATTCCCATAAGGTTAAGAGCAGCTTTTACGGGGATTGGGTTAACCTCAATAAAGAGTGAATTTGCAAAATCGAGGTATTTAAGCTGTGACTCGGTAGCTTTTTTGGTATTGCCGTTAAGATAGTCAAAAACCATATCGTGAGTCTCACGCGGGAGGCAGTTTGCCAGAACCGAGATAACACCCGAACCGCCGAGCGCGAGTGTGGGAACAATAATGTCATCGTTACCGCTGTACATAACAAAGTCATCTGACAGATGCTTTGCAATCTTAGCGGTGTAACTCATATTGCCCGAAGCTTCTTTAATACCCATAATGTTGGGGTGGTCTTTAAGACGTGCAATAACGTTTTCAGAGATACTGCAGCCTGTTCTGCCAGGTACGTTGTATAAAATGCAGGGGATTTTTACGGAATCCGCAACGGTTTTGAAGTGGCGGTACATACCTTCGTCATTTGCCTTGTTGTAATATGGCGAAATAACAAGAAGTCCGTCGGCACCCAGTTCTTGATATCTGAGACTCTTTTCAAGCATAGTCTCGGTGCAGTTTGAACCGCTGCCTGCAATAACGGGTACACGTCCTGCAACCTGTTTTACTGTAAATTCGCAAACCGCATCGTCTTCTTCGTGTGACATTGTTGACGATTCGCCTGTTGTACCGAGTATGAGTATTGCATCGGTTTTGTTTTCGATGTGAAATTCAATTAACTGTGAAAGCACTTCGAAATTTACAGTGCCGTCATCGTTGAACGGTGTAACGAGTGCTACTATTGATCCTTTAAGTCCTCTGATGTCCATATTTTTTCTCCTTATATCTCATTGTCGCAATCAAGCGCCCACATATCTTCAAAAGACTGACGCTTTATAACAAGACGCGCTTTTCCGTCCATTGCAAATACAACGGCAGGCAGTCCCAGTCTGTTATAGTTACTTGCCATGCTGTAGCCGTAAGCACCTGTTGTAAACACGGCAAGAATATCACCCTCGTTTGCCTTTGGCAGATGCGCATCCTCAATAATGATATCGCCGCTTTCACAGCATTTACCCGCAATTGTAACGTGTTCTGTTGGCTTGTCATTCAGTCGGTTTGCAAGGGCACATCTATATTTTGCGCCGTAAAGCGCAGGTCGGATATTGTCTGCCATACCGCCGTCAACAAACACATACTTTTTGTTTGCGGTCTTTTTTGAATAACCAACGGTATAGAGTGTAGTTGCCGCTTCTGCTACCATACTGCGACCCGGCTCTATCATAATCTTTTTAACACTCATACCGTGCTTTTTGTTGTTTTCACTGCATGAATCAAGTATTGCGGCGCACACCTTTTCAATCGGCTCGGGTACGTCACCTTTGACGTAAGTTGCCGCAAATCCGCCACCAAGGTCGATTGTGTTAATTTTAAAGCCTTTGTCCTCGACAGATTTAGCAAATGCAAAGATTGTGTCAACACCTGCAATAAACGGATCAATGCCAAAAATCTGCGAACCGATGTGAACGTGCAGTCCGTCAAAGTCTACGTATTCGCACCCAATCGCTTTTTTTATCATCTTTAATATGACGTCTTTCTGGTGGATCGAAATACCGAACTTGCTGTCGATGTTGGCGGTGATGATGTATTTGTGTGTGTCGGCATCAATTCCGGGGTTTACTCGGATTAAAACTTTTGCTGTTTTTTTGAGTTTTGTTGCAATCTCAATTATTTTGTCGAGTTCCATCTGCCCGTCAACAACAATGCAACCTACACCGTTTTTTATAGCCATTTCAAGTTCGGCGGGTGTTTTGTTGTTGCCGTGGAACACAATCTCATTCATATCAAATCCTGCGTGGATTGCTGCCGCGAGTTCGCCGCCGCTTACCGAGTCGAGTCCGATGCCGTATTCACTTGCGAGTTTTAGCATTGCGGTACACGAAAATGCTTTACTTGCATAAATGATCTGTGTTTCAAACTCAGGATGGGCAAAACTTGTTTTAAACTTATGCAGTTTTTCGCGAAGCGCACCTTCGTCATAAACAATAAGCGGTGTACCTGCTTTTTTAACGAGTGTGTCAACTGACACACCGCCTATTTTCAACATACTCTCTTCCATAGTTCTCTTTTACTTTCTGATCTCTTTATATTTTCTGTAACCCTCTTCAAACAACTCGGTGTTTTCGGGTTTGTACTCTGTGATGGGGAATGAACGTGCAATGACGTCACGTGCCTCCTCAATATCCTTGATGTCGCCAAGGGCAATAAGTTGTGTTGCAATGTTACCTATAACGGTTGCCTCAACAGGACCTGCCAGAACAGGAACACCGCATGCGTTTGCGGTAAGACGGCAGAGAAGTGTATCTTTGATGCCGCCACCTACCATATGGATTGCGCCGAACTTTTTGCCACAGATATTCTGCATATTATCGAGTGTTGCACGGTATTTGAGGGCGAGTGAGCAGTAGATGCACTGCATAACCTCACCAACAGTCTCGGGTACTTTCTGACCTGTTTCGCGACAATAGTCTGCAACGCGTCCGGGCATATCGCCGGGAGGTGAAAAGCGCGGGTCATCAACGTCGATTATGCTTTCGAACGGTTTTACTTCAAGCGCGAGTTTTTCAAGTTCTGCAAAACTGTACTCGTGACCTGTACGCGCCCAATGTCTGCGTGATTCCTGAATGAGCCACAGACCCATAATATTCTTTAAAAATCTGATTTTGCCGCCAAAGCCGCCTTCGTTTGTAAAGTTGGCATCGAGTGCCGCTTTGTCGGTGTTGGGGTTGTCGAGTTCGGTGCCGAAAAGGCTCCATGTACCGCAACTGATGTAAGCCACGTTCTTTTCGTTTGTGGGAACTGCAATTACAGCCGATGCAGTGTCGTGCGATGCAACAGATACAACTTTTGATTTGTCAATTAAAAGTTCGTCACATACAGCGTCACTTACTTCACCGATAACTGTTCCGGGCATTACAATATCGCACATAAGCGATTTGTCAATTTCCAATTCATTAAATACTTTGTCTGACCAATCGCGTGAGTTTACATCAAGCAGTGCTGTTGTCGATGCCATTGTATAGTCGGCAACCGTTTTACCGGTCAAGAAGTAGTTAAAGAGGTCGGCAATAAGCACGATTTTTCCTGCATTGTCAATCACGTAAGGTGCTGTCTCTTTTAATGAATAAAGTTGAAAAACAGTATTGAAGGGGAGTTCCTGTATACCGGTTACTTCATATAACTTGTCAAAGGGAAAATCTTTTAAAAATCTATCTTTTGCATCGTCAAAAGCAAGATCACGGTAGTGGATGAGGTTGTTCATAAGTCTGCCGTTTTTGTCAATTACGCCAAAACTTACACCCCATGTGTCGATGCCGATGCTGTCATATTTATCATATTCTTTTGCCTTTATAAGACCGCATTTTATCTCGTGGTAAAGACGAAGTACGTCCCAATAGTATGTATCACCCACGGTAACGGGGTCGTTTGAAAATCTATGGATTTCTTTAATATCTATTTTTCCGTTTTCGTATGTACCAAGCATTGCTCTGCCGCTCGATGCACCGAAATCGTAAGCTAAAACATTTCTTTTCATAGTCACTATTCCTCCGTATAGCATATTATAGCAAACATTTTATCATTAGTCTATACTTTTTTTATAATTGACTTTGATTAATATAAATAGTATAATAATTATTATACTATGTATGGTGGGGTGATATACTCCTCTGAAAAAAGGAATAAATATGACAGATTTAAAAATTTTAAGTGAAAAGGCAACTGAGATTGCTGCAAATGATTTTAAAAGAATTGACGATATTTGCACTTTTTGTACCAAAAAGGTGCTTGATGCTTTTAATGCTGAACGTATAAGTGACGCGCACCTTAAAGGTTCGACAGGCTACGGTTATACCGACGTCGGCAGGGATGCACTCGACCGCGTATTTGCACGTGCATTTGAGTGCGAGGATGCACTTGTGCGTCCGCAGTTTGTATCGGGTACGCACGTTTTAACAGTTGCGCTTTTCGGTATGCTTCGCACAGGTGACAAAATGCTTTCAATCACAGGCAGTCCCTATGACACACTATATGATGTCATAGGAATAAATGAGGGCGAGGGAAGTCTTAAAGACTATGGCATTGATTATGCCGAGGTTGACTTTAAAGACGGTGATTTTGACAAAGATGCAATAGCATCTGCACTCGCCGACAAGAGCATAAAACTTGTGTTTATTCAAAAATCAAAAGGTTATCTTGACCGTAAAACACTTTCATCAAAAGAAATCGGTGATATCACCGCATTTGTAAAAAATATCCGTTCCGATGTGTATGTTATGGTCGATAATTGCTACGGTGAGTTTTGTGAAGAACACGAACCAGTTTATTACGGGGTTGACCTTATGGTCGGCTCACTTATAAAGAACGCAGGCGGCGGACTTGCCAAAACAGGCGCATACATAGCGGGTACAAAAGAGTGTGTTGAAAGATGCTCTTTCCGCTTGACCTGCCCCGGCATCGGGCGTGAGAGTGCGGCAACAGGTGCATACCTTGCCGACTTTTATCAGGGTTTCTTTATGGCACCGCATACCGTTGCACAGGCACTCAAGACTGCGTCTTTTGCATCGGCACTCTTTAATGCTATGGGTTATGATGTAAACCCACAGCCGAACAGCGACCGCTACGACATAATTCAGACTGTTGCCTGTAAAACCCCCGAAAAACTCATAAAGTTCTGTGAGGGAATCCAACAGGGTGCACCTATAGACAGTTTTGTAACCCCCGTGCCTTATGCAATGCCGGGATACAGTGACGAGGTTATTATGGCGGCAGGTGCATTTGTTTCGGGTGCTTCAATCGAACTTTCGGCAGACGGTCCCATCCGCCCTCCTTACCTTGCGTTTTTACAGGGCGGACTTACTTTTGAAAGCGGCAAACTCGGTGTTCTTTGTGCCGCACAAAAAATACTTGACCTTGGTGAATAGATTATGAAAAAAATAAAGCTTTTAGTTGCTTTAATTTGTGCGCTTTTGCTTTTGTCATCGTGTACAATTTCAAAGTTTGATACAAACGCGCTTTTGTCACCGCCGCAGATGAACGCGGCAAACCAACAGATTCAAAAAGCACTTGCAACGGCAGTGGGCGAGGGATTTTCACTCGTATATCCCAAAAGCGGTAACTATCAGAATGCTGTTGTGACTGTTGATATAACGGGTGACGGTCAGAAAGAGGCGCTTTGTTTTTACACTACCGACAGCAACAAAAACGTAAGTTTTACAATATTAAAACAAGACGGTCAGAAGTGGCAGACGTACGGTATGTCGCAAAGCCAGTCGGCAACCGCCGTTGACTGTGTAAACTTTTTTGACCACGACGGAGACGGACAAAAAGAGATTGTAATCGGTTGGCAGTACCTCATCGGTGACGAAAAAGCACTCGAAATATTTACAATTTCAGACGATGGGCAAATAACCAGCGTGTTTACAGGGCTTTATACTGCACTTGTTGTTTTTGAAAATAATATTGTCAGTCTTTCAAGAAACGCCACCTCAAACACCGCCTCGGCTTCACTTATTGCCACGGGTGTGACAGGTATTTCGGTTACAGGCACCGCGGCCCTTAATAATGACGTATCGGCAATCATAAACGTTCAGAGCGCAAAAATCAGTGGCAATATAAACGCTGTGTTTATCGACGAGCAACTCGCAAACGGACTCTTTGTAAGTGAACTGTTAACCGTTTCAAAAACGGGTGATATCTCAAATGCATCAGTTGTTTCGGGTGTTGTCACAAAGCGTAATTCCACCGTTACCTGTACCGATGTAAACGCAGACGGTGTTCCCGATATCCCTGTTGAAAGACTGTTCCCGTCATATGAAAACGCAGGTAAAGTCGAAACGCTTTCATATATCGATTGGTACGATGTAAACTCCATAGAACCAAAACTAATTATGAATGCATATACCAGTGCAAACGAAAAGTTTATAATAAAACTAGATTCGTCGTGGTTGGGACATATCACTGTTCAAAAGGACCCTGCAACTGACAGACAGATACACTTCTATATGCTCGGTGACGAGGGCAATGTGCCGATGTTTACCGTACGTGTGTTCTCGCAACAGGAATTTTCGGAAGATATGACGAGCCTCGGTTGGTCACTCATCGAAAAATCAAACGAAAACGTATATGCTTTCAGGCAGTATTCAAGCGAACTTCCCGAAGGCTTTAAGGTTGATACAAACCTCTTTAAAAACTTATTCAAGCTGATATCATAGGAGAAAATCAATGAAAAAAGTACTTGTTCTCGAAGACGAAAAATCAATCCGCGACTTTGTTGTGCTTAACCTCTCGCGTGCAGGCTACGATATAATCGAGGCGGCATCAGGTGAAGAAGCACTTGAACTTTTTGATAAAAACCCCGATACCGATATCGCGGTCCTTGACGTAATGCTTCCAGGCATCGACGGCTTTGAAGTGTGCAAAACAATCCGTGCATCAAATCAGAAAGTCGGTATAATTATGCTTACTGCAAAGGTGCAGGAAAACGATAAGGTAACCGGTCTTATGAACGGTGCCGACGACTATGTTGCAAAGCCGTTCTCTCCGCTCGAACTCATCGTGCGTGTCGACAGCCTTTACAGACGTGTGCAGATGATGAAGGGTGCTACTCCCGAAAAACCGTCAAATGAGATTGTTTACGAGCCGTTTGTGCTTAACCTCAAAAGCCGTACACTCACCAAAAACGGCAAAAAAATCGAACTGACACAGGTTGAGTATCAGCTCATAAAACTGTTTATGGAAAACCCCGCCGACGCTTTCTCGCGCGAGGAGATATTCAAAAATGTATGGAATGACAGTTTTGCGGGTGATAAACACAAGATTGTTGATGTGAACATTCGCAGACTGCGTATAAAAATTGAAGACGATGCCGGGGCTCCTACCTATATCCAGACAGTGTGGGGCTTTGGCTACAGATGGGGTAACGAATAATTTATGCAAACCGAAGCCATAAATAAAATTAAAAAATTCTTTGATGAATTTCGCGATAAATACCTGTCGGGTATTACAACACGTTGGGTGTTAAACGTGTTTGCACCCGTTGTTGCGGTTGCAACTTTTTCGTGTATAATCCTCTCGGTGTTTGTATCAAACTTTTACACCGTTTCTGCCAAAAACTCGCTAAAAACCGAGGCAGAAAGCGCCGCTAAATATTTTGAAACATTTGTTTATCCGCAGTACCGTGATTTTACCACCTGTGCGCAATTGCTTGTGGGTGATTTTGATAAAAAATCAATAATGGAAATGCAAGTTTCAAACCTTTCGGGTAAAAACGTCTTTTCGTCAACAGGTTTTGCTGTTAGCGATGTTACCATCTCGCCCGACGTGATTGCCGCGCGCAGCGGTACCACGTCATTCTGGGAGGGGCATCCCGACAGCAAGAGTGAGCATATTTATTCGGTTGCGGTTCCTGTGCACAATACCGAGGGGCGCGTTTGCGGTACAATCCGTATGCTCGCGTCAATAAAAAATATGGAAGACTTTCTTACCACAATCTATTGGATAATTGGCGCAATCGGCTTTTTCATTGTCGCGCTCACCGCTTTTTCGGGACTTTACTTTGTAAAATCCATTGTTATCCCTGTGGGTGAAATAAACAAGGTTGCACTCGATATTGCAAAAGGTAACCTTAACAGTACACTTTTAAAGAATAATTCAAACGACGAAATCGGTGAACTTTCACGCAATATTAACCATATGGCAAAGGAACTTGCCGACTCGCAAAAGGTCAAAAACGACTTTATTTCGCAAATCTCACACGAACTGCGTACTCCCATTACCGCCATCCGCGGTTGGAGTGAAACAATGATGGCAGACGACAGGCTTGACGAACTTTCGCACCGCGGTGTTACAATTATCAACAGTGAGACTAACCGCCTTTCAAAAATGGTGGAAGAGATGCTTGATATGTCGCGTATGCAAAGCGGTAGACTGTCAATTTCGCCCTCAATTATTGATGCTGTTGCCGAGTTTGAGGACACAGTGTTTATGATGAGTGAACGTGCCAAAGGTGAAAAGATAAATATTGTCTACAATATGAATGTTACAGACTGCCTTGTAAACGGTGATACCGACAGACTAAAACAGGTGTTCTTTAACATCATCGATAACGCGATAAAGCACTCAAATCCCGGTGCTGACATAAATGTAACCACCTCGCGCACCGAGGATATGATAAGTTTTATTATCGAGGACTTCGGCGCGGGTATAAGCAAAGAAGACTTGCCGTTTATTAAGGAGATGTTCTATAAGGGTGCGTCGCAAAAGCGCGGTTCGGGCATCGGTCTTGGCGTGTCGGATGAAATTGTGCGTCTTCACGGCGGCAGTCTTGATATCGAAAGTGAACTCGGTATCGGCACCACCGTCACCGTGAATTTGCCTGTTTTTGAGGAGGAATCTCTTGATGACGAACATTGATTTTAAAATTTTAGATGCAATACAAACTATCACAAACCCTGTGCTTGATGCATTTTTTGTGTTTTTCACTCATCTTGGTGACGAGGGTATTTTGTGGATAACAATTGCCGTTTTGTGCCTTTGTTTTAAAAAGACACGTAAGTGCGGAATTATGCTTGGAATCGTGCTTATTCTTGGTACTTTAATCGGTAATATGGCACTCAAAAATATAATCGCGCGTCCGCGTCCGTTTGTGCAAAATCCTGAGATGCTCACGTCGCTTATCATATCTGCTCCTCATGGATATTCCTGCCCATCGGGGCATACACTTTCGTCAATCGAATGTGCCGTTGTTATTTTCTTAAATAATAAAAAATGGGGTATACCCGCACTCATTGTTGCAGTGCTTATCGCATTTTCAAGGATGTATCTTTATGTCCATTTCTTTACCGATATCCTGCTCGGCACCCTGATCGGTATCGCACTTGGCTACCTTGTATACTTTACCGTAAATAAAGTAGAAGAAAGGATAAAAAATGGAAAGAAGAATTAAAGGCATCGCACTTATGCTTCTTGGTATATTTTTATTTATAATCAGCATTTCTCTAACTTATTTTTTTGAACAATTCTATGCTTTCATTGCAGGACTGTTTGTTTCCTTTTGCTTTGAGATGGTTGGTTTGTACTTCGTTTTTTCAGAGCAAAATAATGATACCGATAAAGCAATCGATAACCTTGTAAAAGGCAAAGAAGAATAAAAAAATGACCTCATTCGAGGTCATTTTTTTGTGCAAATACTGTCAAAAAATCTTCCATTCTCTCAATAGGTGTTTTACCGTCGGGACGAAGTGTTATATACGGTCGCTCACCGGGAGAGAACATCATACCCGCACCAAAATGCGCGTGTACACGCTCTACATCTTCGGGGGTGAGAGCATTAAAATAAAATACAATATTGTCTGTTCTTTGTTTGATATCGTAAATGTGCATACTTCTTGCCATATTTCTTATAAGAGATATCCGCATAAGATTAACCGTGCACTCAGGCGGACGCTTAAACCTGTCGCAAAGTTCGTCAAAACAATCGTCAAAACTGTCTTTAGATGATATCGCGGCAATCCGTTTGTAAATATCAATCCTTGTGCGTTCGGAAGGGATATATGTTTTAGGAATATATGCACTGACCGAAATATCCACCGTGCAATCGCTTTTTATTTCGGGTGCCTTTCCTTGTTCGACAAGTATTACATTTTTTAATATTTCCATGTACGTATCATAGCCAACCGCACTCATATTACCGTGTTGACGCTCACCGAGAAGGCTTCCCGCACCGCGTATTTCGAGGTCACGCATTGCAATTTTAAGCCCCGCGCCAAACTCGGTAAACTCTTTAATGGTGGTAAGACGCTTTGATGCAATTTCGCTTGGGTTTTTGTCCTTTTTGTAGGTAAGATATGCATACGCGCGTCTTGAACCGCGACCAACACGTCCGCGTATTTGATGCAACTGTGCAAGTCCCATTCTGTCAGCGTCTTCAATAATGAGCGTATTTGCAAAACTGACGTCAATACCCGTTTCAATAATGGTTGTGCAAAGCAGAATGTCCGCCTTGTGATTTGTTACAGCTTCCCAGGCATTTTCAATCTCGGTTGCACTCATCTTTCCATGAGCCACCACAATTCTTGCGTCGGGAATGGCGAGAGTCAGCCGTGTTGCGATGGCGTCCAGTGCCTCAATGTCGTTTTTTAAATAAAAAACACATCCGTTTCGGCGCATTTCTCTCACAATCGCCTGAGAAATAATATCAAAATTATATTCGAGAACGTAGGTCATAACAGGCAGTCTGT
>JAZKZG010000167.1:0-5756 GCA_045612565.1 Eubacteriales bacterium
TCCATAAGAGCCTTTGCCTGTGTGTCAACTGCTGTGTACTCATAACCCTCAAGTGTCTGAGCAACGCCTTCACCTGCCGATTCTTTTTCGGCAACAACAACTTTTGCTTTTTCGCCGCAGCCTGTAAGAAGGCAAAGAGCCATTACTACTACGAGCATAACTGCTAAAATCTTTTTCATTTTTCTCTCCTTAATTTTTAGCACTTTAGTGCTTTATCTTTGTAAAGTATTACTATGATAACACATAGATTTTGTTTTTTCAAGTCCTTTTTTAAAATAAAAACACGGAAAAGTGACAACTTTTCCGTGTTAATACTAAATTTTGTTAGAAATAAGATGTTCTGAAAGGTCTGCGGCGTTTGCAACATAAAGACCCGTTGCCTTTGCAGTTTCTTCATTATATATATTTGCAGACGGACCGAGTTTGTTTACACTTGAATAGAGTATAAACGGAACAGGGTCGCTTACATGTGTCATACAGCTGATTGGTGTGGGATGGTCAGGCATAACAAGGATTGAAAAATCCTCATCACGTTTTTGCATTTCGGGAATTATCGTGCCGAGAATCTGTTTATCAATTGCTTCAATTGATTCAATTTTGTGGTTAATATCACCATGATGTCCGCATTCATCAGGGGCTTCAACGTGAATATAAACATAATCACATCCGTCATTCAAAAGAGCAAGTGCGGCATTTGCCTTACCGATAAAGTTGGTGTCCCAGTTACCTGTTGCACCTTCAACCTCACAAAGTTTGTGACCGGCACAAATACCGATGCCTTTTATAAGGTCAACGGCTGAGATTACACCACCCTGAATATTAAATCTATCTTTAAAAGATGTTAACGCAGGTTTTGTACCCTCGCCCCAGAACCAGCAGGAAGTAGCAGGATTTTTGCCCTCTGCAATACGCTTTTTATTAACTGGATGATCTTTTAAAAGTTCACGTGAGCGGCGCATCATATCCAAAAGGATTTCTGCATTCTCACCCTTGGGAAGATGGTCTTTGATCGGTTTTTTAGAAATGTCATGTGGAGGTGTGAGAATACCACCGGTTTTGAAGTTTTTAGAAACAAGGCAATGACGATAGCTTATACCGGGGTAAAGATTGATGTATTCTGTCTTAAAATGTTCGTTAAGATAGTTAACAAGTTCAGTTGATTCCGCTGTTGTTATCTCGCCTGCAGAGTAATCAACCATAACAGCATCTTCATAGTTTTCAGTATCGCTGAGAGTTACAAGATTACAACGGAAAGTTACATCAGAAAGTGACAAATCGATTCCCATGCTCACAGCCTCGAGCGGTGAACGGCCTGTATAATAGATTTTAGGGTCATATCCCATAACCGAAAGGTTTGCTGTATCCGAACCCGGTGCCATACCGTCAGGAACAGTTTTAGCAAGACCTACCGCGCCATTTTTTGCAAGGAAGTCCATATTAGGTGTATTTGCCACCATAAGAGGTGTTTTGCCATCAAGCTCAGGTACGGGATAATCTGCCATACCATCGGCAAGCATTACTATATACTTCATTATTTTTCTCCTACATTAGTTGCGTTTTCTACAACAAAATCCATTACCTTTTCAATAACGAGCGTAAGATAGAACTGGCTCTCGTCAATTGCTTCCTGAAATTCTTTAGCTGATTTATAGCCGTTTGACTCAGCATATTCAACGAGTTGTTTATTATATTCTTCGTCTGTGATATCAAGATCTTCGGCACGTGCTATTGCAACAATTGTCATATATTCTTTAACAGCTTGTTCTGCCTGTGTTACAAGTTCTGCATCGATATCATCAAGAGTTTTGCCGTAAGCCTTTAACAGTTCTTCGTATGACATACCATATTGTGACTGTGCAGATTTGTCATAGTTCTCTAAAATAAGTTTTTTATAATTTTTGATTTCTTCTTCAGGAAGGCTTGTTACCTTTACATTTGAAATTACCTTTGTCCAAACGTCGCTTTCCATCTTGTTTTTTGCGTTTTGCTCGTTCTGAGCAAGAACTTGTTCATTAGCGTACTTAAGATATTCATCAACTGTTTTTTTGTCTGAAATTTCAGAAACAATTTTGTCGGTAAGTTCGGGATAAACCTTTGCTTTAATTGATTTTACAGTAACATCAAAAACAACATCTTTACCATTCAATTCATCTTTGCCGTAGTTTTCGGGGAATTTGAGGTTAAGGCTGCGTTTTTCGCCTGTTTTTGCACCAACAAGGCCGTCTTCAAAACCTTCGATAAACGAATTACTTCCGATAACGAGGTCATAACTCTCTGATGAGCCACCCTCAAAAGTTTTTCCGTCAAGTTTGCCCTCAAAAGCAATATTTACAGTATCGCCAACTTTAACAGCGCGGTCAGTAATTGTTTTTTCTTCACCGTAACCCTTTTCGGTAAGTGCAGAATTTACAAAGTTGTCAATACCTTCCTGTGTTACGGGTTGTACTTCATAAGTATATTCGATACCTACATAATCTCCAAGAGTTATATACTTTGACAAGTCATAATCAAAAGGACGTGATGACGATTCCTTTTTACAACCGCAAAGCAGTGTCATTGAAAGTACCAATACTAAAATAAGTGAAACTATTTTTTTCATTTTTAAAAAAATCCTCACAAAAAATAAACTTTATTAATTATACAACACACGGCAATAATTTACAATAACATTTTTAAAATTTACAGTTGATTTATATAAAATTATATATTAAAATATTTTGGTAAAGGCGGTGATTTACGTTAAACTGTTTAAAACACTTTTAATCATTATTCCTTGCTTGTTTATTACGGTGCTTGTTCTGTTTGCACTGCCCAAGCAAGAAAAATTTGTATATGACGAGGAAGGAAACCTCGAGGCGTTTGATGAACCTACTTTTGTCACAAACTCTGATATGGGATTCTTTTATAAAAAAGATCAGTTGGATATATACCGAAAACAAAAACGCCCTGACAAGGTATACAATATTGTTATGTCAGAAAACATTGTGACTACCGATTTTACCAAAGAGGATGTCAGCATTTTACCTGATACAAAAAACTCGTATACAGGTAGCAAGAACGTTATTTTTTATAACGGTGAAGTTGTTGAATTTATTGAAAAAAATGATAAGATGTTCACTCTTAAAGGCGGTGCCGAAGTTCCCAAAGAAGATGCCTTTGAGGTGATTTTATCAGAAGGTATTCTCGGACACAGTGACATTACACCGCACAGGATCATGAAGGGATATACATATTACGCTGCTTTTACCGAAAAACTTGAGTCGATTTATTTTGAATTTGAAACAGACAACGAGTTTTTGAGTGTTATGCTCGGCAATCTTTCGGGTAACATAAAATACACTCTTTATGACCGCAATATGAACACTATTGCAACAGGACTTAACAATCTTAAAGAAAGCATTGAAATAAAGTACAAAGACAGAGGATCGGGAAAATATTATCTTGCAGTAACAGGGTCATTTGAAAAAGATGTAAAGCCGTTTTCGATAAATCTGCCGTCTGATGACAACGAATGGATGTGGCAGATGGTATATGCAGGGTCAAACACCGAGATAAAAGGCAAATTCGACTATTACGGAGATGAAGACTACTTTGTTTTACCAAAAGATATTACCGACTACATAAACAAATCGGTTGTTCGCTTCACAAATGCATCTCATAATATTAATGTTGTTATATACGACGCTGACAAAAAGATAATCGGACAATATATTTATGATGCAAGTAAACAAGAAAGTATATCGATGTACGGGTTACAGAATGCTTATGCGATGTCAGTTTATTCACACAGCGGCGAGAACAGCGGCACAGAATATGGCTTTGTGCTTGAGCATACAGCGATTACCGTACTTGACATTGAAACATACGGTTTTGAACTCTCCCCCGGTTTTTCGGAAGAGAACACATATTACACTGCAACTGTACAGTCGCTTGAAGAAAAGAAAATAACCGACGTTATGTACTCACCGAAACAAGCAAGTGTTTCGATAAAAGTAACACAGCAATGCGGACTCGTTACATATGCAAAACTCGGAGACAATCTACAACTTGGCGCAGGTCGCAATACCGTTGAAGTGACAATTACAATCGCAGATATTACTCACACAATAACCATTGTTATATCCGATAAAACCTATGACCTGTCATACGGTCGTATGCTTGAAAAGAAAGAAAACATAAGTAAAGACTCATGGGTTCTTGTACTAGGTCACGAAGATGACAAAGTACGCGTTCAGGTTTGCAGCGGCAAAGATGTGGGAAAAATTGTTCTGGTTCCTAAATCAAGTATTTTCACAGGGTTAAACGAAACCAAAATGCCCGATGAATACAAAGAAAAAATCGAAAAATTACAAGCAAAATATCCAAATTGGAAATTCACCTTTGTTAAAACAGGACTAAAACTCGAAGACTATGCAAAAAGTCAACTCGGTGCAAGTTCAACACTCCACAATACAGGTGTTCAGGCTACAATCGAACAGATAACAGAGTGTGTCAACCCCGTCAATTTCCTCGATGAACAAAACATATTTATGTTCGAAAAGCAAAATTATAATGAAAGTTCATATAATGATGAGGGTATCAGGTCAATCTGGAATGACAACACTTACGTTTCATATGTCATGGATGCTGCAAAATCAACAGGGCTGTCACCTTACTTTATTGCGGCACGTGCAGGTCTTGAAACAGGTTACGGCACAAGCAAACTTTCGATGGGACAAGTCAACGGATACGAAGGGTACTATAATTTTTACGGCATTGGTGCTGTGGATTCAAATCCACTTATTGGCGGTGCTTCATACGCAAAACAGCAAAACTGGAACTCGAAACGCAGAGCCATAATTGAAGGCGCGGCGTGGGTTAAAAAACAGTACATAAGCTGCCAACAAAACACTATCTATTTTATGAAGTTCTCGTTTACACCAAACTACAGTTGGCACCAATATATGACAGATATTTACGCGCCTGTTAAAGATGCTCAGAATTATTACAAAGCACACAAAGCAGGCGGAACGCTTGACTCGGAGATTGAATTTATCATTCCGGTGTTTAAGTAAAAAACAGGTCGATATAAATCGACCTGTTTTTTATTATTTTGACATATAATCTTTGTGGAATTTTGTAAACATTACAGATGCTTCTGCACGGGTGCCTGTGCCTTTGGGGTCAAATTTACCTGCACCTTTACCGTTTACTATATCTGCCTGCTGACAGGTGTAAACCGCTGTTTTTGCCCATTTACTGATTTTTGCGTCATCTGCAAAGCTTTCTTTACCCTCTGCTATTTTGAGAGTAATACCTTTGAATTTTGCAAAGTTAACGAGCATTACACACATCTGCTCACGGGTCACGTTGGAATTAGGTTCAAATTTACCGTCACCAACGCCATTTACTATCTTGTTTTCACTTGCCCATTTAACTGCAGATGTATACCACTTTTTAGCAGGTACATCCTTGAATGATGTCGTTACATTTCTGTTTGAAGTATCAACACCGACAAGATTTGCAAGAACTTGAACAAACTGAGCGCGTGTGATATTCATTGACGGTGAAAATTGGTTGTTGCCTGTACCGGTAAATATACCGTATGCCACCGAATAGTCAACATACTCTTTGTACCAACCTTTTGCCTTGATGTCGGTAAACATCTTTGATGTATCCTTTATTTCAACCGATGGAGTGGGTTCAGGTTTGGGATCAGGCGTAGGTTGAGGTTTAGGATCAGGATCCGGTGTGGGATCGGGATCCGGTGTGGGATC